>NZ_JBLVKW010000072.1:0-38947 GCF_048270745.1 Streptomyces sp. NPDC056231 | reverse complement strand
TCCAGCACGGCCGGACCCTCTTGGTCAGCGCGGATGCGGCCGTCCCACACGTTCCGGTGACGACAAGTACGTCATCACGTCACATACCGCCCTCTCACAGCCTCAAAGGCAGGTTCGGCAGCCGTGTGGCGGCGCCGCGAACTGGGTCGCTTCTCTACCGTCCTCGGGAGACATCCGCCGAGGTGTCACACACCCACACGAGGGCTGTCCTGCTTTGTGCATGAACGAGCACTTTTAGGCTGATCTAGGTACGTTCATAGAGGGTTCTGATCGATCACCCCAGTCCACGCCGGATTGCCCAAGGGGTCCCACCCCAGCTGCATGAATGTCTTCGGTGCCGTTGGGGCCGATCTCAGGCAACCAATGGGCTGCGAAGCCCTTCCGGCACATCCAGTCACACAGGAGGTACGTCATGAGCGCTTTCTCGATCTTCAACGGCCGCGGTGGCCGAGGTGGTGGCCGCGGTGGCCGTGGCGGCTACGGCGGACGTGGCGGACGTGGCGGCTACGGCGGACGTGGCGGCTACGGCGGACGTGGCGGACGTGGCGGCTACGGCGGACGTGGCGGCTACGGCGGCTACGGGGGCTACGGCGGCTACGGCGGCTACTGAGCATCGCAGCCTCACCCGAGGATCGTCATCGGGGGGGCGACGGCGCGTCCCGTCCGTCGCCCCCCTTCCGCCGCATGCCCCCACCCGGCTCCCTCCCCGAGAAGGTGACCCCGCTTGGCGGACGCGACACACGCCGACTCGGCTCACATCAAGCCCGTGGCCCCGGCAGCCGAGGACAGTCCAGTGCACCTTGCGGCGGCCGTGTCTTCGGCCGACGCGTTCCGCCGCTTCTGGCCGTGGGCACGCCCCGACCGGTACCGGCTCGCCGCGAGTGTCGTCCTCCTCATCGCGGGGATCCGCGGGTGAAGTCGCTTCGGTGTGGCTCTTCAAGAACCTGGTCGACCAAGTCCTGATCCCCCACCGGTTCACAGCGTTCCTGCCGCTAGCCGGACTCATGGCCGCCGTGGCTGTGGTCGCGGCGCGCCACGACCACAGACCGTGACGGGCCCTCAGCGGAGCTGATCCACTTCACTGGAGTCACACCACCGGGAGATGACATGGCCCCTGATCACAGCCGGTGAAGCCACTTCGATGCACTACGCGGAAGCTCCTGCGTACCCGCGTTCTTGGCGGAGTCATCAACGAGTACAGATGCGTGGCCTGACCTACGGCGACGAGTTTCCGAGCCCCACAGGTGTCGGAGCCGAAGGTCTGCGCTTCGGTCAGCCGGCCGATTCCCTGAGGATGAGTGTTCCGGGCAGCTGCCAGCGTTCCGCTGGGATCTGCTCGCCCCGGATCTGGCGCATCAGTAGGTCCACTGCCGTCTCGCCCATGGCTTCGTACGGCTGGCGCACCGTGGTCAGCGGGGGATCGAGCAGCGGGGCCGAGGTGTCGTCGTCGAAGCTCACGACGGCCACGTCGTCCGGGACACGGCGTCCGGTGGACCGGAGTGTGCGCAGGGCCGCAGCCGCCATGAAGTCGCTCACGGTGAACAGCGCGTCGCACTCCGGTCCCTCCGCGAGGAATTCCTCCAGCTCCGGGATGCGAGCAGGTGGTGTCATCGCTTGGTGGGTGACGACGAGCCGGCTGTCGGCACGGATGCCCGCCTGTGCGAGGGCGTCGAGATAGCCTTGGTGCCGGTCCCGCGCGAAGCCCACATGCGGCGAGATGGTCAGGTGGGCGATGCGGCGCCGACCGCGCGTGAGGAGGTGGCCGACGGCGGCGCGCGCCCCGTCCCGGTTGTCGCAGGACACCGTGGGCACTGGATTGTCGCGAGCGACGTCGTCCACGGCGACGACCGGCAGCCCCAGCCGTGCCGCCTGTTCCTGCACGGAGGAGTGCAGGGCTGGGGCGAACAGGATGAGGCCCTCGGACGGGAGATCGGCCAGGTCCGCGATCGCGGTCGCAGTCGGCGAGCTGCCCTTGCCGCGCGCGGTGGACGCCAGATCCAGCGGGACGACGTGCAGCAGTACCCGGTAGCCGCGCTCAGCGGCGGCGCGGGACACGCTGCGCACGCCTGCTTCGTACCAACTCCACGAGGAGTCCGGGACGATCACGCTGAGGGCGCGGCTCCGGCCGGTGCGCAAGGCGCGCGCCGTGGCGGACGCCCGGTATCCCAGGCGGGCCGCGACCTCGCGTACGTGTTCGCGGGTCTCGGAGCTCACATCGCGGTGGTCGTTGGAGGAGAGGGCGCGCGACGCGGTCGCCTGGCCCACCCCCGCCTCGCGGGCCACGTCAGCGAGTGTCACCCGTCGCACCATTGCGTCCTGCCTGCCCGATTCCCGGCTCTTGACCCTGATCGATCTGAAGCTTAGCATTCCGGAATCGATTCCGGAATCGATTCCGGAAGGTGTGCGCGATCCTGGACATCGGCGCCCAGCTCAACGAGGAGCCCTGCATGACCCCCACAGCCCCTGCCGGCCCCGCAGCGCCGGGCGCTGCCGAGACCGCAAGCAGACGCGACGACGACCGCACCCCCGCCAGCCCGCTGTTCGTCGTGCTCTACACACTGGCGATCTTCGGCGTGTGGATGGCGATCAACCTGCCCGCCACAGTGACCGTGGCCCTGCGCGTCTCCGTCCTCGACCCCAAGAACCAGACCACGTCCTACTCGATCATCGCGGGCGTCGGGGCGCTGGTCGCGGTCATCGCCAACCCGGTCTTCGGCCGGCTCAGCGACCGCACCCGCAGCCGCTGGGGGCGACGACGCCCCTGGGTCGTCGTGGGCCTGCTCGGTACCACCGCCGGGGCAGCACTCATCGCCTTCACCAATTCCCTCACCTTGCTGGTGGCCGGCTGGATGATCATGCAGTGCTTCGTCAACGCCGCAGTGGCGGGCATGCTGGCGATCGTCGCGGACCGCTTCCCGGAGCGACAGCACGGCCTGCTTGGCTCCATCTCCGGCGCCACCGTGACGGCCTCGGTCATGGTCGGCACCTACTTCATCGACCTGTTCCCCACCCAGATCCTTCCGCAGATCGGGCTGCCCGTGGCGCTGGCGCTGGTGACCTGCGCCCTGCTGCTGCCCGTGATGAAAGAGGACGACACCCGCGCGGAGCAGCCGCAGCCCTTCGGCCCGAAAGACTTGGTCGGCAGCTTCGCCATCAACCCGCGCAAGTCCCCCGACTTCGCCTGGTTCCTGGTGGCGCTCTTCCTGATGAGCATCAGCACCGTGGGCCTGAGCACCTATCACGTCTACTACATGCAGAACCAGCTCGGGATCTCAGCGGGCAGACTGCCGCACATCCTGGTGATCTGGTCCCTGCTCAACGGACTGGCCTCGCTGGTCGGAGCGCCCCTGGGCGGCTGGCTCACGGACCGCTTCAACCGCCGTAAGCCCGTCTTTGTTGCCTCCGCCGTGATCGGCGCGGTGTCGGTGGTCATCATCGTCATCTCCCATTCCATCAACGTCTTTCTGGTCGGCTCCACCGTCGAGGGACTGAGTTACGGCATCTTGATGGGGATGTACTTCGCCTTCGCCACCGCGACCATGAACGACAAGACCACCATCGCCCGCGACCTCGGCGTCACCAACATCGCGGTCACCCTGCCGTTCTCGCTCGTTCCCTTCCTCGCCCCGTTCGTACTGCGGATCGGCGGCCACGGCGACAACTACCCGCTGCTGTTCATCCTCGGCGGTGCAGTCGGCCTGCTGTCGCTGCCCTTCCTGCTGAAGATCCGCAATACCCGCTGACCCCGGCACCCCCCGCGCTCCCGGCCGGGTATCACCTGACAGTTACCCGGCCGGGGTCCCACTCGTCAAAGGACCCCTGTACATGAGCACCACCGTGCGCCCGCGCTACCTCGACCCCGCGCTCAGCGCCGAGGAACGCACCGAAGACCTGCTGGGCAGGATGACCCTGGAGGAAAAGGCCGGACAGCTGTTCCACCCGGCCACGGTCATGAACGACGACGGGTCGCTGCTGGCGGGGCCGAACGCGGACTACGCAGCGCCCACGCAGCAGGACGTGGTCACAGACCGTCACATCACGCACCTCCACCTGATGAACGGCGAGGACCCCTACGCCATCGCCCAGTTCCACAACCGGGTCCAGGAGCTCGCGGAGTCGACCCGGCTGGGCATCCCAATCACCCTCTCCACCGACCCCCGCCACGGCTTCTTTTCCAGCCCGACCACCGGACAGACGATCAACGCCCTCTCGCGTTGGCCCGAGCACCCGGGCATGGCCGCGCTGCCCGACGCCGAGCGCCGGGTCGCCGAGTACGCCGACATCGTCCGCCGCGAATACCTCGCCATGGGCTTCAAAGTGGCACTCGGCCCCATGGCGGACATCTTCAGCGAGCCGCGCTGGTCCCGCGGCTTCGGCACGTTCGGAGAGGACCCGGAAACCGTCGCCCGGCTCACCGCCGCATTCCTCACCGGCCTGCGCGGCGGCCCCGAACTAGGACCCCAGAGCGTCTCCGCGGTCGTCAAACACTTCCCCGGCGGCGGCCCTCAGCTGAAGGGCAACGACGCACACGATCTGCGCTACCCCGAACAGGTCTATCCCGGCGACAGCCGCGCCCTGCACATCAAGCCCTTCGAGCAGGCCATCGCCGCCGGCGCCACCCAGATCATGACCTACTACGGCAAGCCGGTCGGCACCGACTGGCCCGAACTGGCCTTCGCCTTCAACAAGCCAGTGGTCCAAGGCATCCTGCGCGACAGGCTCGGCTTCGACGGCATCGTCGTCACGGACTGGTACGTCATCCAGGGCACCACCCTGCACGGGATCCCCTTCGGCCCGAACAGCTACGGCCTGGAACACCTCCCGCCCCTGGAGCGGATCGCCGTGGCCCTCGGCGCGGGTGTCGACCAGTTCGGCGGCGACCAGTGCCCGGAGCTCGTCGTGGACCTCGTGGAGTCCGGCCGGATCCCGGTCGCGCGCCTGGACTCCTCCGTGCGCCGCCTCCTGCAGGAGAAGTTCCGCCTCGGCCTGTTCGAACACCGCTACGTCGACCCGGAGCGCACCCGCGCCGTCGCGGGCAGCGCACCCTTGCGCTCCGCGGGCCGAAAGGCACAAGCGGACTCCACAGTGCTACTGAAGAACACACGCAACCTGCTGCCGCTCGCCGAAGGCACCAAGGTCTACACCGAGGGCATCGCCCCGGAGGCCTTGCGAGGGCGCGCCGAGATCGTCCCCAACCCTGCGCAGGCGGACGTCGCGGTACTGCGGCTGCACGCGCCCTGGCGCGAGGACCCCAACGGCATGACCGCCTTCTTCCACGGAGGCGACCTCGACTTCACCCCCGACCAGATCGCCCATGTCCAGACGCTCGCCGCTGAGGTCCCCACCGTCGTCCTCGTCTACCTGGAGCGCCCCGCGATCCTTCATGAGGTCGAACTCCTGGCAACCGCCGTCCTCGCCGACTTCGGCGCCGAGGACGACGTCCTGGCCGAGATCGTCTTCGGGGACTCCGCCCCCCAGGGACGCCTTCCGTTCGATCTTCCGATCTCGATGGCCGCTGTGAATGCCCATCCCGAGGACGTCCCTTTCAGCACCAAGGCCCCTCTGCACCGCCACGGCGATGGACTGGCCTACCAGACCGTGCTCGCCGCGGAAGGCTGGACCCGGCCGTAACGGCGTATACGTGTGAGGTGCGGTGCAGGCAGACTGCCGGCACCGCACCCCCATGCGTCTCGACGGCCGGCGGCTCGTAGGCAGCAAGCCCACCAGACGACCGGCCGCCGTCACGGTCAGATGGAAACGCTGAGAGTCATCCACGGCAGCCACCCTCGTCGTCCATCACAACGGCCAGCTGTGCCCCGGCCTCGGTTGCGGCAGCATGCGGCGAGCATCCGCTTCCCCGGCGCGTCCTCGACGGTCGCGGGCTGGTCCGCGGAAGATCTCATCGAGGCGCTCGCTGAATCAGCAGGACAGGGAAGGCCTGCTGCCGCTGACCACGAGCAGGTGATCAAGGGCAGCGACATCGAGCCGCGCGCCCCCGGCAGCGTTGCGCGACGGCCGCGAAGCGGCTGACCAAGGCGAGGGCCCGCAAGCTCATCACCGCCTTGGTCGGCCACGATTAGTCCTGCCCGCTCCCGTCGTCGTACTCGTCCAGCTCCGGCCCGTCTGGATCGCGCAACGGGCGCAGGGCGCCAGCGGCCGGGACGGCCCTGTTCCCCCGAAGCTACGGCGAAGTGACAAGTAGCTCTCTGTAGCGGATCGGGGGTGCGCCTGTCCGGGTTACGGGCGCACCCGTTTCCGTGTCCGTCCCACCGTCCAGCGGAGCATCAGCGCGGCCAGGAGCCAGCAGGTGGCCAGGCGGGCCCAGGGGTCAGCCGCCGGGGGAAGGTTCGCCGGGAGTGGGCCGGATAGGAGCAGGGTCAGGGCGGTGACGCCGATGAGGGGGCCGACGGCGTACCACAGCATGGCGATGATGGGGCCGGTGTCGGCGAGGAGCGGGCCGCTGTAGAGGACCCAGGCGGGCACGGGTGAGCGGTAGGCGCTCAGCAGGCCGGCAGCGACGAGGACGGGGGCGGCGGCGAGGACGATGAGGGGGGCCGAGCGGAGGTCGGCCAGGGCGAGGGGCACCGCGAGGAGGCCCCCGGTGGCGACGAGCGCGAGGTTCGGTACGAGCGCGTGGGCGAGCGCGATGCGTTCGTAGGGGCGTGGTGACCATGCCGTGCGTCGTACGTCGTCGGCATCCAGCCTGGCTGGCTCCAGCAGGGTGGAGGCGGCGCAGTAGCCGAGCAGGGCAGCGACCGCGGCCGCGAGGTGGGCCGTGCCGCCCCGGGTGTCGGCGGAGGCGGCGGCTGCTGCCCCGGCGAGGGCGAGCAGCAGGAGCATAAGGCCGGCCCGTCGGGGGGCCATGAGGAGGGCCACCGTGTCGCGCCAGGCGACACCAGTATCACCGCGCCGCCTGACCGAGCGACATCTCCACAGCTCACTGCACCGAATCGAATTTTCGGACGGGACAGGGGTCAGCGCTCGGACTTGGGGGGCCGCTGCATCAGCGCGGCGGCGGCCTCGTCTAGGGTGATTTTGTCGTTGAGTAGGGCGGAGATCACTTCCGCGATCGGCATCTCGACGCCGCGGGTACGCGCCAGGTCGAGGACCGCTTCGGCGGACTTGACGCCCTCGGTGGTCTGCCGGGTGGCTGCCGTCGCCTCATCGACGCTCAGGCCCCGGCCCAAGTGGACGCCGAAGGTGCGGTTGCGGGCGAGCGGGGAGGTGCAGCTTGCCACCAGGTCGCCCAGGCCGGACAGCCCGGCGAGGGTGGCCGGGTAGGCGCCCATGGCCACGGCCAGTCGGGTCGTCTCGGCCAGTCCGCGGGTGATGAGCAGGGCCGCGGCGTTGTCGCCGAGGCCCATGCCTGAGGCGATGCCGACCGCCAAGGCAATGACGTTCTTCACCGCGCCGCCCAGCTCGCAGCCGATGACGTCGGTGCTGGTGTAGGGCCGGAAGTAGGGGGTGTGGCAAGCCTGCTGGAAGCGGTGTGCGGCGTCCTCGTCGGTGCAGGCGATCGTTGCGGCGGCAGGCTGGCCGTCCATGATCTCGGGAGCGAGGTTCGGGCCCGACAGCACCGCGACCCGGTCCGCGCTCACTCCGGTCACCTCGGTGATGACCTGGCTCGCCCGCAGCCCGCTGCCCCGCTCGATGCCCTTCATCAGCGACACGATCAATGTCTCGGGACCGATATGCGGAGCCCACGCAGCGAGGTTCGCACGCAGGGACTGCGCGGGAATGGACAGCACGAGGAAGTCGGCGCCTTCCAGCGCGACGGTCGGGTCGGTGGTGGCCGTTATGGTGTGGGGCAGTTCGATGTCCGGGAAGTACCCGGGGTTGCGATGCGCCGTGGTGATCGCGTCGGCGATCTCACCCCGCCGGGCGTGCATGATTACGTCGGTGCCGGCATCGGCCATGATCTTGGCGAGGGCGGTTCCCCAGGACCCGGCCGAGAACACCGTCGCACGGGCGGGACGGTGCTGGCTCACTGAGAGTCCTCTCGCTAATGCGCAGGCCCGCTACCAGAGCGGCGGCAGGCCCGAACATCTTATCGGGGCAGTCAGACCCGGTAGGGGGTCTGACCGAGATACGGGCCAAAGGGGCAACGGGGTGATCTTGAACGACTGGCGGGCCTACTGAGGCGCTGAGATCGCTGCGACATGTTCGTCGTGCTCGGCGATGTGGTGGCCACTCGCCGTGATGGAGCGGGCCGATATGCAGATAAGCCCGCCCCGCTGCATTGAGCGCGGGAGCGGGCGGGCGTGCAAGAGCCTTACGGCTTCACACGCAGAACCTGCGGGTCGTGGTCGCTGACCTGGTCGGCGAACTCGGAGTTGATGTGCACCACGTCGTAGGTGATGTGGTTCAGCATGCTGGGGTTGACCATCATGTGGTCCAGCACCTGCGAGTTGCCCTGGAAGACGTAGGAGTAGCGCTCCTCCACCGGCAGGGTGTTCATCAGGTCGGTGAGCTGCTTGCCGTCACCGGTCAGGGTCTTCATTGCGGGGGAGAACTGGTAGTCGTTGAAGTCGCCCAGGGAGACGATGAGGGCCTTGGGGTCGGCGGCCTCGAGCTTCTTGACGAAGGCGTTCTCCAGCGTGGCCTGCTTCATGCGCTGGTTCTCGGAGCTGCGGACGGGCTCCTGGATGCGGCCGGCGATGTTCTGGTCGCCGCCCTTGCTGTTGAAGTGGTTGGCGATCACGAAGATCTTCTTGTTGTTCTTCGTGAGGAACTCCCCGACCAGCGGCTTACGGCTGCTGTTCCAGGCCTCGTCCGTCGGGGAGATGCGTCCGGGCGAGATGGTCAGGTGGGCGTCGTCGCCCGTCCCGACGAGATCGACGGCGGTGACGGAGTCGCCTCCCGGCCGGTCGACGAAGCTGACCCGCGTCGGGTCGAACAGGAAGACGGTGCGGATGTTGCCACCCGGCTGGCCGCCGTCCTTGTCGTTCACCGGGTTGATCTGACGGTACTCGTAGCGCGGGCCACCGGCAGCGACGATGGCGTCGGTGAGCTTGGCCAGCGTCTTGTCGGGGTCCACGGTGCCGTCGTCGATGGCACCGCTGTTGTCCTGGATCTCCTCGACGCCGACGATGGCGGGCGCGCGAAGGTTGGTCACCAGGTTGTGGCCGAGCCGGTCGAACTTGGCCTGGGGGTCGCTCGGCGCGAGGTTCTGCACGTTGTACGTGCCGATGGTGACCTCGTTGGACTTCGCCGCGCTCGTGACCTCGGGCTTGAGGCCGTTGTCCTTGTGGGTGCCGAGCTTGCGCGCCTCGAGGATGTAGGTGCCGGCGAACTGGCTGTAGTCCAGTGGTCCCTCGGTAACGCCGGTGAGCTCGTCGCCCACGTTCGCCATCGGGAACGGGTCCGTGGTGTTGATCGCCTGGACCTGGAGACGAGCCACGTTGGGGTCGTCGTACGACGGGTAGTAGACGCCGCCGCGCAGGGTCTTGTTGTGGTCGGGGTCGGCCGTGGCCCAGAGCTCGTGATAGGCGTCCGTGGCGCCGATGACGCGGGCGTCCGACATCTGGACGTTCATGCCCTCCAGGGACTCGTAGAAGTCCAGGGCGTACGTGGTCGGCTTGAGGTCGAGGTACTCGACGCTGCCGTTGCTGTCACCCTTGGGGGACCACGCGGCGGGGATGCTGTTCTTGTCGAGGGCGACCGGGGCCGGCAGCGGGTTGCCGCTGGACAGCACGGTGACCGTCGGCTTGATGATCTCGGTGATCGACTGGATGCCGCCGTCGTAGCCGCCCGGGTAGTACTCGGAGACGACGCCGGAGACGGTGACGCTGTCGCCGACCTTCACCGTGGGGGTGGAGCTGGTGTAGACGAATATGCCCTCGCTGGTGCGCGGGTCGCTGTCCGGGTTCGGGTCCTGCATCCAGAAGCCCTTGGACGTCGAGGACGTGCTGGTGGTGCGGACACCGGTGACGATGCCGTTGACGTCCTTGACGTCCTTGGTGGCGAGCGGGGAGCGCCGGGTGGTGCCCTGGATGTCGTGGATCTTCGCCGATATCGCGTCGGCGGGGGGCGTCGGGGTCGGCTCGCCGCCGGTGCCGCCGCCCGCACCGCCGGAGTTCTCCGGGGTGGGCGCGCCCGCGGCGAAGTCGGCTGCGTTGTCGTCGGTGTCGACCAGCGTCTTGCGGGCGACCGAGGCGGTGTTGCTCGCGCCCGCGGCCGGGCCGGAGCCCTCGCGGACGACGGCGGTGCCGAAGCCGACCAGGTCCTTGATGCGGGTGTCGGCGGCGCAGTCCTCGGCAGTGACGCAGGTCAGCAGGTCGGTGCCCTTGACCAGCGCGACCGTGCCGGTGGTGCCCGACATGTTGATGGTGCCGGTGGCGTCCGGGGTCGGCAGGGCGGTGGTACCGCCGGTGCCCGGGGCCTCCTGGATCAGGTAACGACCGTTGCCGGCGAGCGCGCCGGTGAGGCGGGTGGCCTGCCACTTGGTGGTCGGGCCGGGGTTGCCCGACAGGTACTGGACGGTGTAGCCGGAGAGGTTCAGGTCGCCGGCGCCGGCGTTGGCCAGTTCGATGAAGTCGTTGGTGAAGGTGGCGCCGGAGTTGCCGCCGCCTCCGTAGACCTCGGAGATGACGGCGTCGGCCGACGGGGTGGCAAAGGCGGAGTGGACGCCCACTCCGGCCAGCACCACCGAGCAGGTGATCGCCAGCGGTATCAGCCGCTTGCGCAGAGGAGCAGCGCGGTGTCTTGCAGGGCGGGGCGTTTCATCGCTTGAGTGCGACACAGGAAGGGTCTCCTTGGAGCCGGGAAAGCATGAGTACGTGTTGGGAAGCGCCGACCGACCCGGATCCGCTGTCGACGGCCGGAGCCTGGCACGCGCTCAAGCTACGCGCATAGACACGTGCGAAAAAAAGGCTGAGGGTTAAATGCTTGGCAAACTGTTGCCGACAACTGGCTCGCCCGACGCTGCCGGGTGCGTTTCTCGTTGAGTGAGCTGCCGCGTGGTGGTCACTGGTGGACCCTTTCTGTTGCGGGCACCAGTTGGGTGCCCGTGGTTAGATGCCGGTGAGAGCCGGGGTGACGGCCCGCGGGCCCCGCTCCCACGGAGCGGGTTCTTCGTTTGATGCGTCGTCATCCCGTCTTTGTCTGTGCGGGGTTGTGCAGGGGGACCTTCGCGAACGGGTCGAACTCGGCATCCTCCACGGGACGCACGTAGACCACCTCGGGAATGGGGGAGTCCTCCCGCCTCATCCACCGGCCTAGCGCAGGTCGCGAGCGGGTGCGCCCGCAGTGGCGGAAGCAGGGCATCTCAGACCGTCTGCACGAAGCGCTGCTGAAGGAGCGCAGCGAGGGTGTGCCGTTCGGAAACTCGTCGTCGCTGGTCAGGCTGCATATCTGTACTCGTTGATGACACCGCCGAATACTCGGGTGCGAAGGATTCGGCGCGCGGTCAGGTCGGTCGCGGCCGCAGGGTGCGCCTGAGCGAGGGGAGCAAGCTGTCCCCGGCCCTGATGCGGGCGATGGTGGTTGTAGTGCCGGGCGTAGCTGTCCAGGACCTGCCGGGCGTGGGCCTCGTTCCAGATCAACAGGTAGTCGAGGGCTTCGCGCCGCAGGGTTCCGATGACCCGTTCGCAGTGCGCGTTCATCCGAGGAGCCCGCGGCGCGGTCCTCAGGGCCTCGATGTCGTCGGCTGCGAAGACCGCGTCGAAGGACTCGGTGAACTTCGCGTCCCGGTCGCGGATCAGGAAGCGGAGAGAGTCGAGGCGGACACCCAACTCGAGGGCGAGATTTCTCGCCTGCTGCACCGTCCACGGCCCGGTCGGATGCGCAGTAACCCCCGCGATGTGCAGTCGGCGCGTGCCGTGCTCGAGGAAGACCAATGCGTACACGCGGCGCAGGTCGATCAGGTCGATGTGCACGAAGTCGCAGGCGATGATGCCCTCGGCCTGTGCGGTCAGGAACTCGCGCCATGTCGGTCCGCTGCGACGCGGGGCCGGATCGATGCCGGCAGCCGTCAGGATCTCCCAGACCGTCGTGGTGCCGATCGGATGCCCCAGACGAACGAGTTCGCCCTGGATCCGACGACGCCCCAACGCGGATTCTCCCGTGCCAGCCGCAGCACCAACGCCTTTACCACGCTCGCGGTTGGCGGCCTGCCCGGCCTGCCCCGGCGCTTGCTGTAGTCCCACTTGCGTGCGATGAGTCTTCGGTGCCACGCCAGAAGGGTCGCGGGCGTGACCGGGAACACGCGCGCCCACCGATGTCGCGGGATCAGCCCGGACAGTGCCGCGAACCACAGGCGGTCCGCCGGCTCGTACCGCACCGGGCCCGTGAGCTGCCTGCGCAGCACCACGTTCTCATGCTGCAGCGCCAGCAACTCGGCATCCTTCGCCGCGCGCCGACGCACCAGCACCGCCGGGACCGACAGCAGCTTCCGGGCCACCTGGTACACCAGTGAGACGAACATCCGGCGAGGGTTCCAGGAGGCCATCGTGGCCCGCCAGACCTACTCCAAGCAGCAGCGATGAGTTTCTGAACGGCACAACTTCGACACTTACAAGATCGTGGGGATTGAGCAGGTCCTCCACCTGCGCACCACGGACGCGTTGGGGCCTCGCGGTGCCTACCACGAGTACATCGACGACCTGCGCAAGGACAAACGGGTGAAGGAATTGCAGGCCTTCCTCGCTGGCCAGCCCTCTCAAGGAGGCACGGCGGAGACACTCGCCGCACAAGTGGAACTGCTCATCGCCGACTATCAGGCGGAATCGTTCCAGATGGTGCATAGGCCAGCCATGCTCCGCACCCTCGGGAGCATGGCCGTCGGCGTGGCCGGCAACAAGCTGCTGCCGGGCCTCGGCGGCTTCCTTAGCACGTTGATGAACCTTGACCGGACCGTCTCCGACTTCAACTTCCGCAAGGACAGCCGGTGGGCGGCGTTCATCACCGACACCCGTCGACGGCTACAGCGCTGACGAACGCAGCAATGCCTGCCGTCCAGGCGGACGACAGGAGAGTCTGCTGTGCCGGGCCACGATAGTTGGCACTAATCGGGCTGTGTGACCTGGGGCTCCCAACAGCCTGGCCACGCTAGTTGGCACCGTCTGGCCAGGATTCTTGGCATCTGTAATGAATTGCCACGTTTGTTGGCGCCGGCGCCATGGTTCAGCGCGGCAGCGAGGCCGGCGCGCATGGGGTTGCAACGGCGACAGTCTCGTCGCTTGGTTCCTTGCCGCTTTCACGTGACCTTCGGCGATTTCTACAGACCATCCAGTCGCCTGGTCACTGTGTCGAGTGTCGGCCAAGGAGGACCCTCGCGCAGCAAGCGCAGGAATTCCTCTCCGAATCGCCTCCCATTCGGAAACTGGTCGCCAAGCTCCCAACGCCACGCGGCGACCATCGCGATAACGAGCTGCCGACACTCGTCCAGCAGCCCTTGGTCAACGCTTGGGTAGTACTCGCAGACCGCCTCGGGAACATGGGCGAGATCGAACTCGACGGGTCCACGGCAGCACGTCTCAAGGTCGATGAACAACGGGCCGTTCTTCGTGCTGAGCACATTGCCTGGATGCGGCTCGCCGTGGAGCAGATGTTCCACGGCGCCGCGGTCGTCGATCGCTCGTCGCAGGCTTGCTAGCCTGCCGCTGAGGAACACGCGGTCCGCGTCGGTGAGCTCCGGCGAGCGATCCGGGTCGGCGACAACTGCTTCCGCCTCCGTGATCCGGTCCGTGAACCTCGGGCTCGGCACATCGACCTTGCGCATGCCAGCGTGCAGCTGCTCCAGCGCCTTGGCATAGTCGACTGGTGAGGTGTGAGGTGTCACGGGCTCGTAGTAGGTCCACAGCGTCACTGCGAAGCCATCGCGCGTGTACACACGCGGGTCCGCCCGAGGCTCCAAGGGACACACCGGGCATCCGATCTCGGTGAGCCGCTGAGCGAGATCGACTTCGAACTGTGCAACCTCTTGTCCCACAGGGGCGACCCGGGCAAAGACGTCGCATGGCGTCAGCCGCAGTGCCAGCTTGTTCGAGTTGTGGAGAGCGATTGCATCGTTGGCTGGCAGGTCGAGCGATGCGGCGACCGAAGTCGCAGCCGCGATCGCACGCGTGACGTCGGTCATATCCACCCTCGAATCCTGGCATAGATGAGCGAGGGCGATGCCAACCAGCGTGGCCAGGTGCCAACTATCGTGGCTCGGCACATCTGCGTGCCTCGGCTTGAACACTCAACCCTGTGGGGCCCGTAAAATCATCGCTGCTGGTCAGCACCCGCCTCCAGGGTCGTCGGTGGGGACTTATTCGTCTTCCTCGTCTTCCGAGGCGTGGGCCGCGTCCCGATCGGGAGACAGCCCCAGTTCGATACGGCGGTCCCGCTCGTACGGCAGGGGGTCGCCGATGGTAAGCAGGTGGTCTTCGCCCTCGCCGGTCTCGCTGTAGCGACGGATGACGGCACCGTTCTCGGCGACGACCCACGCGGATCCGTCCCCCTGGGCGCCGTAGTAGTACGCCTGCGCTCGGCCGTAACGGGCGCTGAGTCTCTCGCAGGCCCGGAGTACGTCGTCCGCGCGTTCGTCGTCGATCGGGTCGCACCACCGGCCGGCCACGAAGGTCCAGCCGTCGAGCTCGGGGCTGACGAATACCCGGGCGAAGCACCCGGGGCCATCTGCCGGGCCGTCGTGGCTGTCTGCGTCCACGACATCGTTGGCGAGCGCGAAGGTGACTGGTCGCGGCTGGGCCAGGCCGAGGAGATCTATAATTCCCCGCTGATCTCCGGTAGGGATTGCGATCCAGTGGATCCAGCAGCCCGACAGCGGCTCGGGGCGATCGCCGAGAAGCTTGATACGGATCAGACGTTCGACGGCTGCCCGGTCTTGGGCAGACAGGCCGTCCTCGCCGGCAATCTCTGCGAGGACGGTCAGGGCCGCAGCCCGCAGCCGCCCTGGCCCCGCGCGGCGGATCTCCTGCAGCAACGGCACGATGGACGAGCCCCAGGAGGTCAGGACGTACCGAGCCCGACTCCCGGTCCTGAGATCGGGGTCACGAAGAAGGGGAAGCAGGGCCGCCACGGCCCGGGGATCTCCTGCTCCGTGCGACTCGATGCCGCCCACAGCGTCCCTTCGAACGGTTGCCTCGGGATGGGACAAGGAGGCCATGTGCAGGGTCAACTCATCTGGCTCAGCATCGGACTTGTACTCCTGCTCCTTGCGCGTGTGGGCAGCCGTTTCGTCAGGAATGGCGATCTCCCTCATGGCGGGGTGTACGGGCCTGCGTCTGAGACAAGGCGATACGACGGCGCGCGAGATCGGCGTCGATGATCTTCACGGTAATGGCGTCGCCGACCTCGACGACGTCTCCGGACGATTCATCCAGCTCGCTGGTGTGCACGAGCCCCTGGAAGCCGTCCTCTCGGTCTTCGATGCGGACGAAGACGCCGAACGGCACGATCTTGGTGACCGGCCCGGTGATCACCTGGCCGATCCTCTGCGCTACCTGCGGCCACGGGTCTTCCTGCACTGCTCGAAGCGACAGCGGCACCCGTTCCCAGACCATGTCGACGTCGAGGACCTCAGCTGTGACCTCTTGGCCGACGCTGACGACGTCGGACGGGTGGTTGATCGGGCGCCAGGACAGCTCTGGAATGTTGATCATGGCGGTGAAGCCGCCGATGTCCACGAAGGTGACGCCGAAGCTGGCGATGGTTGTCACCGTGCCGGTGACAACCTGGCCGCGCCGCAGGGTCTTCAGGAAGGCCCAGTCCCGGTCGCTGGGCGTCGGCTCGGTCTGCCAGCGTGCACGGAGAACACCGTCGCTGTCGGGCAGTACAGCGGTGAGCAGCGGGTGCCGCTCACCGGTAGCCAGGGATACGACGCCGGCAGCACACGCGCTGGCGAGCTGGGAGGTTACTGCCTCGAACTGGGTCTCGTCCACGACAGTGCTGGTGATCCACCCGTCCTTGTCCTCTCAGATGACTTCCACCAGGCCCTCGTCGGGCAGAGAGGCCACTGCCGCGTCGACGTCGGTGAGCAGGTCCGGCCAGACCGCCAGGTGTGCGCGCGGGGTCAGCTGGGAGCGCACCGCCTCGATGTTGTCGCGGGTGAGGCGGTGCCACCGGGAGGCGTTCGCGGCGTAGGTCTCCTCCAGGAACGTGGCGCGGTGGGCGCTGACCGTCCAGTGCAGGCGGGCCCAGAAGTCGGCGTCGGACGGGCGCTGTACGCGCAGTGGGTCGTCGGGGGCGAACTCGTACGGAGAAGCGTCCAGACGTTCCGGGAACAGTCCGAGCGAGCGGGTGCGGGCCAGCGCCGCTTCGCAGGGCAGGTTGCTGCCGATGTAGAGGTACTGGTCCCAGCCGACGTGCACCGCGAATGCTCCCTCCGTCTCCAGGCGGCACCAGGCCCCGCTGTCGCGGAGCATGGCCCGGACGAGTTCCAGACCGGCGGCGGTCGGCACCAGCGCACCGTCGTGGAACCCGACGAGGCCGGCTGGGAAGAGGTCCGCCAGGCCGTAGCCGTCGACCGGTGGTTCCAGGCCGAAGTGGGCGAAGCCGCCGATCTGCGGCTCGCGGATGGCCAGCTGGTCGACACCGGACTCTTCGGCGAAGGCGGCGATGGCCTGCAGGTAGGCGGCTTCGACTGGTCCGTGGTCGCTGATGGAAGGCTCGGTCCCGGTGTAGTGGTCGTGCTGATCGCGGTCGGCAGGGTCGTACTTGGTGACCCGCTAGACGTAGGGCAGCACGTCACTGCCCGCCGGAGGTCGAAGGCGCGGGTGCGTTCTGGTGGCGTTCAAGGACGCGGTAGACGGTGGCGCGGCTGACGGAGAAGAGCTCGGCGAGGTCGGCGATTGTGTGCTCGCCGGACTGGTGCTGCTGGACCAGGTGGCTCTGCTGGCGGGCGGTGAGCTTGGGCTGTGGCTCATCGGGCGAGTGTGCCGGGCTGAACAGTCTGGCTCAACCGGGTTCTCCGGGCACCTTTCACGGCGGGGTGTGGTTCACAGGTCAGGGTCGTACGGCGGGATGGTCCAGCGCAGTTCCGCTTCGCCTGCGCGGGCTTCGAGGGTGGCGGGGTAGACCTGTCCGTAGGACCGCTCTCCGTGGTGGCGTATGGAGTGGTCCCCGGGATCCCAGCCGAGACCGAGCACTGGGCATCCGCCGAGGTCGATGGCATCCGCCAGAAGTGGGTGGCGCCAGCCGGCTCGCAGGTTCGGAGCCGTTCGGCAACCGCTTCGGCCTCGACCTTGGCGTTCCAGGCCTCAGCGCTTATCTGCACTGCACTCGGATGGGTGCGTAGCGGTGTGGTCCGGCCGTGGCTAGCGGTGATGCGGCGGGTGGGGTGGTGGTGGCGGGAGGGTGGCCGTGCTGGGTGCGGTCTCCGGCCAGACCAGCAGGACGGGGCAGGGGGCGTGGTCGACGATGAATCGGCTGGCGGGTCCGAGGCTGCGGGGGCCGAGGTGGGTGTGGTCACCGTCGCGGGCGAGGACGAGCAGGTCGGCGCCTTCCGCGGCGGTCACGACTTCCCGTTCGACGCGGCCCGAGCGCTCTTGGCGGGTGCATGGGCGTCCCAGCCGCTCGGCGGCGCTGGCCAGGAGCTGTTCGGCGGAGGCGGCGGCCAGGTGTTCCACGGCGGTGCCGGGGTCGCGGTCGGGGCGTGCGCGGCCCAGCAGTCCGGCGTAGGCGCCGTGCGCGGCGCTTGGCACTTCGTGGCCGGTGACGTGCAGCAGCACGAGCTCGGAACCCTCGGGCGCGTAGGCGCGGGCGGCGTCGACGCAGGCGGGCCAAGTGCCCTCCACGATCCAGACGATGACGGTCATGGTGTTCAGCCTCCGATCGCTTGGAGCGAGACCCACAGTGCCACCACCGAGAGCAGCAGGGCGGTGGGCACGGCGAACAAGCCGAGCCGGGTGAACTCGCCTAGCTCCAGGTCGGTGTCGTGTTCGCGCACGATGCGCCGCCACAGCAGGGTGGCCAGCGAGCCGGCGTAGGTGAGGTTTGGGCCGATGTTGACCCCGAGGAGTACGGCCAGGACGGCGCCCGGGCCGGTGGGGGCGGTCAGGGGCAGCAGCACCAGGACCGCGGGCAGGTTGTTGATGACGTTCGCCAGTACGGCCGCCAGTGCCGCGATGGCCAGGAGGGCCGCCAGGCCGGTGCCACCGGGAACCACGTGGCTCAGCGTGCCCGCGAGGCCGTTGTCGACCACCGCCCGGACCACGATGCCCAGGGCCAGCACGAAGGCGCAGAACGGCAGGGCCGCGGCTCGGACGATTGCTGCGGGGGTGGTGCGGCGCTGGGCCAGGGCGCGGGCCGCCAGCACGGCCGCGCCCGCGGCCGCCGCCCAGGCCGGGTTGATGCCGACCGCCGAGGTCAGCACGAAGCCCGCCAGGGTGCCCGCCACCGTGAGCAGGGCGAAAAGCGGCAGTTCGCGGGGCTCTTCGGTGTGCGGGGCCTGGGCGCCCGCGTCCAGGTCGGTAGCGAAGAAGCGGCGGATCACCACGTACTCGGCCCCGATGGCGACCAGCCAGGGCAGCGTCATCAGGGCGGCGAAGCGGGTGAAGGTCAGGCCGCTGGCGGCGAAGGCCAGCAGGTTGGTGAGGTTGGAGACCGGCAGCAACAGTGATGCGGTGTTCGACAGGTGGGTGCAGGCGTAGACGTGCGGTTTGGCGCGGGCGCCGAGCCGGGCGGCGGTGGCGAACACCACCGGGGTCAGCAGGACCACCGTGGCGTCCAGGCTGAGCACCGCGGTGATCAGCGAGGCGGTCACGAAGACGAGAACCAGCAGGCGGCGGGGGCGACCAGCTGCCCTGCGGGCCATCCAGGCGCCGCAGGCGTGGAATAGGCCCTCGTCGTCGCACAGCTGGGCCAGGACCAGGACGGCTGAGAGGAAGCCGATCACCGGGCCCAGCCGGGCGGCCTCGGCCGCCGTATGGTCGAGGGAGATTGCTCCGGTGGCGATGACCACCCCGGCGGCGGGGACGGCCACGGCCGCCTCCGGCCAGCCCCACGGCCGGATCACTGCGCAGGCCAGCACCGCCAGGAGCAGGGCGACGGAGAGTGCTTCTGCGAGTGACGCGTTCAGGGTCTGAGCCTTTCCGGGGTGGAATCCTTGGTGCAGCGGATGCTGCGCCGGGGCTGACGTCTGGCGTCGAGGACGCTGTGGCCGGTGTGAAGTGTCGGAAGAGAAGTTAGCGGTATGTCGCCGACGCTTGAGTCAGGCGCCTTCCGCACGCCGACGGCGCTTAGCTGGCTTTATCGAGCAGTAGTGGGTTCTGGCACACATTCCGTGAGCAATCTTGAGCCCGGCCTCACCGGACCTCGATGACGCGTGGCCTGCGCAGCTCACATGACGCGCGCGGCTCCAGCTGGCGAGAGCCAGCAAGATCTTTCACGGAATGTGTGCCAGAACCCAGTAGTGACGTCACTTGTCGACGGGTTTGGGAGGCGGCCCGATCCACGGTCGGGTGATGTTGATGAGTTTGGGAGGCACGGGGGCTCTTGCCGGGGCAGCAATCAGATGCTCTTGGTGAAAGGTGCTGGTCATGCCGCAGATGTCGAAGGTCAAGCTGTACGCGGCGATCCGGCGTGACCATCGCGGCGGCATGTCGATGCGAGAGCTTGAGCGCAAGCACGGCGTGACCTGGCGGACAGTGCGCAAGGCGTTGGACTCGTCCTGACCGGAGCCATCGCCGGCCCTGACGGTCTGGCTGACACCCCGACCGCACGAGCTATCCGGGCGGCTGGATTCCCATAGCCGGGCTGGCCCGTTCCCCAGCTCTGGGAATCGGGCCTCGGCTGCTGGCAGGATGACCGGATGGACGACGACACCGCCCCTACCCGGGGCGACCAGGTTAGCCTTCGTGCGGCCTGTCCGCCGGCGGTGAACGAGGCGCTGAAGCGGCTCGCCGCGACTACCCGCCACGCCACGGCAGAATTCGAGCAGGCGCTGTTTGGCCTGGCGTTGCTGTGCGCGGAGGCACCGGTTGAGGCCCTTGAACTACTCGTGTCGGCTACGGCGGCACCGGACGCGATGTTGCGGCGCGCAGGGATCGAGGGCCTCGGCATCTTCGGCCCCGACGCCGTGGCGCACGCGCCGATCATCGCCGCCGCACTCTCCGACCCGGATCCCGATGTGCGGGCGGCAGCGCATGTTTCTCTCAAAGCCGTACTCAGGCGGAACGAGCCCGACGAGGAACTCCGCACTGCCGTTCGCCGGGCAGCCGAGCAGTCGAGCAACGGCAGCCAGCCGACAGGCAGCCGGGAGACGCCCTAGGTGTACTGACTCGTGAGGTTGGGGACGCGGCTGGCGGGTGGTTGGCCCTTGAGCGCGGTGTGTCCGCGGTGGTGATTGTAGGTGTGGAGCCACTGTGGGTAGGCGTCGCGTCGTTCGGCCTCGGACCGATAGGGCCTCGCGTAGGCACATTCGTCGAGGAGGGTGCGGTTGAAGCGCTCGACTGTGCCGTTGGTCTGGGGCCGGTACGGCCGCGTGCGCTTGGGCGGCGAACTCGTCGCCTCCGAGGCGGCCTGCGACACCGTGGCGTCCGGCCCATTCGGTCAGTCGGCTGCCGATCGCGGCGAGTGCGGTGTCACCGGAGGCGTGTCCGTGGCAGTCGTTGAGCTGTTTGAAGTGGTCGACGTCCGAAGCGCGCGGGTTCCGGCTTTAGCTGACGGGACATGGTGAGCGAAGCCCGGTTCTGCCAGGAGGAATGGCAAGACCACGGCTGATCTGAAAGACACATCCCGCCTGGGACTTCCAACTTCGACGACGGCGACGAACTCACCCGGCGACTGCCATGACTGGCCGCTCTGTACGATCACCGAATACTGGGCACTGATTCGCTTGTCCTGTGCGGAGATCAGCAAGTGGTGTCCTGTCCGGATAGTTGAGGGAGCTGGCGGGTGTCCGCTTTGGACTTCTACGCTCACGTCGCCGTTTGCGGTGAGGTCCTGGGAGTTGGCCTCGATGCCGACCCGGAAGCCTGGGAGGCCGCCCTGGGGGCGACATGTCTCGATGTTCCCGGCGGTGGCCTACTGCGGTGGGACTACGGGCTCGTGGAAATCAACTTCTCGCCGGACCAGCCAGGGCGGCAAGGGCAGATGTCGTGCTTCGGCTTCGGCGTGAAGATCCAACGACTGCTGTACGACCAGTCCCCGAACACCGTGCCGTCCCCGCTCTCGCGGGAGTACGGGGAATTCGCACCCAGATCCCCTTCAAGGAACTGCAGGCCGCCATCCTGGCCTTGGGCCACACGATCGAACTCGACAAGCACAACACGTCGAGTGACATGGACTGCTACCGCGTATCCGCGTCCGCCGCCCGCATCCACGTCGTCGCTGCCCCTGACCCGTATGGGTCAGGCGACCCAGATCCAGATGGACATCAGAGGGGCGACGTCTGGTCCGTCGACGTGTGGTGACCGGCCGGCGCCCTCTCGGTAGCGTCCGCGATATCTCTTCGCTACGAGGAGCGCCGGGCAACGATCACCTGCGCGGCGGGCAACGTTTCTGAAGAGCGCGCGCCACCCCGCTGATCACCCACACTCAAGCCCCCCGTGCCGCATCCAACCGGCTAGCCCGCAGGCCAATGTGGGTTCGGCATGCCGTCATCGCTCATGTGCGCCCGCTGCCAGATCCCTTTCCAGTTGAACGGGGTCTCCGGGACGAACCGGTGCTGCTGCCCGCACGGACATGGCGCTAGCACCCACGCGCACCCACGGCACAGCTCCACCCAGCCGTGCCCGGTCGAGTTCGACTCCAGCGGTCTCTCGTCCCCGCAGGCGGGGCAGCCGGGGAGATCGGCGCCGTCCAGAATCGCGTTCTGTCGCCGGACGTACTCGGGCAGCCGCAGCGACGGATGGCGAAACGGGTCTTCGTACCAGGCGCGGTTCGGGCCCTCCCACCAGCTCCGCAGCCACCACGGTCGCGGGTTCACTACAGCCCGCCGCCCGGCCCGCTTCTCCGCCCGGCGTTGCGCGGCGTACTTCTCCGCCCGCGCGAGCCACAGCACCCGCGCCTCATACAGTTCCTCCACCGCCCGCACCAGCGCGTCCGGGTCCGCCTCCAGCCGCCGGGGGATCGCGGCGCTGAGCGTGAGGTGGTGGTACGTCGCCCGGAAGCCGTACGGAGCAAAGAGATGCAGGTCCGCAGCGCGCTGTGCCGGCGGCGGAGGGGAAGGCGGGCGTCGTGCACGTGCGCTCGGTGGGTCAGGAAACTGGTCATTGTGTGGGCGCCAGGTCCAGTGCCCGTGCCAGGGCGGCAGTGACGGTGGCAGCGTGTGCTGGCAGGTGTTGTTCAGCCCAGGTTCCGGCAAGGCTGAGGAAGTCCCGCAAATCCTGCTGGGCGCCCGCGACGAGCCTGCGTACCTGGTCTACCGACAGCTCGATCACCGGGCTGCCGTCCGTCCCATGGGCGTCGAGCTTCAGCCGGACGATGTCGCCAACGCGTTCGGCCACCGAGGACGGATCGTGGCCGAAGTAGGAGCAGCCGGTACCGTCGAGCACGTCCAGCCAGTCCTGCCAGGTCTCCAGGCCGTTGCAGCAGCCCGGCTCGACGAAGACGGTGTCGGTGGTGTTGTCGGTCACCCGGAACCCACCTGCGGCGAACAGATCAGGCATGGTGAGCAGCCCGTGCAGGAATGTGCCGAGCGGGTCGGTCGGGCACGGCCCGTGCTCCTCCTCCGGCTCGAAGTCGTTGCAGTCGGCGATCCGCATAACCGCCGTGCCGACCTCCGCCGGAGTGAGCTCCCCGTTCAGCACGAGGTGGCCATATGACTCGTGCTCGCCAACCGGCCAGAGCGCGAAGTCGTCGGCAGCGGAGATCTCCAGAACGGGTTGCATCACAATCACATGGGGATGATGCCGGACCCACTGCTACATCGCCACGGGCTTTCAGCTGCTGCATCGGGCTCGGAGCGGGCCCGCTACCTGGGCAGTTTCGCGGTGCGCTCCGGGCAGGCGGCGCCGACATAGCGCATGGCGGTCTGCGAGGTGATCCCGAAAAGCCGCATCAGCTTGAGGGGAACACCGGTGGCAAACGCCTCGTTGAGCATGCGGTCCTGCCGCAGGCCGACGAGCGTGACGTTCTTGGGGAGGGTCCTGCGAAGC
This sequence comes from Streptomyces sp. NPDC056231, assembly GCF_048270745.1. NCBI lineage: Bacteria > Bacillati > Actinomycetota > Actinomycetes > Kitasatosporales > Streptomycetaceae > Streptomyces > Streptomyces sp. NPDC056231. The sequence continues at coordinate 15,905 of NZ_JBLVKW010000072.1, read as the reverse complement.
AATGTTCTGCTGACCACCGGATGATCCGGGTCGAGGGCCGTCTTCTGACTGACGAGAAGATAGGGGTTCGTCGATGCTGGCCAGCGGTGGTAGCGGTAGGCGAGCCACTCGCTGGCGAGTCGGTGGCTGAATTCCTCCAGGTAGAGGGTGTGCCGCAGCAAGCCGCGGCGGACTTAGAGGGTGCCGCGGGCAAGGTTGAGATCGGTTGTCCGAACCGTGCGAAGTTCTTCACCAGGCAGAGCGTGAACGGCCACCAACGCGATGACCAGGCGGCTCAGCGGAGACTTCGCGTGACCCATCAATCCGGCCAGGAGGTCGCTGCGCACGGACTGCGGGAGGCCCTTGAGGTGGCCGACCGACAGCTGGCGAGTCGGATCCCGGAACACCATCCGTTCCCGCTTGAGCGCCTTGAACAGGCTGCGCAGGCTCACCGCGACCTGCAGGCGCTCTCGTCCCGACAGGCCGGATACCACCGCCTCAATGTGGTCAGTCGTGATCTTTCGCAGAGTGGTCACGCCGGCGGCTGTCCACGTGGTGAGGACGGGTTCAATGTGGGCGAGGTAGCGGCGAATGCTGCGATAATCGCGGACCTCGCCCTCGCGGCGTCCCTGGCTGCGCAGAAGGGTCACCCATGCGTGGATCTCGCTGGCGAGCGGGTCCGGGAGGACACTGATCGCGACCTGGATCCATGCGAGATTCACGTCCTGGCGGCGGTGCGGATCATCAATGAGCAGACCATGAGAACGGAGGAACTGACAGACCGGCTTCGCCGCGAGAGTCGCAGAACAACTGGCCAAATCGTGGACATCGCGCTCCAGGATGGCGTTCTCAGCGCCGAGCCAGTGCACCAGGATGGTCAGCGTGCGGATGTTCTTGCGGTAGTCAGGCGTCCGGCGATCGAGGATGAGCTGGTCGAACTCCTCGACGAGCCGCCGAGCTTCCTCCGACAGCGGCAACTCGCCAGGACCTCGGCGCCCCAGGCGGGCCAGCACAGGCGACCAGCCGCGCCGGGGATTGAAGAGCTTTTCCTGCCCGCGGGCGGCGTGAGGCGCCGCTGTCCCGTCGGCTCCACGGAGCGATTGGTCTCCGATCAATGGCTGAACCCCTGCTGTAGTACCGGCGGGCAGGTCGATCTGGAGTTGCGTGGCTCGCGCTGGGTGACTCCCTGCCTCGTCGGGGAGGCGATAGGGGTAGCACCCGCGACAGTGACCGCCACGCGACGGAAGGTCCTCGCGCCGGCAACGCAGGCACCGGCTTCGGGCGTACTTCTCGCGCCAGTGCTTGCAGGGATTGCAGCGGAACCCTCGCCAGCCAGCGGGGATCCACGCATGGCAGTCCCGGCACTGGCGCGGCGTGAGCGGCGGCCGGGATGCCGGAACGGTGATGTAGGGCGTGCTGGGCTGATCGGCGGGGTAGAACCGCAGAGGCTCCGACGCCCGACACGGCGAGCCCCGCCGCTAGGCCCTCTCTTTCGGATCTTCCTGGGCGCGTGGCGTTGGGCACCCGGCAAGATCCGAAAGAGAGGACCTGGGCCTCAGCCGACCCGGTCGAGGACAGACGCCAGCGCGGCGCGCAGATGTTCGTCCTCGCGGATCATCGCGTGGTCGGACCCGGAGACGACCAGGCGGCGGTCCCCGGTGGCGAGCGCGGCCAGCCGGTCGTGCTGCTCCAGCGTCAGGGCGGCGGCGCCGAGCGCCCGCAGGGCGTCGCAGGCGCCCTTGAGGTCGGCGCGGGTCTCGGCCGAGTGCAGCGCCGCCTCGGCGAGCCGGGCACGGTCGAGGCCGGCCGGATCGGCGACGGCGAGCAGCCCGAGGACGGCCGAGGGCGCTTGGGCCGGGTCGTCGAGGAGAGCTTGGAGCCGGGCGGTCAGCGGGCGCCCGGCCGGGCCGAGCACGGCGATCTCGCGGGCGGCGCGGGCGGCCGTCCAGTGGAACCACTGCCGGCCCTCGCTTCTGTCGAACACCGAGGCCAGCACCGGGACGACCTCGGCCGCCTCACCGGCGATCCGCCACAGGGCGAGCGCCAGGGCGAGGTCGGTGTCCACCTCCGGCGTGGTGTCGCGGTCGATGGTGCGGCCGAGCGCCGTCCGCAGGGCCAGCGTGAGGCGGGCGGCCGCCGGGCCGAGGTCGGCCAAGGCGCGGGCGCCCTCGACGCCGCCGCGCACACCGGTGGCGAGCGCCGCCTCGGCGGCGGCGAACAGCGGCCCGGTCTCGCCGGTCAGCTCGTGCAGTGCCTGCGCCACGAACAGCTTCCGGGCGGCGGCCCGCAGGGCGGTGGCGGCCTGCTCGCGCTGCTCCGGCCCGATGCCGGCGGCGACGGCGGTGATTGCGGTGGCGGCGTACTGGAACCGGGGCAGGACGGCGCACAGTTCGGGCAGCGCCTCGACGGCCTGTGGGCCCCATTGCCGCAGCAGGTGGACCAGCCCGGCGGTGTCGTTGTGGTCCTCGGTCGTCGAGCAACCGCAGTCCTTGCACCCCTCAGGATGCTCCAGCGCCTTGGCGGCCAGGCGAGCGCGGACCGCGGCGAACAGTTCCGGGGCGAACGGGAAGGGCGCATCGGCCGGGGCGTGGGACCCGGCGGCGCACTGCATGGCGCGCGGGCGCCGGCCGAGGGCCCGGGCCAGCAGCGGGGCGGCGGCCTGCGGCGCCACCAGGACGAGCGCGGCGAGGGCCTGGTCGGCCGCCTCGTCGTCCGGCTGCGCGGCGAGTTCGGCGAGGACGGGAGCGGCCTCGGCGGCGGCCGGGCCGATCTTGCCCAGCAGCTGGGCGGCCGCCCATTCGGCGGCGAGCGGGGCGATCGCGGGGATCAGCCGCTGCGGGGCGCTGCGGGACAGGGTGCAGGCGCGGTCGGCCGCCCATAGGGCCTCGGCCCGCACCTCGGGGCGCTCGTCACGCAGCGCGGCGTCGAGCAGCGCGAGGGCACTCTCGCGGTCGGCGTCGGTGTCCCGCCCCAGCAGGATCCCGACGATAGTGCGCAGCGGCTCCCGGTGCTCGTCCGCGTAGCCGGACCTGCCCGTCTCGCGCGCGGGCAATAGGCCGAGGACGGCGTCGCGGTGCGCGGCGAGCCACGGCTCCTCGGCGTCCAACGCGGCGAACACGGCGGCCAGGCGCAGCGGCGCGGGCGTATCCGGGCCGAGCAGGGCGCGGGCCTCGGCGACGGCGCCCGCGCGATCCAACCGGCCGTACGCGGTGAGGAGTTCGGCCCGGACGGCGGGCTCGGTCTCGGCGGCCAGGCGGGCCCGGACGGCGGGCAGGGCGGTGCAGGTGTCCCGGGTGTGGCCGACCGTCCAGCCGGCCGCCTGCCGGACGGCGGGGTCCTCATCGGCCAGCAGCGTTATGAGCAGCGGCAGTTGGGCGATTACGGCGGCCCGGACGGCGCCCGGCTCGACTTCGTACTCGTCCTCGCTCTCGGCGAGGCAGCCGAGCAGCCGGAGCGCGTCGACGGTCTGCCGGCCGGAGGCGGCGATTCGGGCGAGGTACGGGGCGGCGTCGACGCCGGCCGCGTACACGGTGCCCTGGTGCACGATCGAGCCGTATAGCTCGTCCAGTGCCTCCTCGGCGTCCTCACCGCCCTCGGCGAAGGTGCGCAACAACCCGGGCAGGTCCTCGGCGGGGCCGTAGGCGTGGTTGACGGTGGACCAGGGGTGGGCGTCGAGCCCGGCGAGGGCGGTGAGGAGCTCCATGGCCGTGATCTTCGCAGGGACCTCCGACATCCGCTCAGACCAGGTGCCGCAGGTAGACCTCGGGCCGTTCGAGGAAGCGGCGCCAGTGGTCGACGAGATACATGCCGTTCATCCCGGCCGCCTTTAGCTCCGCGAAGTCCGGGGAGCCGGTGTGCTGCAACAGTGTCGGTGGGTTCGGATATTCGGACGTGCGGAATAGGGTCTGAGCCCGGATCCACCGGCTTGATGCCTGTGGATAGTTCTTCCGGAAACGAAGAAGTGCCTTGTGACCTGCGATGATGGGGTTTCTCTAGGACCACATCAGGCACGATCAGCAAGGCACTTCCGAGATGCAATCTTCCCATGCCGCAGCGGCGGTCTCATCCGCGTTCGACGACCCGAACCTGATCGCGTACGGCGGCCTGGAGCCGGTGGTGCGGCTGGCCGAGCGGTGCGGTCTGCCCACGCTGGCCGGGGAACACATTCGTCTGCCCGCCTCGAAGGACGGCACCGGCGCCTTCCCCGCGGCGAAAGTGATGTCGCTGGTGGGCGGCATGGCCGCGGGCGCCGACAGCATCGAAGACATGCACCGCCTGCGGCACGGCGCGATGGGCTGCCTGTTCTTCGGTGTCCACCACTCAGGGGGAGGCCCCTACCTTGCATCTTCGGCGGCCGTACCCAGGCCCACCGTCGTCTCGTCGCGCTGTTGACGTTCACCTGCACACCGGAACCTTGGTCAAAACGCGCGGGAGGAGCGATGGAGTGTCGCCCCTCCCGCGTGTTTGTGGTGGCGGTGCCGGCCGTCTTCCTACGCCTGTGTGACCGCTTCGAGCGGGCTGAGTGCTGCGGCCCGTCGGGCGGGCAGGGTGGCGGCGACCGTGCCGACGGCGAGGGAGAGCAGGACCACGAGGGCGAGGGTGGGCCAGGGGAGGGAGAAGGAGTACTGGGGGATCGCGCCGTTGGCCAGTCCGCTGACCTTCCACGCCCCGAAGAGTCCGGCGGCCAGCCCGAGCAGGGTGCCGAAGGCGGCGACGTAGATGGCCTCCAGGCGGATCATGCGTCGGATTCCGGCGCGGTCCATGCCGATGGCGCGCAGGACGCCGATCTCACGGGTTCGCTCCGAGACTGACATGGCAAGGGTGTTGACCAGGCCGAGCGCGGAGATCAGTACGCCGATGGCGAGCAGCCCGAACATCAGGGTCAGCAGGTCGCCGGCGACGCCGGCCTGCTCCTGGACGAGCTGGGCGCGGCTTTGGACCTTCAGCAGCGGGCTGTCGCTCACGGCGGCGCGCAGGCGCTTCTCCAGGTCGTTGGAGACCGTGCCGTCGGTGGTGCGGACCAGGATGCGCTGCACGGAATCGCGCAGAAAGGCGTACTTCTGCACGTCGGCGCGGTAGCCGAGGACGTCGTGGGCGGTGGGGTTGTCCTCGTAGACGCCGACGACGGTGTGGGGCTCGTCGCGGTCGCCGGTTCCGGGGCCGATGTTCGCCTTGATCTGCTCGCCGGTGGTGACGTGGTGGTCGCGGGCGAAGCTGTGGGAGACGGCGAGCTTGCGGGGGCCGAGGTCCTTGGCGGAGCCGCTGAGGAAGTGGAGCTTCATCACGTCGTCGACGGTCTTCGGGTCGACCCCGGAGACCGTCTTGACGAGGGGGCCGGCGGAGATGGTGGAGTCCGCCACGGCGGAGGCGGTCCGCACCCCGGGCACGTTGGCGACCCGCTGGACGGCGGCGGAGTCGATGGCGGTGGTGGTGTTGCGGGTGCTGATGACGTAGTCGGCGCTCAGTCCGGCGGCGGCCTGGACATCCAGGGCCTGGTTCGTGGAATGGTTGATGACGGCGAGACCGGAGACCAGCGCCGTACTGATCATCAGGGCGACGGCGGTGGCGGCGGTGCGGCGCGGATCGCGCAGGGTGTTCTCACGGGCGAGGTCGCCCACGACGCCGAAGCCGGTGGTGAGCCGGCCGATCAGGCGGATTACCGGACCGGCGAGCAGCGGGGCCAGCACGATCAGACCGGTCACGAGGATGCCGCATCCGAACATCGCGGTCTGTAGATTGTCGTCGTCGGCACTCGTCGCGTCGCTCAGCGAGAACAGCAGGCCCGCGCCCAGAACGACCATGACCAGGCCGACCGCGCCGCGGACGCGGGAGACCATGGCGGACGGCGGCTGCTCGGCCGTGCGCATCGCCTCGATGGGAGCGATCCGCGCCGCGCGCCGCGACGGCAGCCAGGCGGCGAGCACGGTGACGCCGACGCCTACGACGAGCGAGGCGAGGATCGCGGCCGGGCCGATCACCAGCGGCCCGCTGGGCAGCAGGTCGCCGGAAGTGTCCAGCACGTTCGGCAGTACCGTGGCCACGCCCAGGCCCAGCACGAAGCCGAGCGCGGACGCGGCCAGACCGACCAGGGCCGCCTCGGCGAGGACCGAGTGGACCACCTGGTGGCGGGTGGCGCCGATCGCCCGAAGCAGCGCGATCTCGCGGGTACGGCGTGTCACGAGCATGGTGAAGGTGTTGACGATGAGGAACGTGCTGATGGACAGCGAGACCACGGCGAAGAGCAGCGGAAGGCGTTCGTAGCTCTTGGTCTTGCCCGCGATGAAAACGGACTGCTGATTGGCCTGGGCGATACCGGTGGTGGCCTCGGCCCGGTCGGCCGGCAGCACGGCACTGACCCGGTTGGCCAGCTCGAACTGGTCGGTGCCCGGTGCGGCGGTCAGGTCGATCCCGTCGTAGTGCCCCAGGGTGGCGAACAGCTTCTGGGCGGTGGTCTTGTCGAACACCGCCAGGGTGCCGCCGGCGTTCACCCGGCTGTCCTTGGTGGACACCAGGCCCACCAGACGTAGTTCGAGGACCGGTCCGTCCGTGGCGAGGGTCACGGTGTCGCCGAGGGAGTAGCCGGCGGCCGCCGCGGTCCCGCGGTCCAGCGCGACCTCACCGCTGTCGCGAGGGGCGCGGCCCGACGTGAGCGGGTAGCGGCTGTCTGTGCCGTCGGAACCCGGAACGTAGGCGACGCCGAAACGGCCCATCATGTTGTCGGCCCGCATCGGTGTGCCGTCCTTGGCGGCCAGGGTGACCGACCCGTTGGCCATCGGGCGGACGGAGGCGACGCCAGCAACGGCGGACAGCTCGCGCACCAGGGCGTCGTCCAGGGCCCCGTACTGCTCGTCGATGGAGGCGCCCGGAGCGGATTTCGGACTCACGCTCACGGCGATGTCCGCGTAGTTCTTGGACATGGCGGCGCGGTAGGCGGCGGTGGTGGAGTCGGCGAAGACCAGGGAGCCGGAGATGAACGCGGCACCGAGACAGACCGAGAGCACGGTCATGACCAGACGGGTCTTGTGCGCGAAAAGGTTATGCAGGGCTGTTTGCAGCATGGCGGGCTTTCGAAAGTATGGGAGGGAAACGGCGGGCTGGTGGGGGCGGTCAGCGGGTGCGGCGGCCCTGGGACTCGAACGCGAGCATCCGGTCGAGCACGGCGTCGGCGGTCGGGGAGTGCAACTCGTCCACAAGCCGGCCGTCGGCGAGGAAGACCACGCGGTCGGCGTGCGCGGCGGCGACCGGGTCGTGGGTCACCATCACCACGGTCTGGCCCAGTTCCCGCACCGAATCGCGCAGGAAACCCAGCACCTCCGCGCCGGAACGGGAGTCGAGATTGCCGGTCGGCTCATCGGCGAACACGATCTCCGGACGGGACACCAGGGCGCGGGCGACGGCAACGCGCTGCTGCTGGCCGCCGGAGAGCTGGGCCGGACGGTGCGCGAGGCGCCCGGCCAGCCCCACGGTGGCGACGACGACAGCCAGCCACTCGGCGTCGGGCTGCTGGCCGGCGAGGCGCAGCGGCAGCGTCATGTTCTCCAGCGCGGTCAAGGTGGGCAGCAGGTTGAAGCCCTGGAAGACGAAGCCAACCTTCTCCCGACGCAGTTCGGTGAGCTGACGGTCATTCAGGCGGGCAAGTTCGACACCGCCGATCCGGGCGGAACCCGAGGTGACCGGGTCAAGGCCCGCCATGCAGTGCATCAGCGTCGACTTGCCGGATCCCGACGGACCCATGACCGCGGTGAACCGTGCCCGCGCGAACTGCACGGACACCGAGTCCAATGCGGTGACCTGAGTCTCGCCCTTCCCGTACACCTTGGTCAGGCCCGTGGCACGGGCGGCCGGTTCGGTGTCAAGGGCACCGAGGGAAACGAACATCTGCGACATGAGGACTCCGCCTGGGGAACGACGGCCCGCGAGCATCCCGCGGGCCAGAGGGGCATTCCCATCCTCAAAGCTCTCACCTGCACAAACATCGCCCCAGAGGCGGTAGTTGCGGTCCATCGAAGGGCAGAGACGAGCTGCCCGTCCCTGCCCTTCGACAGACCTTCACCGACTCATCTCTGCCTTTGGCCGGACCCGCGGTGTTGGCCGGACCTACGACGGGCGGCACGGCCGGGGCTCCGGGGACGTGGACGGCGCACCTGGCCCAGCGAATGAGTCCCTCACGTGGGCCATGCGGGTACGCGGAATGGTCCGGGGTCAGGGGCGCAGGCCAGCGCGATGCGCCAGGAGGGCCGCCTGCACCCGGCTCGTCGATCCGGTCTTCTCCAGGATCGCGCCCACATGCGTCTTCACCGTGCCGATGCCGATGACCAGCCGCTCCGCGATGCCCTGGTTCGACAACCCCTCACCCAGCATCGCCAGCACCTCCCGCTCACGCACGGTCAGCCGGGCGATCCGCTCGTCCTGCAGGGCCACGCCGTCGGCGTCCGAGATGCCGCCGCACAGCATCCGGGCAATCACCGCTCCGGTGACCCCGGGGGAAAGCACCGCGTCACCGGCCGCCGCCGCCCGGACCGCACTGATCAGCTCCTGCGGCCCCTCGTCCTTCAGCAAGAACCCCGAGGCTCCGTCCCGCAGCGCCCGCAGCACGTTTCCCTCGTCACCGAAGGTCGTCAGCATCACCACGCGCGGCGCCGGATCGAGCGCGAGCAGCGGCCGGATCGCGGCCAGCCCGTCGCACCCGGGCATCCGAATGTCCACCAGCGCCACATCCGGGCGGTGCGCGGCGGCCTCCTCCACCGCCCGGTGCCCGTTGGCGGCTTCGGCGACCACGTCGATGCCGTCGGCGTGCCGCAGAATCAACCGCACCCCGTGCCGGATCATCGCCTCGTCGTCGGCGAGCAGGACACGGATCGGCCGGGTGGATTCGGTCATTTTTGCTCCGTAAGGTGTTTATCGGCCCGGAAGGGTCGGATGTGGCTTATGGGGTCTTGCCTTCAGTGGCTCCCGAGGACTGGCCGTCCGGCTCTCCGGGGCGCCCTGGCTGCTGATTGAGATGTGCGCATTGGTCGCTGATTACGGAGATGACAGCGGGGTGTTCCTCGGGCCGACGGCAAGCCGTGCGGAACGAGGAGGGGAGAGTGAGTGACCGACGGGCCCAGGTCTGGGTTGGCGTTGACGCGGGCAAGGGCCACCACTGGGCCGCGGTGGTCGATGAGACCGGCGGGACGCTGTGGTCGAGGAAGGTCGACAACGACGAAACGGCAATCCTGACCGAGCTCGGCGAGATTCTCGGCCTGGCGGACGAGGTCCACTGGGCGGTGGACATCTGCGGCACGTCGTCCGCACTGTTGCTTGCCGTCCTCGCGGCCCACGGTCAGCGGGCTGTCTATGTGCCCGGCCGCACGGTCAACCGCATGTCCGGGGCTTACCGGCGAGAGGCCAAGACCGACGCCCGCGATGCCTACGTCATCGCCGAAACCGCCCGTCAGCGACGGGACTTCGCCGCTATTGCCGTGCCTGCCCAGTTGGCGGCCGACCTCGCGCTTCTGACCGCCCACCGCAGCGACCTGGTGGCCGACCGGCTGCGGATGATCAACCGGCTGCGGGACGTGCTGACTGGCGTCTTCCCGGCACTGGAGCGGGCCTTCGACTACTCGGCCCACAAGGGTGCCCTGGTGCTGCTGACCGGCTACCAGACTCCGACCGCGATCCGGCGCCGTGGCCGGGCCCGGCTCACCGCGTGGCTGGCCAACCGCAGCGTGCGCGGCGCTGATGATGCCGCGGCCACCGCGTTGGAAGCCGCCCAGGCCCAGCAGACCGCGCTGCCCGGCGAGGATGTCGCCGCCCAGATCGTCGCCGACCTGGCCATGCAGATCCTGGCCCTGGACGACCGGCTCAAGCGCATCGACAAGCAGATCCGCGAGACGTTCCGCAGCCACCCGCAGGCCGGGATCATAGAGTCCCTGCCCGGCATGGGCCCGGTACTTGGCGCCGAGTTCATCGTCGCGGCTGGTGATCTGGCCGCCTACACGGACGCCGGCCACCTCGCCTCCGCGGCCGGACTTGTGCCCGTCCCGCGCGACTCCGGCCGCCGGACCGGCAACCTGCACCGGCCCAAGCGCTACAGCCGCCGCCTGCGACGGGTCTTCTTCATGTCCGCGCAGACCAGCATCATCCGCGAAGGACCGAACCGGGACTTCTACCTCAAGAAGCGCGGGGAGGGCTGCAAGCACGTCCAGGCCGTCATTGCCCTGGCCCGCCGACGAACGAGCGTGCTGTGGGCTCTCCTGCGCGACAACCGGATGCTCACCCCCGCCCCGCCGGTCGCGCAGGCGGCTTGACTCCGTCATTGAGACTCCCAGGGTGGGGTGTCCCGTACGGACGGGACGCTGAAACGGTCGATGGAGATGAGACGTTGTGCAGCGTTGAAGCAGTACCGGGTGATGTCGAAGGCGCCGGGCCGCGGGCCGAGGCCGGCGGGCGGGTAGACGCAGCCCAGCGTGCCAGCGGGCCGCGGCGGTTCGTGCCCGGTGGCCGCAGCGCGCACGGCCGGGCTGTCGAAGACCCCCTTCAACTCCTGGTACGACATCCCCAGACGCGGCTCCACAGGCCGGTCCAAGTGCCTCGGCTGGGCGTACACCAGGGCGATCGCGAGCGTCATCAGCACCCACAGCGCCACCGCCCCGAGGGCGAGCGTGAGCGCCCCGGCCGTCCGCGGCTCACGCGACAGCGCCGCCCCATCGTCGATCGAGGCCGACGGGGAGGCCTCCGCGCCGCCCCCGGACGGTTTCCAGACGACCGCGTCGTCCGGTTGCGCCGGGATGTCCGCGACCACCTGGAACCCGCCGGGCGGCAGGGCACCGGCCTCAAAGGTGCCGCCGAGCAGTTCGACCCGCTCGCGCAGGCCCGTCAGGCCGCGCCCCGTCCCGGTCTCGGACGGTGTGCCGGCCGAAGCGGGGGACGCACCGTTGCGGACCGTCACCCGCACGATCCGGTCGTCCTGCTCGACCCGTACAGTGACATGGGCGGCCGATGCGTACCGGTGCACGTTCGTCAGGGCCTCCCGCACCACCCGGTGCACCGCGCGCCGCACCCGCGCCGGGCATGCGTCGAGGTCGGGGCCGCTCCATTCCAGCCGCACGGCGATCCCGCCACCGCGGGACTCCGCGACCAGTGCCTCGACGTCGGCCCGGGTGCCGGTGGCGTCGGTCAGCGCGTCCGGGCCGGTGTCCCGACCGAGCGGCCCGAGGACCCCGAGCGCCTGCCGCAGTTCGCGCATCGCCTCCCGGGTGGTCCGCCGGACCAGGACGGCCTCCTCGCGCAGCTCCGGCGCGGCCTGGTCGAGGGCGAGTTCCAGACCGCCGGCGTGCAGCGAGATGAGACTGAGCCGGTGGCCCACCAGGTCGTGCATCTCGGCGGCGATCCGGGACCGCTCGTGGGTGCGGGCCTCGCTGTCGGCGAACCGGCGGGCTTGCTCGGCCGCATCGCCGCGTTCGCGCAGCGCCCGCAGCAGCCGGGCCTGCTGCCCGTACACCGCACCGACCAAGCCGGGCACGACCACGGCGGTTGCCGCCAGAACCAACCCGAGCTCCAGACCGTAAATGGCCGAGCCGGGGCCGCACGAGGGGCCGGTCGCGGTCCCGGATGCAATGATCAGTAGGCTCGCGCCGCCCAGCAGCCGGACCCGGCGGCGCGGCAGGGCCGTGTCGAGCGCCACCGTGTACCCGGTGGCCGCCATCACGGGGCCAACAACGGTCGCTGCCCCGGCAAGCACGGCGAGGACCAGGAGCACGGCCTCGGGCCAGCGCCGCCGCAACGGGAAGAGCACCACGGCGACCGCAACCACGCACAGCTGGAAAACGGGGTGCGGCAGATTCCACAGCCGCTGGGCGACCACGAACAGACACAAGGCGGCGAGGGCCACACCGGCCGTCTCCACGATGTCCCGGCCAACCCCTCCCGGACGCGCTGGGGAGTCCGGCATGGGGCGGGCGGAACGACGGAAACGGCTGATGAGGGGCATGCCATCCAGTATTGGTCGCCAGGCCGTCCGGCAGCACCCGTCCGTTCCACAGTTCGATGTGGTCGCGCGTCACGCAGTGCTCGTCGGTCATGTCCTGATCAGATCACCCGAGCACTGATCTGCGTGGCGATGGGTCAGAGGCCGGGCTACCAGGGGTGTGGCGGGGGTCCGGGACAACTTCCTCCCCTCGCCCAGGAGCATCCGGCGCCCTCGACCGGCTTGACCGCGCACCGACTCCTCCGCACCCGAGTACTGGGCGGCGTCATCAACGAGTATAGATACGCGGCTTGACCAGCAGCGATGAGTTTCTGAACGGCACAGTCTCAGCCAAGGCTGTCAGAGAGGGGTTCGACGGAGAATTTGGCTATACAACTGATGGAACGTTCGATGTCGGTGATCGAACAGTCAACGAAGACTCGTCACTCAAGGTTACGTCGTAGTACCGGAGTGACCTAGCCTCCGCTCCATGTCTAGTCTCTCCCGCCGCAGGCTTCTCGGCACCCTCGCCGGTGGCACTGCGCTCTCTTTCCTGCCCCCGTCGCTGTTGAAGGCGATGGCCGCGCCGCTGCCTCCCGGTGGTATGGATGCGATTGAACACGTCATCATCCTGATGCAGGAGAACCGTTCCTTCGACAACTACTTCGGCACCCTCAAGGGCGTGCGCGGTTTCGGCGACCGTACGCCGCTGCGTCTGCCCACCGGAGCCACCGCCTTCGAGCAGCCGCGGTCCGGCGGTGGCAAGGTCCTGCCGTTCTCGGCCCGGCAGGCGGCGGTCGATGCCGGCCGCCCCGAGAACGACATCCAATACCTCGGCTCGCTCCCGCACGGATTCTCCGACGCCAACCAGGCCCGGGCGAACGGCTGGTGGAACGACTGGGTCGCGGCCAAGGGCCAGAGCACCATGGCCTTCTACGACCGGCGCGACATCCCCCTCCAGTACGAACTGGCCGACCGTTTCACCATCTGCGACGCCTACTTCTGCTCGGTCTACGGCTCGACCAACCCCAACCGCAACTACCTGTGGACCGGCACGACCGGCTACGAGCCGGGCGGCGTCAACCGGGCCGTCACCAACGCCGCGTACTCCTACACCCACGCGGGTTACGACTGGACGACGTACCCCGAGCGCCTGGAGGCCGCCGGCGTCTCCTGGCAGATCTACCAGGAATGGGACAACTTCACCGACAACGCGGTGGAGTACTTCCGGCCCTGGAAGCAGATCGGCCGGAAGATCTTGTCCAAGGTCAGCGGCCAGTTCTCCACCACAGAGCAGTTCTACGACGGTCTGTGGAGCAAGACGGCGGACCAGCGGAAGGCCGCGCTGGCCCAGTTTCAGCAGGGCATCGACTCGCTGACCGAGGCGGAACGCCAGCTGTTCATGCGAGGCGCCTACCGCTCCGAGCCGGACACCCTCGTCCAGCGGATCAGGTCCGACATCAAGAACGGCACGCTGCCGAAGGTCAGTTGGCTGGTTCCGACGGCGGCGCTCTCCGAGCACCCCGCCTCCTCCACCCCGGTCGGCAGCGCCAACCTCATCTACGACCTCCTCGACGCCATCGCGAGCGACCCGAAGACCTGGTCGAAGACGGCTCTGTTCATCAACTTCGACGAGAACGACGGCTACTTCGACCACGTGCCCGCCCCGGTCGCGCCCCGGCCCGACTCCGGCAACAGCGACGACTGGTTCAACGGCAAGCCGGTCGGCCCCGGTCCGCGCGTGCCGATGACGATCGTGTCGCCGTGGACGGTGGGCGCTTTCGTCTGCTCGGAGGCGTTCGACCACACCTCGGCCATCCGGTTCCTGGAGAAGTGGACCGGTGTCCAGGAGCCCAACATCAGCGCCTGGCGCCGCAGCGTGTTCGGCGACCTGACCTCCGCCTTCGACTTCAACCGCGGATACGCGCAGCCCAAGGTGGAGCAGCCCGGCCCGGTGCCGGCGCGGGTCGGCCGCTGGAACCCCGTACCGCCGAAGAACCAGTCGCTCCCGGAGCAGGAGGCCGGCACCCGCCCGACGCGCCCCTCCCCGTACCGGCTGTCCCTGCGGGCCGACGTCACCGGCTCCGACGTACGCCTCCAGCTCGGCAACGCAGGCACCACCGCCGCCACGTTCACCGCCTACCCCGGCGACGGCACCGCCCCGCGCGCCTGGACCGTCTCAGCGGGCGGGATCGCCGACAACACGGTCGATTACGGCGCCGACGGCTACGACTTGCAGGTCCACGGTCCCGGATGGTCCGTCTGGGAGCTGCGCGGCACCGGCGTGGGCGCCGAGGCGTACCTCGTCGAGCAGGCCGTCCCCGGCCAGGTGAAGGTCCGGTGCGCCAACCCCTCAACCGCCACCCGCACGCTTCTCGTCGGCGAGTCGGTCTACCCGCGCAACCCCGGTGACCATGTCCAGACCGTCACCCTCGCGCCCGGTGAGACCCAGACCGTGCCGATCCACCTCCCGGACCACGGCTGGTACGACGTGGTGGTCGTCGACCGGGGAGACCCGGCGTTTCTGCGCCGGATGACTGGCCGCCTGGCCGACGGCAGGCCCGGCGTCACCGACCCGGCGTCCGGTGCTGCCCAGGCGCTTGCCGCGACGATCACCCTGCCGGAGCCGCTGCCCTCCCAGGACACGCCGTTCGTGCAGGGCAACCCGGCCGATGTCGTCGTCACCGTGCGGAACAAGACCGACGCTAAGCTCGACCGGCTCTCGGTCGCCCTGCTCGCCCCCTCCGGCTGGACGGTCGAGCAGGCCGCTGCGGCGCCGACGTTGGTCGCCTCCGGGGATTCGGCCGATGTGCGCTTCACCGTTACGCCCGCTCCGAACGCCACCGTAGGCAGCCTGGTGGTCGCCGCCCACGGCGACGGCAACGGCCTGCTCAGTATCGCCGACGCACGCGTCCGCTCCCAGGTCGCCCCTGCGATGAGCGTCTCGCTGAGCGGTCCGGCGAGTTCGCCCGGCACCGACGGCACCGTGCTCTCGCCGGGCAGGCCGGTCATCGTGACCGCCACCGTCACCAATTCCGGCGGCACCCCGCTCACCGGCCTGGCCGCCACGCTGGCCCTCCCGACGGGCTGGACCGCCACCCCCAGGGGCGACGCGCCGGCGGCCGTTCCAGTCCGCTCCTCCGCCCGCCTGGAGTGGGACGTCGTGGCGCCCGCCTCGGCGGCGCGCGCCTCTGGCAGCCTCAAGGCGACCGTCACGGCGAATCTGAGTGGCAGCGTCCAGCAGGCGACCGCGTCCCTGTCCGCCAAGACCGGGCCCGTCATGACCGGCTACCTGCTTGCGGAGGACTTCGAGTCCGTCGCCCCCGTGCTCGCCCCGGCAGCCGACCTCAGCCGGCCCGGCCTGCTCGGCTGGACCCGGACCACCCCCGAGGGCTGGACGGTCACCAACGCGCCGGCCATGCCGCAGGGCACCCGGGAGCTGCAGGGCTGGACCTTCCTGTCCAAGCAGTTCTGGTTCCCCGGCGGGCAGGACCGCCCCAACTTCAGCCGCGCCCTCGGCATCGTCGCGGTCGCCGACCCCGACGACTGGGACGACACCGGCAGCCCGTCCGGCCGAGGCCGGTTCGACTCGACCCTGACCACCCCGGCCGTGGCCATCCCGTCGGGCACCTCCACCCTCCACCTGGGCTTCGACTCCCACTACCGGCAGGAGAACCCGCAGGAGGCCGAGGTCACCGTCCAGTTCGACACGGGCGACAAGGTCCAGTTGCTGCACTACAGCAGCGCCACCTCCGGGAACACCAACAAGGGCCAGGACCAGGAGAACCGCCTCGTCCAGCTCTCCTGCCCCGTCCCGGCCGAGGCCGCGTCGGCGAAGGTCAGCTTCCGGATCTTCAACGCGGGCAACAACTGGTACTGGGCGATCGACAACGTCCGCCTGGGCACCAGCCCGATCGCCGACGCCTGACCGGCTGGTGGCCTGACGGCTCCGCGCGGGGACGCATAGTCCCCCGCGCGG
>NZ_JBLVKW010000071.1:0-40286 GCF_048270745.1 Streptomyces sp. NPDC056231 | reverse complement strand
CCCCAACAGGGCCCGGCCGCCCCCCCACATGCCCCGGGCGCCCCGCCGCAGCGGCGTCCCTGGGTGCACGCTGCCCCCGTGGGCCCCCGGGGGTCCTGGGGCCCACGGGGCCCCTGGGGACACGACGGCCCGCCGCGCTGGCTGATGGAGATGCGCGAGCGGTCCGCCGCCCGGCTGCCCTGGCCATCCACCGTCCTCCTCGGCGCGATTGTCATGATCGGCACGTCCGTCGCGGCGCGCGGTCAGCTCGATGAGCGCGCCCCGTTGGACCTCTTCGCCAGGGTGCTGCTCTTCATCGCCGTCGCCGTATTGCTGCTGCGCCACCGCCACCCCGTCCTGGTGGTCTTCGTCAGTGCCGCCGCGGCCATGGTCTATCTGGGCGCCGGCTATCCGTACGGCCCGGTCTTCCTGGCGGTCGCCGTCGGCTGCTTCAGCGCGGTTGTCGCGGGGCACCGGCGGGCGGCCTGGGCGGCCGTGGGAACGGCGTGGCTGGGCCACCTGCTGATGGCGCACTGGCTCTACCGCTGGCTGCCGCCGAGCGGCGACTCGGCTGCGCCCTGGGGACAGGAACTGGGCGTCGCTGCCTGGGTGGTGGCGATCATCGCGGCAGCGGAGTTCGTACGCGTACGCCGCGAGCAGTGGGCCGCCCAGCGTGTCCAACGGGAGGCCGCCGAGAAGCGACGGGCCGACGAGGAGCGGCTCCGGATGGCCCGGGAGCTCCATGACGTGCTCGCCCACAGCATCTCCGTCATCAATGTCCAGGCAGGCGTCGGACTCGCGCTCCTCGACTCCGACCCGGAGCAGGCCCGGAACGCCCTCACCACGATCAAGGCGGCCAGCAAGGAGGCGCTCGGCGAGGTCCGTCAGGTCCTCGACACGCTCCGTACTGCGGGTGACGCCCCCAGGGCCCCGGCCCCCGGGCTCGACCGGCTGCCCGAACTGGTCGACCAGGCGGCGAGCGCCGGACTGTCCGTCACGGTGGAGACCGAAGGCGTACGCGGCGCCGTCCCGCCCGGTACGGACCTGGCCGCCTTCCGGATAGTGCAGGAGGCGTTGACGAACGTGGTCCGGCATTCGGGCTCGCGCACCGCACGGGTCCGGATCGGTTACGGGACCGGCCGCGTACGGCTCCGTATCGACGACGACGGTCCCGTCACCGGCAGCGAGGCGGGCGGCAGCGGCAACGGGCTGGCCGGCATGCGGGAGCGGGCCGCAGCACTGGGCGGCACGATCGAGGCGGGACCCCAGGCCGGCGGCGGCTTCCGGGTGCGGGCCGAGCTTCCCCTGCACTCGGCTTCGGACAGGGACCCGACGTCGAGCGTGAACTCTGCGACGTCCATGGACACTGTGCAGGACACGACGGAGGAGAGAGCGTGATCCGTGTACTGCTCGCCGATGACCAGCTGCTGGTACGCGCAGGATTCCGCGCCCTGCTGGACGCCCAGCCGGACATCGAGGTGGCGGGGGAGGCCGCCGACGGGGCGGAAGCTGTGCGTCTGGTGCGCGAACTGCGCCCGGATACCGTGCTGATGGACATCCGCATGCCGCGTCTCGACGGTCTTGTCGCGACCCGCACCATTACCGGCGACCCCGAGCTGAACGATGTCAAGGTGGTCATGCTCACCACCTTCGAGCTGGACGAGTACGTCTTCGAGGCGATCCGGTCCGGCGCCTCCGGTTTTCTGGTCAAGGACACCGAACCGGAGGAGCTTCTGCGGGCGGTACGGGCCGTGGTGGCCGGTGACGCCCTGCTTTCGCCGGGGGTGACGCGCCGCCTGATTGCCGAGTTCGCGGCCCGTTCCAAGGAGCCCGCGGCCGAAGTCGGCCTGGGCGAACTGACCGAACGGGAAAGGGAAGTGATGGCACTGGTCGGCATCGGACTGTCCAACGAGGAGATTGCCCGCCGGCTGGTCGTCAGTCCGCTCACCGCCAAGACCCATGTCAGCCGTGCCATGGTGAAGCTGGGCGCACGCGATCGGGCGCAACTGGTCGTACTCGCCTATGAGTCGGGCCTCGTACGTCCCGGCTGGCTCGGCTGAGACGGAGCCTGCGGGCGGAGCGGTCCCACCGGGCGATCGTGCCCCCGGCGGGGGAATCCCCACAGCACATCGACGAGACGGGCCACGAAGACGACGGCCGAGACGACGGCCCCGCTCAGCAGCACCACTCGCTCCGCCGTGCGCGGCAGATCGAGGAAGACGGTGGGCGCCGCGACGGCGCTGAACGCGGCCGCGGCCAGAACAGCGCCGCTGACCAGGGCGAAGGCGATCTCGACGGTCATCGCGTCCCGGTCTTCCTGACTTCTTCGACCCATGTCCGCAGTGTCACAGGGGCGGTGGGCCGCGGGCAAGGACGCCGCGAGCGGAGGGTGCGTCGGAGGACGGCGGCGCCGCCTGTCGGGTACAGGAGCCGGCGTCCCGGGTTCATCTCAGCCGGAGTGCACTGTCGCCCCGGGTCGCGCGGCTGGAGAAGGACGATCTCGTCTGCCGCGGGATGTGCAGCGAGGACGCCGCGGCGTCCGGGTCGAGCTGACGGCCAAGGGCCGGGGGTGCGCCGGGCCCTGCCTGTTCCGCTGCGGCGGCGAGTAGATGTCCCGCGTCGGTGAGCGACCTGATGTGGTCGGCGATTCCCGTCGTCTCCGTGTTCTCCACGGCGGAGATTGTGACAGCGGCTCAGACGCCCTGGGGGCGGGCGGAACGGGACCGGCCGCCGCGGCGCACCAGCCGTACGAACCAGCCGAGGGCGAGCGCCTGCACCAGGACGGACATGACGAGGGCGAGATAGACGAACCAGGCCGGGCCGGCGGCGTCCGCTCCCCACAGCGTGCTGCCGACGAAGAACACGAACACCGTCGGAGCCGCGAGCAGGAACAGCCACACGCCCGCGAACGACGCGTCCTCGTGCGGGACGAACACGGTGTCCACGGCGACGAACACCGCTGTCGCCAGAACCACGCCGAGGTAGATCAGCGAGGCGGGATTGCCGAAGGTCAGTCGTGCGAGCGCGCGGAGGTGCTGCTTGTTCATGACCGGCTTGTTCATGGTCTGCTCCCTGTCGGCGGTTGGCACTTCCATGGTGCGACCGGGGAGCGGGACCCGCCTGAGTACACCTGCTCAATCGGGCATCAGTACGTGAGACCTGCGTAGGTCGATCAGGCGCTGGTCGCCGCATGGCGAGCGGCATGGCCCAGCACGGACGCCGCGGCCGCAAGCACAGCCACCGTCGTCAGAGCGACGGGCAGCGAGAGCCAGTCGGCCAGAAACCCGATCGCGGGCGGCCCCAGCAGCATCCCGCCGTAGCCGATCGTCGACGCGACGGCCACTCCGCTCGGACCGGCCAGCTCACCGGCCCGGCCGACCGCGACGGGGAAGATGTTGGCCAGCCCGAGGCCGGCGACGGCGAATCCGAGCAGGGCGAGCCACGTGGTCGGGGCGAGCGAGCCGAGGAGCATGCCGGCCGCACCGGTGGCGCCGCCTGTGACGAGCGTGCGGGTCTGCCCGAGTCGTTCCAGCAGCGCGGTGCCGGTGAGCCGGCCCGCGGTCATGGCCAGGGCGAACAGGGAGTATCCGGCGGCAGCGAGGCCCGGGCGGGCATGCAGGTCCTGTTCCAGGTGGAGCGCGCTC
The DNA here is from genome assembly GCF_048270745.1 of Streptomyces sp. NPDC056231. Classification (NCBI taxonomy): domain Bacteria; kingdom Bacillati; phylum Actinomycetota; class Actinomycetes; order Kitasatosporales; family Streptomycetaceae; genus Streptomyces; species Streptomyces sp. NPDC056231. The sequence continues at coordinate 36,663 of NZ_JBLVKW010000071.1, read as the reverse complement.
CAGTCGGCCAGTGCCCCTTCCCCGTACGCGGTGCAGAGCGCGATCACGCCGAACAGCAGCACCGCGTTGCGGATGCGCCCGGTCATCCGGCGAGGCTGCTCGGTGCGGTCGGCCACAGATACGCTTCGGGGCGCCCGGTGCCGCAACAGGGTCGGTCCGGCGGCGGCGGTGACGAGCAGTCCGACCCCGGTGAGGACGCAGAGATGGGTGGCAGGGGAGAGCCCGCCGGCGACCAGTCCGCCGAGGCCGGCGCCGAGCATGCCGCCGAGGCTGAACGCGGCGTGGAAGCTGGGCATCACGGGGCGCCGCAGACCGGCGACGAGATCGACCGCGGCGCTGTTCAGCGCCACGTTCATCGCACCGTACGCCGCGCCGAACACCAACAGCACCGAACCGAGCGCGAGCGCCGAATGTGTCTGCGCGGGCAGGGCGATGGCGAGTGAAAGGAGCACTCCGCAGACCACGGTCACGGGGTGACTGCCGAACCGTCGGCAGAGCCCGCCGGCAAGCATCATGGTGATGACCGCCCCGGCGGAGACCCCGAGCAGTGCGAGGCCGAGGGCGGAGGCGGAGGCGCCGGTCTGGTGCTTGATGGCCGGGATGCGGACCACCCAGCCGGCGAAGAGGAAACCGTCGAGTGCGAAGAACACGGTCAGTGCGGTACGGAGGCGGGCCGACGAGGGCGGGGCGGTGTCTCCGCTTGGTCCCCCCGGTAGGGCCGTCCGCAGTTTGTTTAGTTGCGGCACAAACTCAGCATAGGGGCGCAAGGACAACAGACGCAAGACGGTCTCCCGACGGAGCGGGCAGCGGCATCCGGCCCGGCGGCGCAGGGCGGCCTCGGTGGCCGGAAACCGGCAGAAGTCCGCCACCAGTGCGTCGGAAGCGGCTCCGGATCGTGGGAGACTCGGCCCCATGAACGGCAAGGCGACCACCACCCGGACGAAGCTGGAGAGGGGCCGGAGTGCGCTCGGACCCGCGCTGGAGCTGGTCCACACCGGACGCGCGCCCACCCGCGCCGTGCTCACCTCCGAGCTCGGCGTCACCCGCGCGACCGCCGGTGCGGTCGCCGCGGAACTGGCGGCGCTCGGCCTCATCCGCGTCGACTCCAGCCCCGGTTCCGCGGCCGGCTCACAGGGCCGCCCCTCGCACCGGCTGGCCGTGCGGGAGTCCGGTCCGGTCGCCGTCGCCGCGCAGGTGCATGCCGACGGGTTCCGCGCCGCTCTGGTCGGGCTCGGCGGGCGGCTCGTCGCCACCGCTCCCGGCTGTGTCACCGTCACATCGGACCCGGCGCAGGTCGTGGGTGAAGTCGTCGACGCATGTGCCCGGTTGCTGCGTGACAGCGGACTGCGCTGCGTCGGCGCGGGACTTGCCGTCCCCTCCGCCGTGGCAGAACCGGAGGGCACCGCGCTCAACCCGCTGCACATCGCCTGGCCGGCAGGCGCCCCGGTCCGCGAGATCTTCGCCACGTGCGTACGGGAAGCAGGCATTCCCGGCCCCGCGTTCACCGGCAACGATGTCAACCTCGCCGCGCTCGCCGAACACCGGCACGGTGCCGGCCGCGGAGCCCAGCACCTGCTCTGCGTGGCCACGGGTCACCGTGGTGTCGGCGGTGCCCTTGTCCTCGACGGCCGCCTGCACGCAGGCAGTTCGGGTCTGGCCCTGGAGGTCGGCCACCTCACGGTGAACCCGGAAGGGCGTCCCTGCCACTGCGGCGGGCGCGGCTGCCTCGACGTCGAAACCGATCCGCTCGCCTTCCTGACCGCCGCCCGCCGGGAACCGGGCCCCGAGGAATCACTGCTCAAGCAGGCGAGCGACCTGCTGCGTACGGAGTACGAGGACGCGGCGGTACGGAACGCGGCCGAGGAGCTCATCGACCGTCTCGGCCTCGGCCTGGCCGGCCTGGTCAACATCCTCAACCCGGACCGCATCATCCTCGGCGGGCTGCACCGTGCGCTGCTCCACGCAGACCCGGAGCGACTGCGCGCGGTGGTCGCCGACCGCAGCCTCTGGGGGCGCAGCGGCAGCGTGCCGATCCTGCCCTGCACCCTCGACCACAACAGCCTCGTGGGCGCGGCGGAACTGGCTTGGCAGCCCGTCCTCGACGACCCGCTGGCCGCACTCGCCTCAACCGGCGGGTGAGGTCCGGCGCCGCTACCGCGTGGCCTCCGGGACGAGAGCGAAGGCCTCGATTTCCAGCAGCAGTTCGGGACGGAACAGCGCAGCGACCTGGACGGCGGAGCTTGCGGGCAGGCGTTCGGGGTGGAAGTACCCGTCACGTACCGTGCGGACGGCGGGCAGATGGGCGATGTCGGTCACGTAGTAGGTGAGCTTGACGATGTCGTCGAAGGACGCACCGGCGGCCGCCAGGCAACGACGCAGGTTCTCGAACACCTGCCGTGCCTGCGCGGCGGCATCACCCGCTCCCACGACGTGGCCGTTTGCGTCGAGAGCCACCTGCCCGGAGACGGCGACGAGCCGGCCGGAGCCGGTGACGACGTGGGTGTACCCGACTCCCGGCATGACGCCTTCCGGGGTGATGTGTGTGAGATGCGTGTTGTCCATGGTGGCATCCTCACCCGCGGAGGAGTGTTGGCACCAGCGCATATGCGCCGGGAGCAGAGGCGGTTGACGCGGAACGCGTCCGGCACACAGACGTGGAGAGCGGTGGCGGCCACGATGACAGCGGCGCAGACCCGAAGCGCCGGCCATCCGGCCCGGACGTACGCTGCCGCGGACTGCGCCCCGTCGCTGCGGACTGCGCCACGGTGAGCGGCCCGCCCCCCGATGGATCCGGGGCGACGGGCCAGTTGTCAGCAAGGAGAGTTCGATCTCACAGCACTTGAGGTTGGGGGCTGGGGATCGAGCTTTGAGCCGGGGTGTGTGTCACGCCTTGCTGTTGTAGTAGGTGATGTCCCAGTGGCTCCCCTCCCGTGCGTAGACGTTTCCGGCGGAGGACTTGTACAGGGCCGCGCCGTCGCCGCGCTTCCCCGCCTTCTTGAACGTCCGGGTGATGTAGGTATTGACGCAGGGGTACTGGGTGGAGACGTCGACCTTGTAGCCGTTGCGATGGCTGTAGGTGCCGGAGGCGTGGCCCTTCTCGGTGCCGCCGGTGATGACCACTGTGCAGCGGCTGGCCTTCTTGAAGGCGATGACTCCCGCGATCGTCGCCTTGTTGATGTTGGTGAAGGACGTGCACGAATTCCGGTTCCAGTCGGAACAGCCGCCACTGGAGGACGACGTGATGCCCGCCTTCCTGAGCTGGGTGGCAGCATCGGCATGCCGCGCGTATTTCGCCGGGGCGGCCTCCGCTGTGCCTGCGGCGAGCAGGAGGGATGCAAACACTGCCACTGCGGCGCGGGCGGACAGGCGTCCAGTGCTCCTCAAGACGTCACTCTCTTTCTGCGATCGGCGGAGCGCTGCCCTGGTGGGCGAATTGCTCCGATGCCTGATGATCATGCCCAGCAGAAAAGGCGCACCATATCCCTCATACAGGTGGAAATGGGCGGCCAAAGTGGACACCATCAGATGCACCGAGGCCGGTGCATCGGCGGCACTGCATTCCCGTCGAAGTCGCGGCCCTCTCCGCGATCGCTCACATGCGAGTCAACGAGTCAGCTCCTTACCACGCCTGATTGGTCATCAGTTTCGGGTGGGCCGGCGAGGCCATGTTCCACGCCTATGGCCCCTCGATGACTTGGAGGGCCTATCCGTCGGGTGGCGGCGCCAGGCGGTGTGGCCGCCTGGGGCGACGTGAAGAGGAGGTCAGGCCGCGGATCCGGAGCCGGCTCGCGGAGCCAACAGGGAGAGCAGCCCCCTGACGCCCGCGTCGAAGGCCGCCGTCGAGCCCGAGGCACGGGCCAGCACATAGCCGCCCTGCACCGTCGCGAACACGGTTGCCGCGATCTCGTCGGGCACCAGCGCTCCGTCGAACTCGCCCTGGTCCAGGCCCTCCTGGACGATCTCGGCGAGCCGGCCGCGCAGCCGGCCGATCGTTTCGTCGACCGGGGCGCGCAGCTCGTCGTCGGCGATGACATCCGGGTCCATCGTCAGCCGGCCGGCCGGGCAGCCGCGCAGTACGTCACGCTCGCGCAGGAGGTACGCCGAGATCCGCTCGTACACCGATCCCTGGCCGCCCAGCACCTGTCCGGCGGCGGCTCCCATCGCTGCGGCCGTGCGGCCGTGCGGCGGATGGCCGCCGGCGCCAGATCGGGCTTGCCCGCGAAGTGGTGGTACCTGCTGCCCTGGCCCACGCCCGCCTGCCGCTGGATGGCCCTCGGGCTCGTGCCCACATAACCGCGCTCCCACAGGAGCTCCCGAGCGGCTTCGACCAGATGATCCGGAGTGCTCATGAAAGTCACCGTACGTAACAGTAGGTACATAACCGGGGGTGTTCACCGGCTGACGGGAGCAGCCGCCGGCCCGCCACGTACTCCCGTGGGGGTACGTGCACGGCCGCTGGCCGTACGACGACTCGGACCCCTTCCCGGGGCCAGGCTCGGAAGCGTCGGAAGAACGCCGACCGAGATCTCCGAACCGAGGGAGCCGATCGAGATGAACACCCTGGCCTACTCCGGTGGACCCGGGCCGTGGATTTTCCTCTTCCCACTGGTCTGGGCAGCAATCGCCGTCACTGTCGTCACCGTGCTGCGCCGTACCGGGTGGCGAGGCGGCCGAGGCGTCCCCTGGGGCCCCCGCGCCGCGCAGAGCGGCCCCGCCGCATTCGGTGAACAGTCGCCCATCACTCTGCTCGGCCGCCGCTTCGCCGCGGGTGAGATCGACGAGGACGAGTACTGGCGCCGGCTCTCCGTTCTGGACGAGCAGTTCGGCCCCACCGGCAGGCGAGGTGTCGCATGACCATGACTATCCGCACCGGGGCCGCCACCGCCGCCCGCGTCGTCGACGCCGTGAAGGTCTACGGCACGGGCGACACCGAGGTCAGGGCCCTGGACGGGGTGAGCGTCGACTTCCCGGCCGGCCGCTTCACCGCGATCATGGGGCCCTCCGGCTCCGGAAAATCCACCCTGATGCACTGCGCCGCCGGACTCGACACGCTCACCTCCGGTTCCGCCCTCATCGGCGACACGGACCTCAGCGCGCTCGACGACCGCAGTCTCACCCTGCTGCGCCGACAGCGCATCGGCTTCGTCTTCCAGGCGTTCAACCTCATCCCGACCCTCACCGTCGCAGAGAACATCACCCTCCCCATCGACCTCGCGGGGGAGCGCGGCGACCGGGAGTGGATCGACGCGCTCATCGACACCGTGGGATTGCGGGACCGGCTGCACCACCGGCCCAGCGAACTGTCCGGCGGCCAGCAGCAGCGGGTCGCCGTGGCCCGCGCCTTCGCAGGCAACCCCGACGTCGTCTTCGCCGACGAACCGACGGGCAATCTCGACTCCCGGGCCGGACAGGAGGTGCTGCGGCTCCTCGGGCGCACCGTTCGCCGGACCTCGCGTACGGTCGTCATGGTCACCCATGACCCGGTCGCCGCAGCCCACGCGGACGAGGTCGTCTTTCTCGCCGACGGGCGCCTCGTCGACCGCATGCCGGACCCCACCGCGGAGCGCGTGTTCGACCGGCTCAAGGCCTTCGATCCGGCGCCGGGCGCAACGGCGGTGACGCCATGACCGGCGCCCGCGCCTCCGTGCGCCTCAGCGTCTCCTCACTCCGCGCCCACAAGCGTCGTTTCGCAGGCATGTTCACCGCCGTTCTGCTCGGCGTCTCCTTCCTCGCGGGCACGCTCGTCATGAGCGACACCCTGCGCGCCGGCTTCGACACGATGTTCGCGAACGCCGCCGCCGGTACGGACGCGGTCGTCCGCAGTACGAATGTGGTGACCGTGCCCGGTGAAGGCCAGGGCACCCGGCAGCCGGTGAGCACCACCCTCCTGAAGTCGATCGAGCAGACGCCGGGCGTCGCCGCCGCGGCACCCGACATCGAGGGCGCCGGGCAGCTGATCGGCGCCGACGGCAAGCCCATCGGCGGCCAGGGTCCGCCCACCGTCGCCGGCAACTGGATCCAGGACCCGGAGCTCAACCCTTACAGGCTTGCCGAGGGGCGGGCCCCGTCCCGGTCCGGCGAGGTCGTCATCAACCGTGGTACCGCTGCCAGGGGAGGGTTGAAGATCGGTGACACGACCGTACTGCGCACCCCTGACCCCGTGCGCGTCACCGTCGTCGGCCTGGCCACCTTCGGTGGTGAGGACGGCATGGGCCAGGTCACCTTCACCGGGATGACGCAGGCCGACGCCGAGAAGTACCTGACCGCGAAGCCCGGTGAGGCGTCGAGCATCCAGGTGCGTGCCGCCTCCGGCACCAGCCAGCAGGAACTCGTGGACGCGCTGACTCCCGTGTTGCCCGCCGACACGCAGGCCATCACCGGGCAGGCCTCCGCCGCCGAGAACCAGAGCATGATCTCCGGCGCGTTCCTCGGCCTGTTCACCACGCTGCTGCTGGTGTTCTCCGGGATAGTCCTGCTGGTCGCCACCTTCTCCATCCACAACACGTTCGCGATCGTCGTCGCGCAGCGCACCCGGGAGAACGCCCTGCTGCGCGCCCTCGGCGCGTCCCGCGGTCAGATCCTCGGCTCGACCCTCGTCGAGGCAACCGCGGTCGGCGTGCTCGCCTCCGCCACCGGACTGGCCGGGGGTATCGGGATCGCCGCCGGGCTGCAGGCGCTCTTCCCCGCCGTCGGCTTCCCGTTCCCCGACGGCGCACTGGTGATCAGCGGGATCTCGCTGCTGCTTCCGCTTGCCGTCGGCGTACTTGTCTGTCTCGGCTCGGCCCTTCTGCCCGCCGTTCGCGCGGGACGCACCGCACCGCTCGCGGCCCTGCGCGAGACCGCCGTCGATGACTCGGCGGCCTCCCGGACCCGCGCCGTCAGCGGTGTCATGTTGCTGCTCGCGGCGGTCGGCGCCATCCTGACCGGCGTCCTTGCCCATCCGTCCGTCTGGCCGTCGGCGGCCGGGGCGGTCCTGGCGCCGGCCGCCTTCGTGGTGCTCGGCCCGGCCGCCTCCACGTACGCCGTACGGATCCTCGGCGCTCCACTCGACCGGCTGCGCGGTGTCACCGGCGCACTGGCCAGGCGCAACGCGTTGCGCAGCCCCAAGCGGACCGCCGCCACCGCGACCGCGCTGATGATCGGGGTCGCAGTCGTTTCGCTCTTCACCGTCTTCGGCGCCTCGCTGAAGGCCACCATGAACCAGACCGTGGACCGATCCTTCGCCGGTGATGTCGCCATCAGCGCACCCGCGTTCGGCGCCGGTGGCAGCGGTCTCAGCCCCGCGCTCGCGCCTGCCGTCGGCCGGTTGCCCGAAGTATCCACCGCGGTCGGCCTCGGCAAGGGCGTTGCGGAGGTCAACGGTGCGGGACGCGCCCTGACTGTCACCGACCCTGCCGCGCTCGCCAGGGTCTTCGACCTCGGCCCGGTCCGCGGATCGATGAACGCACTGGACCCGAACGGCATTGCCGTGTCCGAAGCGGAGGCAGCCGAGCGCGGTCTGCACACCGGTTCCACCGCCCGGCTCACCTTCACCGACGGCAAGCAACAGACCTTCACGGTCCGCGCGGTCTACGGCCGGTCGGAACTGGCGGGCACCTACGTCATCACCCGGCAGGCCTGGGCGCCGCACCGCGCGCAGGACTCCGACAGGCTCATCGCCGTGTCGTTCAAGGACGGTGTGTCGACCGACGACGGAAAGGCAGCAGTCCAGAAGACCGCCGCGGCGTACGGCAATCCGGATGTACAGACCCGCGGAGAGTACGCGCGGTCCTCGGCCGGCCCCATCGACATGATGCTCACGCTCGTCTACGCGCTGCTGGCACTCGCCGTACTGATCGCCCTGCTCGGCATCGCCAACACCCTCACCCTGGCCATCCATGAACGCGCCAGGGAACTGGGCCTGTTGCGGGCCGTCGGACAGACCAGGAGTCAGCTGCGGACCATGGTCCGCTGGGAGTCCGTCCTGGTCGCCGCGTTTGGAACAGCAGGCGGCCTGCTGCTCGGCGGCTTCCTCGGCTGGGTGCTCGTGAAGGCGTCGGAAGGCGCGGGCGACACCTCGTTCGCCTTCGCGCTGCCGCCCACACGGCTGCTGGTGGTCGCCATGGTGGGGATCACCGCCGGGGTGCTGGCCGGCTGGCGACCGGCTCGGCGTGCGGCGCGCCTGGACGTGCTCCGTGCCATCGCCGCCGACTGAACGCAGACAGTCAGTGTGTTCGGATCAGGCCCTGAAGAGGAGCACACAAAATGGGCGCCCGGCTCGTGGATCGGACTCCCATTTTGTGTGCTCTTCTACGGGACAGCGCTCAGCCGACCACGGCGGACCGGGCGTCGGTGTGCGCCACGGCCTCCAGGGGAGACGTGGTCGTCACGGCGCCGAACGGGCCGTCGGTCGTCGCCCCGTACAGCGAGTTCGGCGGCAGAGCCACCGTCGGAGCAGGCGCCGGCAGCGTGAACCAGACGACCTTCCCGGCCCGGCCCCATGGCCGGAACCCCCAGCTCTCGCTGACCGCGGCGATCATTGCAAGTCCGCGCCCCGAGGTGCTGGAGGCGTCGGCTGCGCGTATGGTCGGCAGCCGCGGGTCGTGGTCGTGGACGGAGACCGTCAGACGTTCGAGCAGCAGCTCTATCTCGACGGTGCACGTCTTGTCCGGCTGTGCATGCCGGTGGACATTGGTGAGAAGCTCCGTGACGCCGAGCGCTGCCTGGTCGATCAGAGGGTCGAGGTGCCAGTAGCGCAATTGCGCCGAGATGATTCTGCGGACCTGACCGATCCGCGACGGCAGGGCCTGGAGCTCCACCGTGCAGTGCCTGCTTGGCTCGCTGATCACGGCTGCGACTCCCCGAAATAGGTCCGGAAGAAGGCGACGGAACGGAGTCGGCGGTTGGCTGTCTGCCGTTCCTGGTCCGGCGGGCTGGATCACAGTGTCACCGCCGGTAAACCAAGAGTGACGCGACTCCAATGTCGCCCAGGGGTCAGGGCTCCGCAACTCGCGGTGACCCGGTCGTGGCGCACCGTCAGCCCCGCCCGGCCGGCCCCGCTTCCCGTCCCGGCTGCCCGCCCGCGCTGCGCAGTGCCTCCAGGAAACGGCGCGACAGCCCCGCGGGGGCCGGTCCGCGGTCGTGCTGCCCCATGGTCAGCCGATACCACGTCCCGTTGACCCGTGCCACCGTCGAGTCGACTCCGGCGAACCATGGCCTGCACGCACGCACCGCCCCCGCCGGGGCGCTGTCGATCTCCCGCCCGTAACTGTTCAGCAGTGCCACCCGGCCGTCCTTGACGATCACTTGACCGGCCCTGGTGAGCGACCGGGCCCACCGCTCGATCCTTACCCCCGTCGCGCTGAACTCCGTTTCCTCCATGGTTGGTTCGCCCCCTTCGTCACGCTTCTGACGGTCAGTCTGCCCGCACGGTCACGGGTGCACCAGGTCGCAGCGAGGCGGCATGCCGCGCATGCGCCACGGCGTGCCGCAGTCGTCCCGCTCCCCGGCGCCAAGGCAGTGCTATGGATCCCCAAAGTCAATGTTTGTGCAGGTGGGGGGCCTATCGTGGGATGCGGAGTCCGGGGGCCGGTGGCCCGCAAGTCCGGTCACGACGAGCAGGAGCGTGCTGATGAACACCAGTGAGCGCAGGCCCGACGGCGAGGTCACGGCGACCGTCGACATCGACCGCACCGACCATGACTACAGGGCCTGGCTGAAGGAGGCCGTCCGCAAGGTCCAGGCCGACGCCAACCGCTCCGCCGATACGCATCTGCTGCGCTTCCCGCTGCCCGAGGCATGGGGGATCGACCTTTACCTCAAGGACGAGTCGACGCACCCCACGGGCAGCCTGAAGCACCGGCTGGCCCGCTCGCTCTTCCTTTACGGTCTCTGCAACGGCTGGATCCGGCCGGGCAGGCCGGTGATCGAGGCGTCCAGTGGTTCGACGGCCGTCTCGGAGGCGTACTTCGCCAAACTGATCGGGGTGCCGTTCATCGCGGTGATGCCCCGCACCACCAGCTCCGAGAAGTGCCGGCTGATCGAATTCCACGGCGGTCAGTGCCACTTCGTCGACGACGCCCAGAGGCTGTACGAGGAGTCCGCCAGGCTCGCCGCCGACTCCGGGGGCCACTACATGGACCAGTTCACCTACGCCGAGCGGGCCACCGACTGGCGCGGCAACAACAACATCGCCGAGTCGATCTATCAGCAGTTGCGGCTGGAGCGCTATCCGGAGCCCACTTGGATCGTCGCCACCGCAGGGACGGGCGGCACCTCGGCGACCATCGCCCGCTATGTGCACTACATGCAGTACGACACCGGGATCTGTGTGCCCGACCCGGAGAACTCCTGTTTCTTCGACGGCTGGACCGACCACAACGCCCTCGCCACCAGCGACTGCGGTTCACGCATCGAAGGGATCGGCCGGCCGCGGATGGAACCCAGCTTCCTGCCCGGCGCCATCGACCGGATGATGAAGGTGCCGGACGCGGCCAGCATCGCCGCTGTGCGCGCGCTGGAGCAGGCCATCGGCCGCAAGGCAGGCGGCTCCACCGGCACCGGACTGTGGAGCGCGTTCAAACTCGTCGCCGAAATGCTGGACCAAGGCCGCACCGGCAGCATCGTCACACTGCTCTGCGACCCCGGAGACCGCTATCTCGACAAGTACTACTCCGACAACTGGCTCGCCGAACAGGGCCTGGACATCGCCCCGTACACCGCGACGATCCGGCACTTCCTGACCACCGGCAACTGGCCCTGCTGAAGCCCGGCCCGGTACGCGTACCGCTCGCCGGGCTCCTTCGCGACGATTGTCTCGTGGAACACCGCGCCACCCTTGAGCCGGATCTCGCGGCCCGCGCCCGTGCCGTGGGCCGTACCACACCTGACATATCGTCAACTCGCTTTAGTTGTACAGGCGTTACGTCGGGGTGCACAGCGGTGCTGCCCTGGCCGCCGCCGTGATGTTACGTGCCATGCCGCCGAAGACCACCGAATGGAACGGCCACACACTCCACCAGTAGGCGTGACCGAGCAGCCCGCGCGGATGGAACAGGGCCCGCTGCCTGTACACGGTCCGCCCCAAATCGTCCCGGTCGGCCGACAGCTCCAGCCACGCGTGACCCGGCAGCCGCATCTCCGCACGCAGCCGCAGCAGCCGGCCCGGGACGATCTCCTCCACCCGCCAGAAGTCCAGCGATTCGCCCACCCGCAGCCGTTGTGCGTCCCGTCGCCCGCGTCGCAGCCCCACGCCTCCGACGAACCGGTCGAGCCACCCCCGTACCGCCCAGGCGAGCGGGAAGGAGTACCAGCCGTTCTCCCCGCCGATGCCCTCGATCACCCGCCAGAGCGCATCCGGCGTCACCGGTACGGTCAGCTCGCGCTCGTCGCGGTACAGGCTGCCGCCAGACCAGCCGGGGTCGGTCGGCAGCGGATCGCTGGGCGCGCCGGGTAGAGCGGCGGACGACCACCGGGTGTCCACCCTGGCCTCTTTGATCCGTTGCAGTGCCAGCCGCAGCGCCTGGTCGAAGCCGATCGGGCCGCCCGGCGGATCGGGCACGTAATGGGTGATGTCCTGTTCGCGGCAGACGACCTCGTTGCGCAGTGACTCCGCCAGCGGGCGGGCGATGGACCACGGTACGGGTGTGACCAGGCCGATCCAGTGGCTGGACAGCCCCGGTGTGAGCACGGGGACGGGAAGGATCACCCGGTGCGGCAGCCCGGCGACCCGCGCGTACCGCTGCATCATGTCGCGGTAGGTCATCACGTCCGGGCCGCCGATGTCGAAGGTGCGGTTCACGTCCGCCGGGAGCGAGGCGGAGCCGACGAGGTACCGCACCACATCCCGTACCGCCACCGGCTGGATCGAGGTACGCACCCAGCTCGGCGTGACCATCACCGGTAGCCGCTCCGTCAGATGGCGCAGGATCTCGAAGGAAGCCGAACCCGAGCCGATGACGACCGCGGCCCGCAGCACTGCCGTCGGCACCCCGGAGTCCAGCAGGATCCGCCCGACCTCGGCCCGCGAGCGCAGATGCGGTGACAGTTCGCGATCCGGCACCCCGGCCGGGGTGAGGCCGCCGAGGTAGACGATCCGGCGGACCCCGGCCGCGCACGCCTGCTCGCCGAAGATCCGGGCCGACCGGCGGTCCGTCTGCTCGAAACCGCGCCCCGAGCCGAGGGCATGCACCAGGTAGTACGCCACATCCATGTCCGCCAGCGCCGCCCGCACCGACGCGGCATCGGCGACATCGCCCTGCACCACCTCGACCCGGTCCGCCCACGGGTAGTCGCGCAGTTTGCGCGGGGTGCGTGCCAGACAGCGGACCCGGTGGCCGGCTTCGAGCAACGCGGGCACCAGCCTGCCGCCGATGTATCCGGTGGCACCCGTCACCAGGCAGCGCAACTGCGTACCGCCGGGAGAGCCGGATCCGTGGTCGGAGTCGGAGTGGAACGCGGAGCCGGAGAATTCGGTCACGCGGCCGAGTCTCGCACTGGAGTGTCGCACCCACCTGGCGGACGACGCCGAACGGCCTCTCCCGGCCCCCCGCCCCTTCCTCGTTCCGCTCCTCTCAGCGCACCGCGGACAGCGCCCCGCCCTTGCGCAGCCGGGCTTTCAGCTCCACCTGCGCGTCCTGCGGTGCCCGTACCGCCAGCGTCGTACCGCCCGCCGACCCGTGCACGCCGCCCGTCACCTCGATCCGGTTGACGGCCCGGCTGCCCGCCGCCAGCACGTACCACCGGCCGGACGGTGCCCTCCAGTGCGTGCCCGCCAGGACGTGCTGCCCGAACCGGCTGCACAGCGCCGTGTCGGGTCGGTCGGCCACTACCGCACCAGGTGCGGTGAGCGATGCGGCGGGCTGCAGGAACTGAACCAGAATCCGGCCGCGCCCCCGCCAGGTGTCGGCCCGGGTGCACACCCAGTCCGCCGGTGCCCCGCCCTCCGGGAGAGGCTGCCGGGCAAAGGCCCAATTGTTGACCGCACGGACCCCGCCGCCCCGCAGCGCCCGCAGCGAGCACGCCGTACGTGCCCAGCTCAGCAGGGCCGGACGACCCGTCGCCTCGCGCGGCCCGCGCGGCGGCGCGCCCTTGCCGGGCAGCGGTGTGAAGGTGAGATGGACCGGAGCGAGATCGCCCAGATCGGTGAGGAGGAACGAGTGGTTGTCGGCGATGCGCCCCGAGGAGCGCAGCTGCATCACCGGCCAGGAGCCACAGCTGCGGCCCGGCGAGGGGCGCGATACGGGTGCGGTGACACCGTCGCGGCCCACTTTCAGCGACCGCCCCGGAGCGTTCGGCGCCAGCAGGTCGCGCGTGCTCATCTCCGAGACCCATGGGGCGAGCAGAAACCGGGCCCTGTCCCCCCGGCGGCTGACCACGACGGCCGCCCCCGTCGTCACGTCCGCGTCATCGGTCCGGGCGAAGTCGAGCGCGGCCGCCCCGGCTCCGGTCAGCGGCTCCGCGTAACGCACCACGCGAACGCCGCCGTCGTGGAACAGCACCACGGCCGCACCGTCCACCTCGCCCGCGTACAGCAGTTGGGGCGGCTGGGCGGGCGGTACGGAGAGCGTCCCGGGCGACGTGGAGACGTGGACGCTGCGCGGCGTGTGCCCCCAGGTATGCAGCGCCCGGCCGAGCAGATCCCGGTCGTGGGTACGGTCGCCGCGGGCCGGCCACGCGGTGAAGTCGACGCGCGAGGTGTCCGCCCATTCCGTGGCAGCCGTACGCAGCAGCGCTGCCGGATCGACGGCGGCGGACCCGGCCCCCGCGGGCCCGCCCGGACCGTTCTCGGCGGCCAGGACGACCAGACCGCCCGCCAACACGCACAGCGCGGCAGTGGAGGCCACCGTCCGCAGCCGGTGCCTGCGCCGCAACAGATCGCTGGGGCGGGTCTGGAGCGTGCACGGGTCGAACTCGGCGGACCGCAGCAGCGATTCGGTCCGCGGCCGGTCGGCGGACTCCAGCCGTCCGGCCGCACGTACCGCACCCGCCGCATCGCTCGCCCCCGCCCGGGCGAGCAGCACCGTCGCCTCGAGGTCGGTCAGCTCCTCCAGCAACCGCAGCGTGAACGCCGCCCGCACGGCAGCGGACACTGTGGACAGTGTCCGGTCCAGGGCCAGTTCCTCCGCGCCACCGGCGCGCGGCAAGAGCCGCAGCCCCCGGACGAAGGGGAGCGCGGGGCGCAGCGAGGCCGGTGCCGGGATCCGCGCGGGCCACCAGCGGGGCCGCCGCTCGTACGCCAGCGCGGTACGCAGCACCCGCAGCCGCACCCAGGCGTATGCGGAGGTGGCGCCGTGCGCCGCGGCGGGGTTCCTCGGGGACGGTACGCTCCGCCCCTGTGCCGGGACCCGGGTCCGGAGCGGTTTGGGAGGCCCCGCGGTGGCGGTGCGCCGGCCGGGCAGGGCGCGCTGGACGGCCGCATGGGCGGCGAGGACCCGTCGGTGCCGGCCGAGTGACGGCGGCAGAACGAGGTAGGCGAGCCGGACGAGACGCGGGTAGTGTTCCACGAGCGCGGCTTCGGCCTGCTGGACGCCGGGGCGTCCGCTGCCGCGAGTGGAGCGCTGCCGGGATGGGTGGATCGGCATGGGATCGGTGCCTTCCGAGCCGTTGGCGATAACCGTCGTACCGACAAACGAGTCGATCGTGTGACGGTCACATCGGGCGCAGGTCCAAAGGCGCGCCTGCCTGGCTGTCAGGTCGGCTGCATGACCGAGGCGGCAGCCGCGTACCGCGGGAGTCACGGCTCCCTGTCGTGGGGAGGCCGTTACGGCCGCACCGTGACGTCGAGCAGACCGTCCAGCACCCGGCCGAACAGCCGGCGGCCCGTTGCCGCGATCAGCGGATCGCCCCATTGCGGCAGCAGCCGGATACGGAGTTCCTCCACCCACACGACATGGGACCCGGACTCCGTCGGATACACATCGATCGACGCCCGGCCCAGCACCACCGAACCACGCTTCTCCAGCCGGCAGAGCCCGGCTCGCCCGGTCACCGGCGGCATCCAGCGCACCACTTCCATCGGATCGTCGAACGCCAGCGGGCCCACACCCGTGCGCGCCACGAAGACGGTCCCGATCCTTGTGGGCAGTCCGGTCGGGACGGTGATCCGGGTCAGCGGGACGTGTGCGCAGTGCCGTTCCCAGTCGGTCACCCGGCGCCAGGACTCGGCGGCGGGGAGGGAGGTGAATCGTTCGACCCGGAATACGGCCACAGCAGAATCCTAGGGCGTGCTTCGAATATGTGGATGCGACAATGCGATCACGGTCGACGTCCAGAAACTGCGGCGTGAGACGCACCGGGTCCACACACTTGCGCCGCAGCGCGGTGAGCAGCTTGCCGAACTGCCGCGGGCTCAACCCGGTGAACGGAGCTGTCCAGGAAGGCTGCTACGCCGTAATCACACCAGACACCGCAAGATCATTCCAAGCGGTGTCTGGCCGCTGCACCCGGCTGTGCGGGTCAGGGGGTCAGCGCGGCACTCACACGAGCCAGGCGTGCGGCAGGCCAGGCGAAGCGGTTGGCGGGATTGCGGAAGGACAGGCCGCCGTTGTTGATCCTGTAGCCACGCTCGACTGTGGTCCAGCGCACGGGACCGCACAGTCCCTGGTCCTCAAGCAGGGCGGCAGCGAGCCGATCGGGGGCCTCGACCTGGGTGCGGGTGCGCAGGGCTGCCGTCAGGCGGTCGACAGCACCATCGGGTAGAGCGTCATCGCCGAACGCGGGCAGCAGGAGCAGCAGCCGGGCATGCGGATCAGTGGTGCTGCCGCCGGGCAGGCCGTTGTCCGCTGCGGCGGTCAGCTCGGCCCAGGAGAGGGCTGGTCCCATGAAGTGCCCTTCGTCCTGTGCGAGGTGTTCGGCGTGGTCCCAGTCGGGGTGGTGCAGGAGGTAGTCGATGCCTTCGTCCTCCTCGAAGGCGCGGTACACCACGTAGAGGCGGTGGCCGCCGGCAAGCGGCACGGTGAACACGGGCCAGTCGTCCCCTCCCAGCAGCCGGCGCTGGAGGTCCGCTGCCTCCTCTTCGTCAGCGCTGAGCAGCAGTTCCTCGGCGTCCTCGCTCTGGGCGCAGTTGTGCAGGTGGCCGAGCCAGAACAGGCTTTCGTCCAAGAGCTCGGGGCGGTGAGTGAAGGGGCCGCCGTCGTAGCCGGGGATCCGGTCAGGGTGCATCTCCGCGCTGTTCGTCACGGAGGTCATCCTGCCGCCTGGCTCTGCGATCATCGAAGTTGGGGCCACCGCCGGATCTTTGCGGGACAGCTCTTAGCACTCCTGTTGTAGATCGCGATCTTCGTAGTGCGCGGCCCGTCGGGCGACAGCGGCCGGCTTGGGTTTGGTGGCTGCGGCGGGCTGGCGCGTAGGGTGCCGAGATGATCACGATGCCAGAGGAGTTCGCACAGAGCACCGTCGACCGCGAGGGGGAGGCCGGGGCGGCGTGGCTCGCCGAGCTGCCTGGGATCGTGGAGGAGTTGCTGGTGCGCTGGGGGTGCGTGCCGGACGGCGAGGTCATGCACGGGGGCGTCGGCGTCATCGTTCCGGTACGGCTGCGGGCTGCGGAGAGCGCCGTGCTGAAGGTGTCGTTTCCGCATCCAGGCAACGTCCATGAGCCGGATGCGTTCGTTGCGTGGGGCGGGCGCGGCGCCGTGCTGCTGCACGAGCGCGACGACGAGCGGTTCGCCATGCTGCTGGAGCGGGTTCAGCCGTCGACCCTGGCGGAGGTCGAGGACGGCGACGAGGTGGTGACGGTCGCCGGGCGGCTCAATCGGCGCTTGGCCATCCCCGCACCGCCCGGCCTGCCCCGGCTGCGTGAGCAGGTCGATGTCTGGGAGGAGCAGCTGTGCAAGGACGCCGGCGAGTTGACGCATGCGCTGTCGCATCAGGTCCTGGGCGCCGCCGTGACGACCGTTCGCGAGCTGGGGCGGGCCCAGCCGGACACCCTCATCCATGGCGACCTCCACGCCCGGAACATCCTGCGTGCCGGACGAGAGCCGTGGCTGGCTGTCGACCCCAAGGGGTATGCGGGAGATCCCGCCTACGACGGCGGCACACTGCTGAAGTCCCGCGCGCTGACGCTCCTCGAAGCGGATGACCTGCGCAAGGCTGTCCACCGTGTCTTGGACGTCTTCGCCGAGGCCGCGGAACTCGATCGTGAACGCGTCCAGCGGTGGGCCCAGTTCCATGCCGTCCAGGCTGCGTTCTGGGGCCGCCGCCACGGGTTTCGTATCGCCCGCAGCGGACCACGGCTGGACTGGCTCACTGAATTCGCCGACCGCCTGGCGGATTTGCTCACCGAACGCTTGTAGAGCGTGATGGTGCTGGCCGGGTCCGGTGGGTCGAGAACTCCCAGGTCACGGTCTACCTCCTCTACGCCGGCGCCGGGGGACACGCGGCGGTGGACCGAGAGTTGTACATTCCGCGTTCCTGGACGGGCGATCCGGATCGCTGTTGGGCCGCGGGGCTCGGCGAGGACACCGTCTTCGCGACCAAGCCCGGCCTGGCCCTCGGGATGATCGAACGGTTCCGGGATGCCCGACACCGCGTCGGCTGGGTCACGGGAGATCAGGTCTATGGCGGCACCCCGAGACTGCGCGCGGCGCTGGAGGAGCGCGACATCGGCTATGGCGTCAGATGTGGTGCATCGCGAGGCGGAGTGGCGTCCTCATACTGGGGTTTTCGGGCGTTCCGGCAACGCAGCGAGGTGCCGCATTTGTCGTCGTGCGCCCGCCAGGGATTACGGGACAAGCTCTTAGGACGTTCCGGCCCCGGCGCGAGCCGAGCGGAACTTCTGGCTCGCCCTCGGGATCCCCGTTTCCTCAGCCTTCGGAGAGGTCGCCGGTCGCGGTCCCGCCCGCCACCACCAGGCCCGGCAGATGTTCCTCGATCTCCTCGCGGGCGCCCGCGGACAGACCGGAATCCGTGATGAAGGTGTCTACCTGCTCCAGTGTCGCGAACGAACTCAGGCCCACCGTGCCCCACTTGGTGTGATCGGCGACCACCACCACCCGCCGTGCCGACTGCACGAAGCGCCGATTGGTCTCCGCCTCCGCCAGATTCGGTGTCGAGAGCCCGGCTTCGACCGAGATGCCGTGCACCCCGAGGAACAGCACATCGAAGTGGAGCGAACCGATCGCCTGATCGGCGACCGGGCCGACCAGGGAGTCGGACGGAGTCCGTACCCCACCGGTGAGCACCACCGTGGCAGCCCCGGCCCGCGGGCCGCCCGTCGACCGCTGCGCGGCATGGAACACTTCGGCGACCCGCACCGAGTTCGTCACCACCGTCAACTCCGGTACGTCCAGCAGGTGTTGAGCCAGCGCAAATGTCGTCGTGCCACCGGAGAGCGCGATCGCACTGCCGGGAACGGCCATCGCCGCGGCGGCCCGCGCGATGTCCTCCTTGGCGGTCAGCTCCAGCGTCGACTTGGCCTCGAAACCGGGCTCGTGCGTACTCGCCTCGACGACTGGCACAGCGCCGCCGTGCACCTTCTCGATGACACCCTGACGGGCCAGTGCGTCCAGGTCCCGGCGCACGGTCATGTCGGAGACGCTCAGCTTGCGGGTCAGCTCGTTGACTCTGACCCCGCCGCGTCGGCGCACCTCGTCGAGGATCAGTGCACGCCGCTGCTCCGCGAGGAGATTCTGATTCTCACTCAACGCCGGGTCCGGTCCTTCCCTCGGTTTTCCGTACAGCAGCCCGTCGGTTCAACAGTCTGTCGGACGGGCTCATCCTGCCACGCAGCTTCGTCCGGCGCTGCACTGGGGAGAATTGTGATCCGGGTACCGGCGCGGCCCGGATTCCGGGATTCTGGTGACTACGCATCAGTACGCGGGCCGGAACGCCGCGACAGCAAGAGAGCGAGTCATCCACGTGCCTCCTGTCACCGAGGCCCCGCACAGCACGGGGGCCGCGCTGGAACTCCTGGTCCATGGCGTCGGTGGAGCCACGCCCCAGTCGATGCTCCGGGATCCGCGCATCGTCCGGGTCACCGGCGATGCGACGGCTGCCATATTCCGGCGCTCAGGGGACGCCGACGCCGAGCAGCACCCGGAGCGGTACCGGGACCGGCCCATCGAGGAGGCGTACTGCTGGTCCAATCTCACCTCCGGCAACGGCTCGCGCGCGCTGTGGCTGCTGCTGCTCCCCTTCATGGTCGTCAACCTGGCCCACTGGATGCGGCCCACGGCCAAACGCCGCACCCGTGCGGTCCGGCTGTACGGCGTGCTCGTGCGCCTCGTCGCCCTCAGCCTGACCGTCCTGCTGACGGCTGCGGCGTGCGAGGTCGCGCTGGATCTGGTGGCCTGGCAGTGCGCGGGTGTACCGGAGTGCTCGAACCAACGGTCCTGGCTCGGCTTCCTGTCGACGGCGCAGGACGGCTGGTGGTCGCAGCCGGGGCGACGGCTCGCGCTGGCGGCTCTGGTGCCGACCGTGCTGGTGGGGCTGCTCTGGTTCCTCTCCAACCGGACCTGGAGTGCCTACGAGTCGCAGCGCCCGCTCACCGGCGCGGAACCGCACGACAACGTCATCGACAACGGGACCGAGGCCACCCCCACCACCGAAGGCCCTGACGCCGGAACCCCCGTCGGCCGCCCCGCCCTCGGCCGCCCCGGATTCTGGTACGGCCGGCGGCTCGTCGCCCGGTTGCGGGCCGCGCACACCGCCGCCGGGTTCCTGACCGTGGCGGCCTCCGTCGCGGGTGCCGCGGCCCGTCACGACCGCGCCGTCATCGGCCCTGTACCCGAGTTCCTGGGGCAGCTGATCGAGGCCATGCTCGTGCTGGGCACGCTCGTCGTGCTCTGGGTGGTCTGCAGCCGCGGTCGCAGCGAGCGGCGGCTCGACAACCGGCTTGACGGCGCTGTTATCACCTGGCTGCCAGGCACCGCCCTCGCCGTGCTCGTCATCACCGCGGTGTACGCGGCCTGGTCCCGTCCCGACTGGGTCTCCGCGGGCACGCTCCCCGGAGACGTCACCTTCCGCGTCCTCACCGTCGGCCAGGGCATGCTCGTGATCGCCCTCGCGGCGGTCGCGCTCGGCCTGTACCGCCGGACGCCCGAGCCCCGAACGGTCATGTACGGACTCGGCGGCCCCGCGGTCGCGATGCTCGCCTGCGCCCTCGGCGGCGTCATGACCGGCGGGGTCGCCCAGCGCGTTGCCGACTGGCTCGACGGACCGGGCACTCCCGGCATGGGCCGGAGCTCCCTCATCGACGGGCCGCCGGTACTGCTGAGCTGGCAGGCCTCGGTCATCCCGGTACTCCTGGCCCTGCTGCTGATTCCCGCCGTCGTGCTGGGCGTACGCACCTGGCTCGCCGCCCGCGCCATGGAACCCGAGGTCAACAAGGAGTACGGGGAGAAGCGGCCGGACGCCGCCCGTACCCGGCAGATCGCCAGGACCCGGGCCATGGCCGCGCTCACCGACTCCGCGCCCTGGCTCCTCGGGCTGGTGTCCGGCGCCACCCTGCTGCTCGGCGCGGGAGCGGTCGCCGGGGCGTGGGTGAGCGGGGAGGTGCCGGGGCTGGCCCTGGACGGTGCCGGCCCGTTCATCGAGTCGGTCGCGGAAGCCGCCCAGTCGACCGGCTCCTGGATGATCGGCTTCGGCTTCATCGTCTTTGTGACCTTTGGCCGCCGCGCCTACCGGGACGCCTCCACCCGGCGCACCATCGGCATCCTGTGGGACGTCGGCACGTTCTGGCCGCGCGCCGCCCACCCCTTCGCGCCCCCCTGCTACGCCGAGCGCGCCGTCCCCGACCTGGCCTCCCGGATGGCCGGCTGGACCGGCCGCACCCGCGGCAGGCTCGTCATCTCCGGGCACTCCCAGGGCAGCGTCCTCGCGGCGTCCGCCGTCTGGCAGCTGCCGGCCGGGGCCCGGAAGCGGGTTGCGCTGCTCACCTACGGTTCGCCGATCGAGCGGCTGTACGGCCGCTGGTTCCCGGCCTACTTCGGTCCCGGACCGTTGCATGGACTGCATCGGTCCGTGCGCTGCTGGCGCAACCTGTGGCGGGCCACCGACCCGATCGGTGGCCGGGTCCGGCTCGATGTGGATGCCGGCCCCGAAGTGGACCGGGGGCCTCTGCGGGACCCGCTGGTCTACGGGCGTACGCCGGAGCACCCGCTGCCCGAACCGGTGCTGGGCCACTCGGACTACCAGGCCGACCCGGTCTTCGCCGAGGAGCGGGCGGCGCTGCTCGTCCGGCTCGGGCCGGTGCTGCCCCGCCAGGCCGACGAGGGCTCCGGAGAGACTCAGAGCCTGTCGGGTGACCTCTGATCGGGCGGCCACGCCCTGGCACGCAGGCTTGCGGCGTTGCCGAAATGCCCTGGTAGCTCCTTCCCCGAGCGCTCAGCTTCGTTCGAGCAGGGGAGACCCCGTCCAAGGCCATCCCGGCGCCTTGGAATCGCACGCAGCATGCCGCGTCCGCTCTCCGGTCGAAGGTCACCCGACAGGCTCTCAGGGAAGTTCCGGCAGGTCCTCCGGGTAGAGCAGGGTGAGGTCGTCCGTGCTCGGCTCTGCGAGCTGGGCGACCCGGCCGGCATGCCGCTCGACCATCGACTCGAAGGTCTGGCGGGCGGTCCGGCCGTTGCCGAACGCCGGGCCCTTGGGCAGTTCGGTGAAGTACTTCAGCAGCACCTCTCCGGTGCCCTCGGCGAGGTCGTACTCGTGCTCCTCGGCCTGCTGTTCGACGATCCGCAGCAGTTCGGCGGGCTCGTAGTCGCTGAAGGTGATGGTCCGTGAGAAACGGGATGCCACGCCGGGGTTGACGGTGAGGAACCGTTCCATCTCGTGGGTGTAACCGGCGACGATCACGACCACCGCGTCCCGGTGGTCCTCCATCAGTTTCACGAGCGTGTCGATCGCCTCCCGGCCGAAGTCCCGGCCGGAGTCCTCGGGCGACAGCGCGTACGCCTCGTCGACGAACAGCACCCCGCCGCGCGCCCGCTCGAACGCCTCCTGGGTACGGATGGCGGTCGAGCCGATGTGCTCGCCGACCAGATCGACCCGGGACACCTCGACGAGATGCCCCCGCTCCAGCACCCCGAGCGAGGCCAGGATCTCGCCGTACAGGCGGGCCACGGTCGTCTTGCCGGTGCCGGGGGAGCCGGTGAAGACGAGATGGCGTCGCACCGACGCGGCCTTCAGCCCCGCTTCCAGCCGGCGGCGGCCCACCTCGATCATGTCGGTGAGTGCACGCACCTCGCGCTTGACACTGTCCAGGCCGACCAGCGCGTCCAGTTCACCGAGAACGGCGCCCGAGGTGCGTACCGGCTCGACGGGTGCCTCGACGGCGGCGGGCACGGCCGGGCGCTGCGCGGGCACCGCACCGAGCAGCCCGGGGGCCGACTGGTTGGCCGTCAGCACCGTCGGCGGCGGGGGAGTGGCGGTGCGCAGTGCGCTCTCGTCGCTGGTGCAGTCCTCGACAACCGGGCCCGTCCCCTGCCCGTCGCCGTGCGAGCCGCCCTCGGCGAACTCGTAGCCACCACGCGCGCACCGCTCGGCACGGCACCGGGTCAGCGTGGTACGGCAGCCGTCCATCACATGGAAGCCGTATCCGTCACTGCCGGTGACCCGGCAGCTGTTGAAGGTGCCGCGCCCCTCGGCGGAGACGTAGAAACCGGCCTCGGCGGGCGAGGTGACCGTGCAGCGCTCGATGGTCGGGTCGGCGCCCTTGGTGACGATGACCCCGGTCTGTGCCGTGTCGATGGTGCAGTTGTTCAGCGTGCCGCCGCTGCCGTGGTCGCGGAACCAGGCGCCGGTGGACGCCTCCCGGATCCGGCAGTCGTCGAGCTGTGCGGTCGCGCCGTCGCTCACCGACACCGCCGTGTTGCGGACCTGGGTGAGATCGCTGTCGACGACATCGGCGCGTGAGCCCCGGTCGAGGACGAAGATCGCGTCCGGCACGTCATGGACCCGGCAGGAGTCCAGTATCACGGTCGCGCCGTCGCTCACCCAGACCGCCGGGTAGTCGCCCGTACTGTCGTGGATCTCGCACTGGTTGGCGTCGACCCGGGTGCCCGGGTCCCACACCGACAGGCCGTTGCGCCCGAAGCGGCGGACCGTGGAACGGGTCAGGGTGAGGACCGAACGGGAGCGCAGATCCACCGCGTTCTCCGGGATGTCATGGATGTCGCAGTCGGCGAGCGTCAGCACCGCGTCCGTGTCGAGCGTGACCCCGTCCGCCGAAGTGCGGTGCACCGTGCAGTCGGTGAGGTGCGCGGAGGCGCGGGCGGTGACCTGTATGCCGCTGCCCTTGATCTCGTACACCTCGCAGCCGACGGCCTCCAGCGCGCTGCCCTCACCGGTCACGCTCAGTCCGGCGCCCGAGGAGTGATGGATCCGGCAGCGTTCCAGCCGCGGATGGGCGCCGTCGCGCACCGAGACCCCGGACTGCCCGGCCGACACGATCTCGCACTCCTCGAACACCCCGCCCGCACCGTCGAGCACGGCGATGCCGACCCCGGCCGGATTGTCGACCGTGCAGCGGCGCACGCTCGGCCGGGCCGCACCACGCACCTCTATCCCGGCTGCCGACCGCGTCACGATCCGCAGATCCGCCAGCTCCGGGGCGCCGTCCTCGACGAGCAGTGCGGGGGCTGCCGAGTCCTGGCCCTCCACATGCAGATCCTGGACGACGGCGGAGGCTCGCACCGTCAGCGGTACGCCGTCGACGGGTGCGATCCGGACGGAGCCGACGGAGCCCTCGGGACCACGCAGGGTCACCGCGCGGTGCAGGACGAGATTCTCCCGGTAGGTGCCCGGCGCGACGGTGAGGACATCGCCGTCCGCCGCGGCCTCAAGGGCTGCGGTGAGGGAGGCGTATTCGCCAGTGCGGCGCCGCCACCGCGATGTGCCGGTGTGCGTCACCTGGACCGTGCCCTGTGCCATGGCGCTGTTGTGCCCCCACCTCGTGCGTGTCCGATGCCCGTTCAGACGGCCTTGTGGCAGGGGTCGTCACGGGTCCGTCCGCCGAAGAGGTGAGCGGACCGGTCCACCGTAGCGCGCGCGGAGGGCGTGAGTTGACGGGATCCCAGCTCATCAGCTGCCGGTGCCCGTCCTGCCCCAGTCCGGACCGGCCTCGGCCCACGCCCGGTCGAGTCGCGCATACCGCCGTTGCACCATGCGCCATACGGTCAGGCGCCGCCCGCCCTCGATCAGTGCGACGCCCAGCAGCATCGCCCCGAATCCGGCCAGCGCCGCATGGGTACGGGCCGTCGGCACATCCATCGGGCGCAGCGCCGGGTGTCCGTCCAGGTCGGTCCAGATCCGCACCCGGGAGCCGGGACCGGTGTTCTTCGAAGAGGTCGCGACGGTTCCGCTGCGGGCTGTGCCGTCCGGAGCCTTCCAGCGCGCCACCACCGACGTTTGTGTCGCGCGCTCCGAGGACACCTCCGGGTCGGAGACCAGATGCGGTGCCCCCGACGCCCGGCGCACCACAACCGCCGTCGTGGCATGCCGCTGCGCCCGCTGGATCCGTACCGACTCCTGCAGGACGTCGTCCATGAGCGACCCGCACAGCCACCCGAGCGCAGGCGCCGCCACCGCCATCAACAGCAGTGCCACCAGAGCCATCCACGCCTCACGCCGGTCTGTGGCGCGGCGCAGGGGATTGTGCCGCCAACGCCATACTCCCGATACCGCTCGCACAGTCCCGCACCCCCTTCCGCATCCGTCATATCCCGATACGGCACAGCCTGCGCGTCGAGCAGACGAAGAGAGAGCAACCTCACGCCGCCCAACGCGCGGGCCGGTCCCACGAGTTCCCCTCCCGGCCGAGTCAGCCGAGAATCCGAACCGGGTCCCCGACCCGGATCACGCCGGTCCCGTCCGGAATCAGATACTGGCCGAACAGCAGGTCCTGCCCGGCACGGCGGTGGCGCGCGAGGGTCCGCAGCGGCTCCTTGCCGCGCTTCGCGGTGCCCTGGTCGGTGGTGGTGATGACACAGCGGTCACAGGGTTTGACGACGCGGAACGGGACATCGCCGATGGTGATCCTTTCCCATCCGTCCTCCGCCCACGGTGCCGTGCCGTCCACGACGACATTCGGCCGGAAACGGTTCATCGGCAGCGGGGCCTCGTCTGCGTGGTCGCCCTGCGCGATGAGTGAGTTCAAGGCGTCGAGCGAGGCGCTGGAGGTCAGGAGAAGCGGGTAGCCGTCGGCGAATCCGACGGTCTCACCGGGGCGCGCGTAGGCGGGATTGATCAGCCGACGGGTCCGGGGCGCGTCGAGATGGACGAGCCGGACCTCCGTGCCCAGGCAGGCGCTGAACCAGGTGTGGGCGGCGGCCGCCGCCTCCACCACCTCGATGGTGGACCGGTGCAACGCCACGGCGACCGTGCGCCCGGGCTCGGGCACCTCGACGGTCAGCGGCGCGCTCCCCGGCGCCGACAGACCGATGCCGCCACCGGGCAGCGGCACGGCGGAGACCAGCGCCAAGTACGGCTGCTGACGCTGTGTGACAGCCCGGCCCGTGGTGTCGACCAGCATCCACCGGCGGTCGCCGTCGAGTCCCCATGGCTCGACGGCGGCCTCGCCGGGCTCGTATCCGGCCAGCGACTTGACCGGATGAATGTGCACGGCGCGCAGTTCGGGAGGACGCATGCCTCCATCCTGCCAGTCCGCCCGGGCCCGTCCTGCGGAGCGGGCCCGGGACGGACCGCGGCCGTGTGCAGGTGGGTCTCAGTACCCTCGGCCCTGGTGCGGGCGGTTGTACGGGTCCTCGTACGGAGAGGGCGCGGGTGCGGGCCGCGGCGCCGCCGGACGCATCGACTCGTACCCTGTGCCCGGCGCCGGGCGCGGCTGCTGGGGCTGCGGCGGCTGGTAGCCGCCCCGCATGCCGGTCGGCTGCTGCGGGATGTACGGAGCGGGAGCTTGCTGCAGATGAGCCGGCTGCATCGGCGCGTAGTTCTGCTGCGGTGCGGCCACCTGCTGCGGGTAGCCGTACGACGGGTTCGGCTGGGAAGGCGCCGCGGGAAGCGCCGGCAGCGCCGACGGGAGCGCCGGCAGATAGCTGTTTCCGGTGTCGTAGGAGGCCGGCACTCGGATCGGGGCAATCTGAGGCGTACCCCGCTCCGCGACCAAGGAGTCGTAGATCGGAGTGTCGGGGAACGACGGTGCGGCGTAGTAGCCGCCGCCGTAGGTGGAGCGGGGGGAGGTCATGACACCTAAGTTAAGCCCACGATGTGCTGGTTGGGGAGCCCCAATCCTAGGGTCATCCGATTTACGCTGGTTCTGTCCGTCTGACCTGCTAAAACATCGTTAAAGCTGCCGTTGACGGCGGGGGCCTTTCCGTTGAAGGGCCCATGGCTAATGAGAACTGGCGGATGGGCTGCAAAGGGCGACACCCGCGTGGCACTCGCCAGGATGGAGGGCCTCGACCCCGAGCGCTTGGAACCTTACGACTGTCAGGAGATCGCCGACGGCAACCGCGGCCTGCCGGCCGCCACCGCCGACAACACGCGCGGTGACCACTGGGCCTACTGGCTCGGCGGCGTCGCCACCCACCGGGTTCGGGAGAACACCCATCTCCGCTCCACCGCCTGGGCCTGTCTCCACCTCATCCCCAACCTCGGCACCAAGAAGTTCGACCGAGTCACGGTCAAGGACGTACGCACCTTCCTCGACCGGCTCCACATCGCCTGCCGGTGCTGCGCCCAGGGCCTGGACACCGAACGGAAGAGGTGCTGCGCGATCGGCCAGTGCTCCTGACAGTGAACTGGAACAACATCAAGGTCTTGTGCCCAGTCGGGCCTCGTCACAGGTCACGTCGTCGGTCGGTTCATGTCGACGTGATCCCGATGACGCATCATGTGGAGTGCGTGGCGATTCTGGAGCCTGCCGGAAAGAGCCGCTGACCTGCGGTTTCGTGGTGGTCGTCATCCGCTTCACCTGTTTCCGCCAATCCAACAGGTGAAGCGCTGGGCTGGTCGGCTGTACTAACCTGACCTGCGGCTTCATTGGGGGCCGACGACGGCGGCTCAAGCCGTGGCCGCACACCCCTCAGGTTCTTGACGCTCGTGCGACGCTTGTTCTGAAAGCCCGTCAGTTGCGTTGAAGTCTGTGCACCGAGTGTGGGTGAGCCCCGCTGGGCCACGTTCGCGATCGGACGGCAGACTGCCCAGGCACCGTCGTCCTTGTGCAACCTGATCGGCTAAGTGTGAGCCGCGGCCGTGGTGGCCCGGACGGGCAGATCGCCGTCGCGCAGACGCCGCCCGCAGCGGCCGTTGTCCACCGCCACGAGCTCGGCGAGGATCGACAGGGCGCTCTCGGCGAGCGACGCTCCGCCGAGGTCGAGGCCCGCCGGGCCGGTCAGCCGGTCCAGTCCGGGCGCGTCGGCCAGGCGCCGTAGGCGTTGCGCGTGGGTGGCCCGGCTGCCGAGCGCGGCGACGTACCCGGCGGGGCCTGCCAAAGCGGCGCGAAGAGCGCGGTCGTCGATGCGCGGGTCATGGCTGAGTGTGACGACCGCGTCGCGTACGCCGAGCGGATGGCGGGCGATCCACTCGTCCGGCCAGGCACGGACGACGTCGGCGTTGCCGGGGAAGGCCGCGGAGGCGACATGGCCGGGCCGCGGGTCCAGGACGACGACCGGGCGGTGCAAGGTCCCGGCCAGGGTGGCCAGGGCTGCGGCGAGATCTGTTGCGCCGACCAGCAGCAGCCGCGGCCGACCCACCAGTTCCTCAGTGAACGCGGGTCCCACGTCGGTCAGTTGGCCGACAGTGGATGCTGTCGACCAGCGGTGAGGCAGCCTCAGCCCGACCCGCACAGTGAGCGGACGGTCGTCGGCCAGCGCCGTGGTGATGGCGGAGTGCACAGGCTCGGGTGGCGCGGGCGTGATGAGGACGCGCAGTTCGCCGGCGCAGGCGGGAGCGTCCTCCCAGGGCAGCAGGTCGTCCCCGGGCGACACCGCGGTCACATGGGGCGCGGCTCCTGCCAGGACGGCGCGGGCTGCGTCCAGGACGATGCCCTCGACGCAGCCGCCCGACAGTGAGCCGCGCCACGTACCGTCCGCGGCGACGGCCATGGTGGCGCCGAGCGGTCGTGATCCGGGACCGTCACGGCCCACCAGCCGGGCCAGCGTGACGGGCCGGCCCGCCCGACGGTGGGCGTCGACGAAGGGCCACACTTCGCGCAGCACGCATACCTCCTGTTCCAGTCCCGGGCTGGGGCTGCGACGGCAGCGGTCCCAGCACCCCTTCTCGCGGACGGTTCACGACGTCGGCTGTTCCTCGATCACGCGGTCCGGACGGATGGGCAGGGTCCGCTGGCGGCGGCCGGTGGCGTGCCAGACGGCGTTCGCGATCGCGGCCGCCGTGCCGACGGTGCCGATTTCGCCGACACCCTTGACGCCCGACGGGTCGCCGGGTTCGTAGTCGGGTACGAAGTCGGCTTCGATGTCGGGTATGTCGGCGTGCGCGGCGATGTGGTAGCCGGCGAGGTCAGTGGTGATGTGCCGTCCCGTCGCCGGATCGCGGGCGCCTTCTTCGTGCAGGGCTATCGACAGCCCCATGACCATGCCCCCGACCAGTTGACTGCGCGCGAGGAGCGGGTTGATGACGCGGCCCACGGCGAACATGCCCAGAAGCCGCCGCACGCGTACCTCGCCGGTGGCCGGATCGACGGTCACCTGGCAGAACACGGCGCTGTAGGAGTGCCGTTCCATGGGTGGAAGCGCACCGAGCGACTCGGTGGTGTCGCACGAGACGGTCAGTGGCAGCGTGGTGTCGCCCAGCTGGGAGCGCAGCTTCGCCGCGGCCTCGGTGATTGCCCAGGACCAGGACGTCGTCCCGCGGGATCCGCTGGCGTTCCAGGTGGGGCCGAGATCGCTGTCCGCGATCAGGAGCCGTATCCGTTCGGGATCCACGCGGAGCGCCTGCGCCGCCACCGCGGTCAGTGCGGTGCGTGCGCCAGTGCCGATGTCGCTGGCACCGATGGCCACGGTGAAGGCGCCGTCGGTCTCGGCGGTGATCGATGCCGAGGCGGGCAGGGCCCCCGCGCTGAAGGACGTGGCCGCCATCCCGGTGCCGATCAGCAGGCATCCCTCCGTCCGCGTCCGCGGCCGGTGGTCGCGTGTGGCCCAGCCGAACCGGCGGGCGCCCTCGTGCAGACATGCGACGAGGTTGCGGCGGCTGAAGGGCAGGCCGGACACCGGGCCGACGGTGGGCTCGTTGCGCAGCCGAAGCTCGAGCGGATCCATGCCAAGCCGCTCCGCCAGCTCGTCCACGGCGGATTCGAGCGCGAACGATCCGGGTGCCGTGCCTGGCCCGCGTACCGAGTACGGCGGCAGGATGTCGATGGGGACCGCGGTGCGCCGGGTACGGATCGCCGTTGCCGCATAGAGCGTGTTGGTGAGCTCCGTGCAGTTCTCGAGGTAGTCCGCGAGCTTCGAGACCTCGAAGGCCGACTCGTGGTCGATCGCCTGCAGACTGCCGTCGGTGTCGGCCCCCATCCGGACCCGCTGGTCGGTCGCCGGCCGCATCGATACCGTCAGGAACACCTGATTCCGGCTCAGGGTGACGCGCACGGGACGGCCGAACACCGTGGTGGCCATCACCGCCAGAACCAGTTGAGGGCCGCACCCGCCCGACTTGGACCCGAAGCCGCCACCGACGTGCTGAGAGCGGACTCGTACCTGTTTGGGGTCGAGGGAGAACAACGTGGCCACCGTCATGGCGACCAGGAAGGGTCCCTGATTGGAGTCGATGATCTGCAGCCGCCCGTCCTCCCACCAGGCGGTCGCGGAGTGCGGCTCCATGGCGGCGCCATGCTGCTCGGGCGTGACATAGCGCTCGTCGACGACCACAGCGCTCGCGGCCAGCTCCGCCTCCACGTCACCGACGGTGGCGTCCTCTCCGAAGAACGACGTCGCCGGCCGCGCGGACGGGTGCTCAAGTGAGAATTCGGCGTCGTACGGTTCCTCGTCGTAGGTGACCCGCAGCGCCGCGGCCGCTGACCGGGCCTGCTCCATCGTCTCCGCCACCACCAGTGCGACCGGCCGGCCGGCGTGGGGGACCTCGTCGTTCTGCAGCAGGTGTATGCCCCCGTCGGGGCCGAAGAAGGATCCTGCCTCCAGGTTGAGCCGGGGAGCGTTGTGGTGATCGATCACACCGAGTACGCCGGGCATGGCGTGCACGGCGGAGGCGTCGACGGCGCGGATGCGTCCGCGGGACACTGTGGAGGTGACGACCCAGCCGTAGGCCAGGTCGGTCATCGGTTCGTCCGCCGCGTAGCGCACGCTGCCGGTGACCTTGCCCGGTCCCTCGATACGGGGACGGGCCACCCCCATCGCGCCCGGGTGCGCCACGCCGTCCCACGGGGCGGTGCTCGGCCCGGCGGCCGGGTGCACGGCGGTTGTCGGGGCTGCGCTGGTCGAGGACGTCTTCATGTGCTGATCTCCTTCACGGCGACGGCGGGCGACGGGATCGGTGCGTCACTCGGCCCTGCGGGCGAGGTCGGTCAGGACGGCCTCGATGAGGTTGCGGGCCAGGCCGACCTTGTACGCGTTGTCGCGCAACGGCCGCGCGGCGGACAACTCCGCGTCGGCGGCGGCCCGGAAGCTGCCGGCCGTGGCGGGGGCGTCCCGCAGGGCGGACTCGGCGGCGTGGGCGCGCCAGGGCCGGGAGGCGAGGCCGCCGAGCGCGATCCGGGCCCCCTTGACGATGCCCTGGTCGACGTCCAGCGCGGCGGCGACGGAGACGTTCGCGAAGGCGAAGGACGCGCGCCCGCGGACCTTGCGATAGCGCGAACGAGGGGACGCCGCGGCGGCCGGCAGGGTGACCGCGGTGATCAGGGCGCCCGGGGGAAGCGCCGTCTCCCGGTGCGGACTCTCGCCGACCGGCAGGTAGAACTCGGACAGCGGGATCTCGTGGGAACCGTCCCGGGTTTCGTAGCGCACGACCGCGTCGAACGCGGCCAAGGCCACGGTCATGTCTGAGGGATGGGTGGCCACGCAGTGGTCGGTCCAGTCGAGGATCGCGTGGTTGTGGTGCTCTCCGGCGATCGCGGAACACCCGCTGCCGGGGCTGCGCTTGTTGCACGGCTGCGAGGCGTCGGCGAAGTAGCCGCACCGGGTTCGCTGCAGCAGGTTGCCGCCCACCGTGGCCATGTTGCGCAGTTGCCCGGACGCGCCCGCCAGCACGGCCTGGCTGAGCGCCGGATACCGCCGGCGCACCTCAGGATGGGCCGCCAGGTCGCTGTTGGTAGTTGTCGCGCCGATGACGAGTGAGCCGTCGGGCGCGTCGTCGATGCCGTCCAGCGGCAGCCGACGGACGTCCACCAGCCGGGTCGGCGTCTCGATTCCGTCCTTCATCAGGTCGACGAGGTTCGTTCCGCCGCCGAGGAACCGGGCGCCGTCCTCGTCGGCGACCAGAGCGAGGGCGTCTCGGACCCGGCTCGGCCGCTGGTAGCTGAACTCCTTCATCTCGCCACCTCCTCGCGGGCCGCCGTCTCGAGCACGGCCCGCACGATCGACGGGTACGCGCCGCAGCGGCACAGGTTGCCGCTCAGGCGTTCGCGCACCTCCTCGGCGTCCAACTCGCGCGCCGGCGCATCGGGTGAGACATCGGCGGTGACCGCGCTGGGCCAGCCCGCCGCGTGTTCGGCCAGCATGCCGACCGCGGAACAGAGCTGCCCGGGCGTGCAGTAGCCGCACTGAAGGCCGTCGAGTTGCACGAACGACTGCTGCAACGGTCGCAGTTCACCCTCGTGCGCCAGACCCTCGACCGTTGTGACGTCCGAGCCGTCGACGGCGACGGCCAGCGTCAGGCACGACACCACACGCCGGCCGTCCAGCAACACCGTGCAGGCGCCGCACTGCCCACGGTCGCAGCCCTTTTTCGGCCCTGTGTGGCATGTGTCCTCACGCAGCGCGTCGAGCAATGTCCGGCGATTGTCGACGTTCAGGCGGTGAGTCTCGCCGTTGACGTGAAGTCGTATCTCGCTGCGGGTACTTTCCGCCATTCCGCTTGCCCTTCCTCAATACAGCCAACCGTCGATCGGCAAGCCCCAGAGCCTTCAGTTATTCAAGCAGCCCCTCCGCGAATTGATTTGCCCGATAGTGGCGAGCCCTTGCCTGATCCTCTCGATGATTTCGCGTCAGCCGGAGCCGGAACGGATGGCTGGACCGTTTCGCGGCGGCGGTGTTCAATCGGTCCATGCCGCTTGACGAACTCCGCACTCTGCTGGCGCGTCACGCCAGACCCGACGGAACGACCGCCATCGAGAACGTGAGGATCGGCCGGGAGGAGTCGGACGAACACCACGCCTCCATGAGTGGAACGGTCATGGCACTGATCGGCCAAGGCGCCAAGCGTCTCGCGCTGGGCGACCGCGTGTACGAGTACGGCCCCGGGCAGTACCTGGTCGCATCCGTCGACGTGCCCGTCACCGGCCGCTTCCTCGCTGTCACCCCGGAGCAGCCGGCGCTGGGACTGGGCCTGCTCCTGCATCCGTCGGACGTCGCCGAGATGATGCTGCAGACGGCGCCCGGCACCTTTCCGTCGCACGGCACGGCACCCCCCGCCATCTCCGTCAGCGACGCCTCCGACGAGTTCCTGGACGCCGTCGTGCGACTGGTGCGCCTGCTCGACCGGCCACGGGACAGGGACATGCTCGCCCCCCTCGTCAAACGCGAGATCCTGTGGCGCCTGATCACCGGCGAGCAGGGCGCGACGGTCCGTCACATAGGTCTTGCCGACAGCAAGCTCTCCCATATCGCCAGAGCCGTGCACTGGATTCGCGAGAATTACCGGAAACCGTTTCGGGTGGAAGACGTGGCAGAGCTTGTCGGAATGAGCGCTTCCTCCTTCTACCGGAACTTCCAGGCCGTCACCCGGATGAGCCCCATCCAGTTCCAGAAGAACATCAGACTCCATCAGGCCCGGCTCCTGCTGACGGAACACCCGAAAGACATCGCGTACATCGGATACCGCGTGGGGTACGACAGCCCGTCCCAGTTCAGCCGGGAATATCGACGCCTTTTCGGTGCGCCACCCAGTCAGGACGCTGTTCGATTCGCGATGGGCGCGGCCGGCGGCGCGGGCTGACAGGCCGGAACGCGCGGCCTGCGCGCGGAGTAAACCAGGGCGGGAGGCAGGTTGCGGTACACCGTCCCGCTCGCGACCACTTCTTCGAACGCCTGGCGCAACTGGGCGAGCCTGCGGCGGCTCGGCGGGGCCCAGTGGGCGAACGTGTAGGTGAACTGCGTGTACACCCCGGTCTCGGACAGCACCGACGCGATGGCCGGTACGAGGGACTGGCCTTGCGGACCGGTGAACGCCGACCAGGGGAGGCTGCTCACCACGACGTCCGCCGCGCCAAGGCCCCGGTCGGCGAGGATGCGGGGCAGTTCCCAGGCGGACTCGGCGACCGTCTCGGCGCCGGGAAACCGCTCAACCAGATGCGCGGCGAGCCGTTCGTTCACTTCGACCGCGATGTGGCGTCCGCGGCCTGCCAGTTTGTGTTGGATCGCCGCGGTGGCGGGTCCGGTGCCCGGACCGAGCTCCACCACCACGGGCTCGCCCCGCTCCGGTACGGCGGCGACAAGCCGCTCGACCAGCCGGGGCGAACTCGGTATCAGGGAGGCCGTACGGAGCGGGCTGCGCAGGAACTCGCAGGCGAAAACCACTGTTTCACTCATGTTGTGATCCTTGCCGTGTGGTGGGATCCGCGGTCGGCCGGACAGTTGTCCGCCCCGCGGGAGAATCGGCAATTCGATTCAACCCCAGCGACTTGCGGAAACCGTAGAATGATCCTCGCCACCCCTTGCACGATGCTCTATCGGAGTCCAGTCCGGATCAGGGAAGGACACCCGAAGAAGTACGCACGGCCCGACGCAGTCGGACGGCGTCCTTGCTAGGGGGCGCTCCGAACTGGCGGCGGTATTCGCGGCTGAACTGTGACGGGTTGTCATAACCGACGCGCTGGCCGACTCCGGTGACATCGCCCGGATGGGTGGCGAGCAGCAGTCGCGCCTCCTGCAGCCGGATCTGCTTCTGGAACTGAATTGGGCTCATCGCGGTCACCGCCTGGAAGTTGCGGTAAAAGGCGGAGACGCTCATCCCGGACATCCGCGCCACGTCCTCGACCCGGAAGGGATCCGCGTAGTGCTCGCGGATCCAGCCCATGGCCCGAGAGACGTGACTGAGGCTGCTGTCGGCCAGGCCGAGTTGGCGGACTGTCGCGCCTTGGTCGCCGGTGATCAGGCGCCACAGGACCTCTCGTGTGACCAACGGGGCCAGTACGGCCCGGTCGCGGGGCTCGTCGAGCAGGCGCAGCAGCCGGACCACCGCATCGAGCAGCGCGGCCGGAGCGTCGCTGACGAAGATCCCCGACGGCGCACCACCGCCGGTGCGGGGGGTGTCTCCGGGCCCGGCCTGCAACAGCAACTCGGCGACAGCCGGCGGTTCCAGCACGAGTCCGAACCCCAGCGCCGGCTGCTCGGGGCCGGCCAGGGTGAACTGCCCGCTGACGGGCAGGTCGACGGATGCGACCAGGTACTGCCCGGCGCCGTACTCGTACACGCGGTCGCGCAGGGCGAGTCGCTTGGAGCCCTGGGCGATGACCGCCAGCACCGTGCCGGACATCGAGGGCGTCGGATCCGACCAGTCGACCTTCGAGATCAGGACGCCGTCGATGGCGGTGGTCCAGTCGGGCCGGGCATGCCGGGTCAGCAGGCTGCGGAGCTCTTCGAGGGGCATGCGTCCATTGCAGCACCATTCCGCACCGTGGCTCCCGTGACCACGAGGATCGTGCAAGTACGAGCGAGCATCGTTCTAACGTTTTCGCAGGTCACCTCGGTTGACTGGAATCACCTCACTCCACTGCTGAGAAGAAGGCACCCAATGATCGCCAACTACGGCTTCAACGCCACCCTGACCGCCAAGCCCGGCATGGGCGACCGACTGGTCGACCTGCTGTTGACCGGTCTGGACGAGGGCAGCCCCGGCGCGAGCGAACACTGCGTCGTCTACCTCGTCTCCCGTTCCGCGTCCGACCCCGACGTCGTCCACGTCACCGAGGGCTGGACCAGCGAGGAGGACCACCACCGGATCTTCGCCGGCGAGGCCGCCCAAGCCATCGTGGCGCAGTTCGACGGACTGCTGGCCAAGGAGTCCGAATACACCGACTACGTGCCGGTCCGCGGCAAGGCCGCCTTCTGACCCGCCGATCGCCCCACGCCCAGGCCCCGGCCTTCCCCACCGGCACCGCCCTGGTCGACGACTGCTATCAGGGACTGCTTCTGGGTCGCCGAACACTCCGCCGAACTGGGCATCGATCCCGCCCGGATCGTCGTCGCGGGCGCCAGCGCGGGCGGCGGCCTCGCTGCCGGCGTCAGCCTGCTGGCCCGCGACCTCGGCACCCCGGCGATCGCCGCGCAGGTGCTGATCGGCCCCATGCTCGACCACCGCAACACCAGCGCCTCCAGCCGCTAGTACTCGGACGGGCCCGGCGTATGGACCCGTGAGATGAACGAGTTCGGGTGGCGCTGGGTCCTCGGCGACCTCACCGATGACCAGGTACCCGCCTATGTATCACCCGCGCTGGCCGACGACCTCTCGGGCCTGCCGACCGCCTACATCGACACCGGCTCCGCCGAGGTCTTCCGCGACGAGGACACCGACTACGCCATCCGCATCTGGGCGGCCGGCGGTCAGGCCGAACTCCATGTCTGGGCAGGCGGCTTCCACGGGTTCGACGCCCTGTACCCCCAGGCCCACATCTCGGCCACGGCCCGCCGGGCACGCACAGACTGGCTCGCCCGAGTCCTGCCCCCGAACCCCGCCGCATAGCGCAGCCCGCGCAGTCACACATGACCCACGCACGACCGCACCCCAGGCGGAACACCATGAAGGTCGCCATCGTGACGGGCGCCAGCTCCGGCATCGGACGAAGCGCAGCGATCCAGATCGCCAAGCGCGGAACCGGAGTCATCCTGACCTACGGCAACAACCCGCAAGGAGGGCAGGAGACGGCCGCCGCCATCGAGAAGGAGGGCGGCACGGCCGTCGCACTGCCGCTGGATGTCGGCGAGACCGCCACCTTGGCGGCCTTCCGCGACACGGTGGCCGACGTGCTGCGCGACACCTGGCAGCGCGACACCTTCGACTACCTGGTCAACAACGCCGGTTTCGCGCAGACATCGTTGATCGAGGACACGACCGAGGAGGCGTTCGACAGCCTCATGCGGGTCCTGCTCAAGGGACCGTACTTCCTGACGCAGAGGCTGCTGCCCCTGCTGGCGTACGGCGGGGCCATCGTCAACACGAGCAGCAACGCGGCGGTGACGGCCGGCCTGGAGCCCGGCTATGCGGCATACGCGTCGATGAAGGGCGGCCTGGTCGTGCTGACGCGGTACATGGCCAAGGAATTCAGCTCGCGGGGCATCCGCGTCAACGCGGTCTCGCCGGGATCGACCCGCACCCGGATCGCCGACGATGCCTTCACCCGGTTCCCTGAGGTTGTTCCGGCCCTCGCCGCGAGGACCGCACTCGGCCGGGTCGGTGAACCTGACGACATCGGCGTCATGATCGCCTCACTGGTCTCCGACGAGAGCCGCTGGGTCACCGCTCAGAACATCGAGGTATCGGGGGGCTTCAACCTCTAGTGCTCTGACCGGATAGACACCTCACGACCCCAAGGCGTCAAGCCGCAGCGGCCAAGGCAGTTGGGAATGCGGTGTTCTCATCGAACAGTTCGCGTCGCTGGAGGCAGTG
>NZ_JBLVKW010000070.1:0-40419 GCF_048270745.1 Streptomyces sp. NPDC056231 | reverse complement strand
TCAGCCCGATGCTCCCGGTGCGCGGGGGGGGCCGGGGGGGGGGGGGGGGGGTGCGGGGGGGCCCGGGGCCCGGGGCCTCCCCCGGGCCACCCCCCGGGGGCCGCCCCCCCCCCCCGCCCCCCACCCGCCCGCTGACCAGGCCGACTGCAGTGCTCGTCTACCTCCTCCGACGACTCGTCAATGTCGTCGTCATGCTGGTGATCGTCTCCATGGTCACCTTCGGCATCTTCTTCATGGTGCCGAAGATCACCGGAAGCGATCCCGCACTCCTCTATGCCGGCCGTGAGACCAACAAGACGGCCATCGAGGGCATCCGTAAGAAGATGGGCCTCGACAAGCCCGTGACCACCCAGTACGGGCTCTTCGTCAAGGGCATAGTCGTCGGCCGTGACTACGACACGGGCGCGACCATCACCCACTGCCCGGCGCCCTGCTTCGGTTACTCGTTCAAGAACGAGCAGCCGGTGTGGGAGGACCTGAAGCAGCGCGTGCCCGTCACGCTGTCGCTGGCGGCGGGAGCCTCCGTGCTCTGGCTGATCGGCGGTGTCTCCACCGGCGTGATCTCCGCACTACGCAGACGCACACTGCTCGACCGGGCCACCATGATCACCGCGTTGGCGGGTGTATCACTGCC
The DNA here is from genome assembly GCF_048270745.1 of Streptomyces sp. NPDC056231. NCBI lineage: Bacteria > Bacillati > Actinomycetota > Actinomycetes > Kitasatosporales > Streptomycetaceae > Streptomyces > Streptomyces sp. NPDC056231. The sequence continues at coordinate 39,785 of NZ_JBLVKW010000070.1, read as the reverse complement.
CATCTACTTCACCGGGCTGGTCTGTTCGGCCGTCTTCGTCTACAGCCTGGAATGGCTGCAGGCGAGCGACTACGCGCCGTTCACCGACGATCCGTCGGCCTGGTTCAACAGCATGCTCCTGCCCTGGATCACCCTGGCCTTCCTCTTCGCGGCCACCTACGCCCGGCTCACCCGCGCCACCATGCTGGAGATCCTGGGCGAGGACTACATCCGTACGGCCCGCGCCAAGGGCCTCAAGGAGCCGGTGGTCATCCGCAAGCACGCGCTGCGGTCCACCCTGACTCCGATCATCACGATCTTCGGTCTGGACCTGGGCGCCCTGCTCGGCGGCGCGGTGCTGACCGAGTCGACCTTCAACCTTCCCGGACTCGGCAAGGCCGCCGTCGACGCCATCAACTCCGGTGACCTGCCGGTCATCATGGGCGTCACCATCATCGCGGCGTTCTTCGTCGTCATGGCCAACTTGATTGTCGACCTGCTGTACGCGGTCGTCGACCCGCGTGTGAGGCTGACGTGACCGACAACATCCCCACCCAGGACAAGCGGCCCGCCGCTCCGTTCGGTGCTCCCGAGCAGGGCGGCACACGGCCCGAGGCCTTCCTCTCCGTGCGCAACCTGCAGGTGCACTTCCCGACCGACGACGGCATCGTCAAGTCCGTCGACGGGCTCTCCTTCCAGCTGGAGAAGGGCAAGACCCTCGGCATCGTGGGCGAGTCCGGCTCCGGCAAGTCGGTCACCTCGCTGGCCATCATGGGCCTGCACCGGTCCGGTCACGCGCGCAGCCGCCCCGACATCAGCGGTGAGATCTGGCTGGACGGCGAGGAGCTGATCGGCGCGGGCGACGACCACGTGCGCAAGCTGCGGGGCCGGCAGATGTCCATGATCTTCCAGGACCCGCTGTCGGCGATGCACCCGTACTACACGGTGGGTGCGCAGATCGTCGAGGCGTACCGCAACCATCACGACGTCACCAAGAAGGTGGCCCGTGCGCGCGCCGTCGAGATGCTCGACCGGGTCGGCATTCCCGAGCCCGCCAAGCGCGTCGACGCCTATCCGCACGAGTTCTCCGGCGGTATGCGCCAGCGTGCGATGATCGCGATGTCGCTGGTCAACAACCCCGAGCTGCTCATCGCCGACGAGCCGACGACGGCCCTGGACGTGACCGTCCAGGCACAGATCCTCGACCTGATCCGCGATCTGCAGAAGGAGTTCGGCTCCGCGGTCATCATGATCACTCACGATCTGGGCGTCGTCGCCGAGATGGCCGACGACATCCTGGTCATGTACGGCGGTCGCTGCGTCGAGCGCGGCACCGCCGAGCAGGTCTTCTACGAGCCCCGGCACCCGTACACCTGGGGTCTGCTCACGTCGATGCCGCGCATCGACAAGGAGGAGACCGACCGACTCGTCCCGGTCAAGGGTTCCCCACCCAGCCTCATCAACATCCCGTCCGGCTGCGCCTTCAACCCGCGCTGCCCGTACGCGGATGTGCCCAAGGGCGGCATCACCCGGACCACGCGCCCGGAGCTGCAGCAGGTCGAGGGCGACCACTTCGCGGCCTGCCACATGTCGCCGGAGGACCGGACCCGGATCTGGACCGAAGAGATTGCGCCGAAGCTGTGAGCGACAAGAGCGAGAAGACCGAGAAGAGCGCCGCCGCGACGGCGATCCCGACGCAGGCGACGAGCTCGCCCGAACCGCTGCTCAAGGTCGACAACCTGGTCAAGCACTTCCCCATCAAGAAGGGGATGCTGCAACGTCAGGTCGCCGCGGTGAAGGCCGTGGACGGCATCTCCTTCGACGTGCGTGCGGGGGAGACCCTGGGGGTCGTGGGTGAGTCCGGCTGCGGCAAGTCGACGATGGGCCGGCTGATCACCCGGCTGCTCGAACCGACCGGTGGAAAGATCGAGTTCGAGGGCAAGGACATCACGCACCTGGGCGTCTCGGCGATGCGGCCGATGCGCCGCGACGTGCAGATGATCTTCCAGGACCCGTACTCCTCGCTGAACCCGCGGCACACGGTCGGCACGATCGTCAGTGCGCCGTTCAAGCTCCAGGGCGTCACGCCCGAAGGCGGGGTCAAGAAGACGGTCCAGGAGCTGCTCTCGCTGGTGGGCCTCAACCCCGAGCACTACAACCGCTATCCGCACGAGTTCTCCGGCGGGCAGCGCCAGCGCATCGGCATCGCCCGCGCGCTCGCGCTCAAGCCGAAGCTGGTGGTGGCGGACGAGCCGGTCTCGGCGCTGGACGTGTCGATCCAGGCGCAGGTCGTCAACCTGCTCGACGACCTCCAGGACGAGCTGGGTCTCACGTACGTGATCATCGCCCATGACCTCTCGGTCGTCCGGCACGTCTCGGACCGGATCGCGGTCATGTACCTCGGCAAGATCGTGGAGCTGGCCGACCGCGAGTCGCTGTTCAAGGCGCCGATGCACCCCTACACCAAGGCGCTGCTGTCGGCTGTGCCGGTCCCGGACCCGAGGCGCCGGTCGGCCAAGAGCGAGCGCATTCTGCTCAACGGTGACGTGCCGTCGCCGATCTCGCCGCCGAGCGGCTGCCACTTCCACACCCGCTGCTGGAAGGCGTCGGAGGCCTGCGCGACGCTGGAGCCGCCGCTGGTCGCGCTCAAGACCGGGCACCAGGTGGCCTGCCACCACCCGGAGAACGCGCCTGACCAGATGCCGGACGACACCGTGCTGGAATCGGCGCGGGACGCGGTGGAGATCGTGGCGCTGAAGAAGGAGCCGGAGCCGGCCGCACCGGAGGCCCCGGGCGAGATCACCGAGGTCTCCCAGGGCACCGGGGCCGCGACGGATTCGGAGGACGCGGCGGACTCCGCGGATGCGGGGGACGCCCCGAAGGAGTAGAACCGGCACAATTGCCCGGTGCTCAACGAACTGTTCACGCCCTCCGTCCAGCATGCGCTCGACATCGTCGGAATCTTCGTCTTCGCGATCTCCGGCGCACTGCTCGCCGTACGCAAGAACTTCGATGTCTTCGGCATCGCGGTACTCGCCGAGGTGACAGCGCTGGGCGGAGGGCTGTTCCGTGACGTGATCATCGGAGCGGTCCCGCCCGCCGCCTTCACCGATCTCGGCTACTTCCTCACCCCACTGCTCGCCGCCGGCCTGGTCTTCTTCCTGCATCCGCACGTCGAGCGGATCCAGGTCGCCGTCAACGTCTTCGACGCGGCGGGCCTCGGGCTGTTCTGTGTCGCCGGCACCGTCAAGGCGTACGACTACGGCCTCGGTCTCACCGCATCGGCTGCCCTGGGCCTGGCCACCGCGGTCGGCGGCGGTGTGCTGCGTGACGTACTCGCCAACGAGACGCCGTCGCTGCTGCGCTGGGACCGCGATCTGTACGCCGTGCCCGCGATCGTCGGCGCCACCATGACCGTGCTGTGCATCCGCTTCGACGCGCTGAACGCCTTCACCAGCGGCACGGCCGCGATCACAGCCTTTGTTCTGCGCCTGCTGGCGATGCGCTTCCACTGGCGGGCGCCCCGCGCCTACAACCGTTCCTCGGCCACGGCGGAGGAGAGCTCCGCGGCCACCTGACCGGACACCCCGTGCCCGCGATACGCCGATACACCGACGACCCAAAAAAGCTACCGCTCAGTAATGAGCTCGGTGTACGGTGCATCTCATGGCACAGGCAGCTCAGGCACTCATCGGTGACAGCGAGTTCGACAGAGACACCGCCGTCACCCTTCGCGAAGAAGGCGTCTACGACGCCGAGCTCTCCGCGGGCTGGACGATCATCCAGGCCGTCAACGGCGGCTATCTACTGGCCATGCTCGGCCGCGCGCTCGGCGAGGCCCTGCCCCACTCCGATCCTTTCTCGGTCTCCGCGCACTACCTCACCGCGTCCGTCCCAGGCCCCGCGGTGATCCGTACGCAGGTTGTCCGCACCGGCCGGTCCCTCTCCACCGGCCAGGCGTCCCTCTTCCAGTACGCGGAGGACGGCACCGAGGTCGAGCGCATCCGGGTCCTCGGCACCTACGGCGACCTGGACTCCCTCTCCGACGACATCCGTACGTCGGCGAAGCCGCCGGCCATGGCGCCGATCGAGCAGTGCTTCGGCCCGGACGACGGCCCGGCGCCCATCCCCGGAAGCTCCGCGATCACCGAGCGGCTCAGCATCAAGCTCGACCCGTCGACCGTGGGCTGGGCCGTCGGCGCCCCGTCCGGCAAGGGCGAGATGCGTGGCTGGTTCAGCCTTGCGGACGGCCGCGACGCCGACCCGTACTCCCTGCTGCTCACCGTCGACGCGCTGCCGCCGACCTCGTTCGAGCTGGGACTCAAGGGCTGGACGCCGACCATCGAGCTCACCACCCACATCCGCTGCCGCCCGGCCCCCGGCCCGCTGCGTGTCTCCATCACCACCCGCAACCTCGCGGGCGGCTTCCTGGAGGAGGACGCGGACGTCTGGGACAGCACCGACCGGCTGGTCGCTCAGTCCCGCCAGCTGGCCCGCGCCCCGCGCAGCTGACCCATGGGTTCGCCGGGCGGCGTGAAATCCGATGTCACCGGCCTGACCATCAACGAGGCGCGCGCCCTGCTCGTTCCGGCCGGGCAGGGCGCCCTCCTCGGGCTCGCGGATCTCGTCGTCCTGGCCTTCCCGGTCACCGGAAACGGCACCGTCTCCTGGAGCTTCGGCAGCCGGCCGACGGTGCGCCCCGGCACCGCTCCCGACCGGATCGGGCTCCGGGTCGGGACAGGCGGCACAGCACCCGCCCACCGTGCATGGGCACCGGACCGCGATGCGCCCGGCATGCGCCCCGCCACCGGCTCGTAGAATCGAGCCCACCATGGCTTACCTCGACCACGCTGCGACCACGCCGATGCTTCCGGAGGCGATCGCGGCGATGACCGCCCAGCTCGCCGTCACCGGCAACGCGTCCTCACTGCACGCCGCCGGGCGCCGGGCCCGCCGTACCGTCGAGGAGTCGAGAGAGACCCTCGCCGACGCCCTCGGCGCACGCCCCAGCGAGGTGGTCTTCACCTCCGGAGGCACCGAGGCCGACAACCTCGCCGTGAAGGGCCTCTACTGGGCCCGCCGCGACGCCGACCCACGGCGCACCCGCGTGCTCGCCGGTCCCGTCGAGCACCACGCGGTGCTGGACGCAGTCGACTGGCTCGCCGAACACGAGGGTGCGACCGTCGAGTACCTCCCCGTCGACACGTACGGGCGCGTCCACCCGGACGTACTGCGCGAGGCGATCGTGCGCAACCCCGACGATGTCGCGCTGGTCACCGTGATGTGGGCCAACAACGAGATCGGCACCATCATGCCGGTACGTGAACTGGCTGCCGTGGCAAACGAGTTCGACGTGCCGATGCATGCCGACGCGGTCCAGGCCTTCGGTCAGCTGGACGTCGACTTCGCCGGTTCGGGGCTGGCCGCGATGACCGTCAGTGCGCACAAGATCGGCGGCCCGTTCGGCATCGGCGCGCTGCTGCTCGGCCGCGAATACACCCCCGTACCCGTGCTGCACGGCGGCGGCCAGGAGCGGCATGTGCGCTCCGGGACCCTCGACGTGCCCGCCGTCGCCGCGTTCGCGGTGGCCGGACGGCTCGCCGCCGAACGGCGCGAGGAGTTCGCCCGCGAGATCGGCGGGCTCCGTGACGAGCTGGTCGCGGCCGTGCTGGCCGTGGTCCCCGACGCCATCCTCGGCGGCGACCCCGCCCCCGGCGGCCGGCTCCCGGCCAACGCCCACTTCACCTTTCCCGGCTGCGAGGGTGACTCCCTCCTGCTGTTGCTGGACGCCCAGGGCATCGAATGCTCCACCGGCTCCGCCTGTACGGCGGGTATCGCCCAGCCCAGCCATGTGCTGCTGGCCACCGGCACCGATCCGGACCTGGCCCGCGGCACGCTGCGGTTCTCGCTCGGTCACACGTCGACCAAGCAGGACGTCGAGGACGTGGCACGGGCGATCGGGCCGGCGGTCGAGCGCGCCAGGACGGCGGGGCTCAGCTGAGAGGAGCTCACACCATGGGCGCCCGGCTCGCGGCGTCTGGTGCGTGCCGGACGCCGCGAGCTGATCGGACGCCCATGGTGTGAGCTCCTCTAAGGGCTGTCGGGCCCTGATCCGCCGGACGCCTCCTGGGATCTCTGGCCCCCGGGGCCCTTCGTCGGGCCGGCAGCCGCGGTCCGTACCAGCTTGAGATACCGGTCCCAGTCCCAGTGCGGACCGGGATCGGTGTGGTCCGTGCCCGGCACCTCCACATGCCCGATGATGTGCTTGCGGTCCACCGGAATCCCGTACCGTCCGCATATCGCCGCCGTCAGCCGCGCCGACGATGCGTACATCGCCGCCGTGAAGTCCTGCGGCCGGTCCACGAACCCCTCGTGCTCAATGCCGATACTGCGCTCGTTGTACGACCTGTTCCCGGCGTGGAACGCCACATCCAGCTCGCGGATCATCTGCGCCACATGGCCGTCCCGGCGCACCACGTAGTGCGCCGCGGCCCCGTGGGCCGGGTTCTGGAAGACCTTGACCGCGCTGCGGTAGCTGCCCTGAGTGACATGGATGACGACCCGGTCGATGTCGTAGTCGGCGGGCCGGTCCGCCCGCCGCCAGTTCGCCGGGGACGCCGCTATCCACTCCGCCGGGGCGTAATCCAGTTCACCCGGCTTCCTGGGCTTGTTCACTCCTGGCAGGCGCCACCAGGCATGCTCCAGCTTGTTCCGCGCCAGCGCCGCCGTGCCCACGGCTGTGACGGCAGCGCCGATCAGCAGCCCGCGCCGGCTGATCCCGTGCTCCGACTTCGCCCCCGCGGAGCCCTTGGCGCCCGCCGTCCCCTTGGTCCCCATGCGATCGACAACGCATATCCGCGAGCGTTCGGTTCCCGGCGACCCGTACCCTGGAGGAGCTATGAACCAGACTTCTCCGCGCCCCCTCCGGGTGCTCGCCGCCATGTCGGGCGGTGTCGACTCCGCCGTCGCAGCCGCTCGCGCCGCCGAGGCGGGCCACGACGTGACCGGTGTGCACCTCGCCCTCTCCGCGAACCCGCAGTCGTTCCGTACCGGAGCGCGCGGCTGTTGCACCATCGAGGACTCCCGCGACGCCCGCCGCGCCGCGGACGTCATCGGCATCCCGTTCTACGTCTGGGACCTGGCGGAACGCTTCCGCGAGGACGTGGTCGAGGACTTCATCGCCGAGTACGAGGCGGGCCGCACCCCCAACCCCTGCCTGCGCTGCAACGAGAAGATCAAGTTCGCGGCGCTGCTCGACAAGGCGCTCGCCCTCGGCTTCGACGCCGTCTGCACCGGCCACTACGCCACGGTCGTGCTGAACGCGGACGGCAGCCGTGAGCTCCACCGCGCCTCGGACATGGCCAAGGACCAGTCGTACGTCCTCGGCGTCCTGGACGAGAAGCAGCTCGCCCACGCCATGTTCCCGCTCGGCGACACCCTCACCACCAAGGAAGAGATCCGCGCCGAGGCGGAGGCCCGCGGCCTGGCCGTCGCGAAGAAGCCCGACAGTCACGACATCTGCTTCATCGCCGACGGCGACACCCAGGGCTTCCTGGCGAGCCGGCTCGGCACGGCCGAAGGCGACATCGTTGACGAGTCGGGTCTGAAGGTCGGCACCCACGAGGGCGCCTTCGGCTTCACCATCGGCCAGCGCAAGGGCCTGCGCATCGGCCACCCGGCCCCCGACGGCAAGCCGCGCTACGTCCTGGACATCTCCCCGGTGAACAACACGGTGACGGTCGGCCCGGTCGAGGCGCTCGACGTCACCGCGCTGACCGCCATCAAGCCCCGCTGGTGCGGCACCGCCCCGGTCGGCCCCGGCACCTACACCGCCCAGCTCCGCGCCCACGGAGGCGAGACCGAGGTGACCGCCGAGCTCGTGGACGGCACACTGAACGTCACCTTCACCGAGGCGGTACGGGGCGTGGCCCCCGGCCAGGCGGTCGTGCTGTACGACGGGACGCGGGTGGTCGGCTCGGCGACGATCGCGACGACGATGCGGCGCACCGAAGCAGCGGTCGGCCAGGGCTGACCCCTGGCGAACACGCGGGGGAGTGACTCCGCAGCATCGCCGAACTCATCTCTTCGGCACGTGAGAACTGTGCCTGACGGTCAGCCGGATACCGTCTCGGTGTCGTAGAAGCAGAAGTGGTCCTTGATCGCGGCGACTTCGGGCTTCGGGTCCGGATAGGCCCAGACGAGATCGGCCGCGCCCGGCAGTGACCAGTAGGAGGCATCTCCCTTGAACGGACAGTGGGTGTGGGTGTCCGACGCCGTCAGCAGTTCCGTACGGACGTCGGCCGGCGGCAGGTAGTAGCGCACCGGACAGCCCGTCTCGCGCAGTACGAGCGGACGGCGGCTCTCGGCGAGCAACTGTCCGTCGCGCACCACGCGCACGTGCTCGGTGCCGGGCTCGACGGTGATGCGGTGTCCTGGAGTGGCAGTCATGTCAGGTGCAGCCGCTCCGTCCGCCGTTTTCTTCCCGGGCTCCGTGGAGTGTCAGTGGCGTCGCATACGGTGAATCCATGAATATCTGCGTCTTCCTCTCCGCCGCCGACCTCGACGACCGCTACACCGTGCCCGCCCGCGAATTCGCCGAGCTGCTCGGCAGGGGCGGACACACCCTGGTCTGGGGCGGGTCGGAGAGCGGGCTGATGAAGGTCGTCGCCGACGGCGTGCAGGAATCGGGCGGACGGCTGGTCGGGGTGTCGGTCGACTTCCTGGCCGCGAAGGCGCGTACCAACGCCGACGAGATGGTGATCGCGCGCGATCTCGCCGAGCGCAAGGCGCTGCTCCTGGAGAAGGCGGACGCGATCGTGATCATGGTCGGCGGCACCGGGACGCTCGACGAGGCGACCGAGATCCTGGAGCTGAAGAAGCACGGGAAGCACGACAAGCCGGTGGTCCTGCTCAACACGGCGGGCTTCTACGACGGGCTGCGCCAGCAGTTCCAGCGCATGGAGGACGAGGGCTTCCTGCCGGTTCCGCTCGCCGATCTGGTGTTCTTCGCGAAGGACGGGGTCGGGGCCCTGGCCTACCTGGAGGAGTGGTCCGGCCTGCGGTAGGCCCATGGGCGGATGCGACCATGGGGCCATGTCCACTCATCTCATCACCGGCGCCGGCTCCGGCATCGGCGCGGCTGTCGCACGCCGTCTTCTGGAGCGGGGCGACGAGCTCGTGCTGCTGGCCCGGGACGCGGGTCGCGCCAAGGAGCTTGCCGCGCTGTACCCCGGCGCCCGCACGCTCGTCGGCGACCTCGGCAACCCGGACCGGCTCTCCTGGGCGTTCGCCCAGCAGTCGCTGCCGGAGCGGCTCGACTCGCTGCTGCACATCGCGGGCGTCGTGGAGCTCGGCCGGGTCGGCGATCTCACGCCCAAGGCATGGCATTTCCAGCTCAACGCCAACCTGGTCGCCCCCGCCGAGCTGACCCGGCTCTTCCTGCCGCAGCTGCGGGTCGCCCAGGGCCATGTCGTCTTCGTGAACTCGGGTGCCGGGCTCAGCGCGCACGCGGAGTGGGGTGCGTACGCCGCGAGCAAGCACGGCCTGAAGGCGCTCGCCGACTCGCTGCGCCACGAGGAGCACGAGAACGGGGTACGGGTGACCTCCGTCTACCCCGGGCGCACCGCCAGCCCCATGCAGGCCAAGGTCCACCGGCAGGAGGGCAAGGAGTACGACGCCTCCCGGTTCATCGACCCGGAGTCCGTGGCCACCACGCTGTTGATGGCGCTCGATCTGCCGCGGGATGCCGAGGTCAACGACCTGACAGTCCGCCCTGGGCGCTGACCGGGACCAGGGGGTGTTTCGAAAGTCCCGCCTGCCGGGCGGCGTCCGGCACGCACGCTAGCCGGGTTGTCGGGCTCGCCCGGATACGACCGGTATCGGAGCGACCCTCCGCCTTGCGATCGCACGCACCAGACGCCGCCCGGTCCGCCCCAGGGGCGGACGACGCTTTCGAAACACGCCCTGGGGGCAGGGGCCGGGCGAGCGCTCTGCCGGGCCCGCCCCGCGCAGGGCCCGGCGACCGGGACCGTAGGCTTCCTGCGTGAGCGAGAAGAGCAAGTTCAGCGGATGCCGCGCCACCGGGATCGGGTCGATGCCCGGAGGAGACGCGCGGGAGGCGGCGAAGACCGTCACCGGGTCCTTCGGGGACGGCGAGGGGTTGCCGTATCTGCCGGAACTGCCCGCACGCGGGCCCGGCGCGGACATGATCGGGCGGACCGTCGGGCTGCTCGTCGACATGTACGGCCACGTCGAGCCGAGCGGCTGGCGGATCAGCGACCGGCCGGGCCGCGACACCCGGCGGGCCCGCTCCTGGCTCGGCGAGGACCTCGACGCCCTGGAGGAGTTCACCCAGGGGTACGAAGGACCGCTCAAGGTCCAGGCCGTCGGCCCCTGGACGCTGGCCGCCGCGCTGGAGCGCCGGGGTGGCGAGGCAGCGCTCGGCGATCCGGGCGCCTGCCGCGATCTGGCGGGCTCCCTGACGGAGGGGCTGCGGAACCACCTCGCCGACGTACGGCGCAGGGTGCCCGGCGCGCAGCTGATCCTGCAGCTCGACGAGCCGTCCCTGACCGGTGTGCTCCGTGGACAGATCCGGACGGCGAGCGGATACCGCACCTACCGCGCCGTGGACCGGCAGGTGGTGGAGGGCACGCTCCGCGAGGTGCTGGCGGCGAACGGGGGCGGCGCCACGGTCGTTCATACCTGCGCGCCGGACGTACCGTTCGCGCTGCTCCGGCGCGCCGGGGCCGACGGTATTTCGTTCGACTTCTCCTTGCTCACCGAGCGTGAGGAGGAGGCGATCGGGGAAGCGGTCGAGGGCGGGACCCAGCTCTTCCTCGGTGTGGTGCCCGGCGCCGACCCGGCTTCGGACGCATTGTCGGACCCGGGCGGTAGCGTCATGGGTGTCAGGACGCTGTGGCGCAGGCTGGGGCTGAATCCGGGGACTCTCGCCGAGTCGTTGGTGATCACCCCGTCGTGCGGCCTCGCGGGCGCGTCGCCTGCGTACGCGCGCGCCGCGCTCGCCCATTGCGCCCGGGCCGCGAGATCGCTCGCAGACAACCCTGAGTAACGGGTATCGGGTAACGGGAGGACGAGACGATGGCCGGCGGACAGCAGTCGGAAGTGCCCGCGGAGGTACAGGGGCGGCATGCGCTCCTCGCCGAGCAGATCGAGGAGCACCGCTTCCGCTACTACGTGAATGACCAGCCGGTCGTCAGCGACGCCGAGTTCGACCGGCTGATGCGCTCGCTGCAGGAGCTGGAGGACGAGTATCCGCAGCTGCGTACGCCCGAGTCGCCGACCCAGAAGGTCGCGGGGCCGTACCGGACGGAGTTCACCTCGGTCGAGCACCGCGAGCGGATGCTCTCCCTGGACAACGCCTTCGACGACGAGGGGCTCGCGGTCTGGGCCGAGCGCGTCGCCAAGGACATCGGCACGACCGGCTACCACTTCCTGTGCGAGCTCAAGGTGGACGGCCTCGCGGTCAACCTCACCTACGAACGAGGGGTGCTGACCCGCGCGGCGACCCGCGGGGACGGCCGCACCGGAGAGGACATCACTCCCAATGTCCGTACGATCGCCGAGATCCCGCACCGGCTGAAGGGCGACCGGATCCCGGAGCTGGTCGAGATCCGCGGCGAGGTCTTTTTCCCGATGGAGGCGTTCGAGGCGCTGAACGCCCGGCTGGTGGCGGCCGACGACAAGCCGTTCGCCAACCCGCGCAACGCGGCGGCGGGTTCGCTGCGCCAGAAGGACCCGAAGGTGACCGCGGGCCGCCCGCTGCACATGGTGGTGCACGGCATCGGCGCCCGTGAGGGCTTCGGGATCGACCGACTCTCGCACGCCTACGAGCTGTTGCACGAGTGGGGCCTGCCCACCGCGAGACACAACAAGGTCGTCGACTCCCTCGACGGCGTACGGGAGTTCATCGCGTATTTCGGCGAGAACCGGCACTCCGTGGAGCACGAGATCGACGGCGTCGTCGTCAAGGTCGACGAGATCGCGCTCCAGGGCCGGCTGGGCTCCACCTCGCGCGCCCCGCGCTGGGCGATCGCCTGGAAGTACCCGCCGGAGGAGGTGAACACCAAGCTGGTGAACATCCGGGTCGGCGTCGGACGCACCGGCCGGGTCACTCCGTACGCGCAGGTCGAGCCGGTCGAGGTGGCGGGCTCCGAGGTCGAGTTCGCCACGCTGCACAACCAGAACGTGGTGAAGGAGAAGGGCGTCCTCATCGGCGACACGGTGGTGATCCGCAAGGCGGGCGATGTGATCCCGGAGATCCTCGGCCCGGTCGTCGATCTGCGGAATGGCACCGAGCGGGCGTTCGTGATGCCGACCCACTGCCCCGAGTGCGGGACGGAGCTGCGGCCCATGAAGGAGGCCGACATTGACGTCCGCTGCCCCAACGCGCGCTCCTGTCCGGCCCAGTTGCGGGAGCGCGTCGCCTACCTCGCGAGCCGCAAGTGCCTGGACATCGATCACTTCGGCTACGTTGCCGCGGCCGCTCTGACCAGGCCGCTGGAGCCTCTGGACCCGCCGATGAGCGACGAGGGCGATCTTTTCGGACTGACCATCGAGCAGCTGCTGCCGATCCGGGCCTATGTGCTCGACATGGACAGCGGACTGCCCAAGCGTGACCCGAGGACCGGCGAGGAGAAGACCGCCCTGGTCTTCGCCAATCAGCACGGCGAGCCGAAGAAGAACGCCGTGGCGATGCTGGAATCCGTCGCTGCCGCCAAGGAAGCTCCCCTGGCCCGGATTCTCACCGGTCTGTCGATCCGTCATGTGGGCCCGGTCGCGGCCGCGGAGCTGGCCCGTCAGTTCCGTTCGATGGACCGCATCGAGGCGGCCACCGAGCAGGAGCTGGCCGACGCCGACGGGGTCGGACCCATCATCGCCGCCTCGGTCACCCAGTGGTTCGCGGAGGACTGGCACCGGGAGATCCTGCGCAAGTGGCGGGAGGCCGGGGTCCGGATGGCGGATGAGGCCGCGGGCGGGGACGAGGGGCCCCGGCCGCTCGAAGGTCTCACCGTCGTCGTCACCGGCACGCTGGCCGACCACACCAGGGACGGCGCGAAAGAGGCCCTGCAGAGCCGAGGAGCCAAGGTCACCGGTTCCGTTTCCAAGAAGACCTCCTTCGTGGTGGTCGGCGACAACCCGGGCTCGAAATACGACAAGGCCATGCAGCTGAAGGTTCCGGTTCTGGACGGGGCGGGCTTCGCCGTGCTGCTCGAAGAGGGCCCGGAAGCGGCGCGCGCGGCGGCTGTGCCTGTCGCCGAACCGGTTGAGGAGTAGCGGGTCGCGGTGGCGCCGGACGGGGTTCGGGACGGGTCCGGACGCGATACGGAACGGGCCCGTCCGGGCAGGAGGTGCTGTCGGAACGTCAGGGTTCACCCGTTCGGCGCGTAACCGGCGCTGACGGATGGTCGGATTGCATTCGGGCAAGAGCTGTAGAGCGCTGCCCGTAGGGGGTTTCGCGGCCTACTGTTGAGACGTGCGCCTGCCGTGCCCCGGCTGCATGACCGCCGTGGGGCCGTGGTGGCGTGGGAGCGGGACAACAGGTGACATCGGCACCGCCGGCTGTGAGAGGGACGGAATGAAACCGACCGAGAGCGCCGCGCCGGTGTCGCGGCTGCAAGGTTTCGTCGGCCTCACCCCCAAAGCGGGTGCCGTCGTCATGGCGATCGCCACTGTCCAGCTCGGGACCGGTTTCTACCGGAGCGTGAGCGACGGGCACGCGCTCTTCCCGGACGGCGAGGCCGGCTGGTCGCTCGCCGTCCTCACCGGAATGATCGTCTGCCATCTGGTGGCCCTCGGGCGCGACCGCTGGTGGGGCGGGACCGGATCAGGCGCCGCCCTCACTCTGGCCGTTCTGCTGCTCTACGGCTGGGTGTCCGCCGGACTCGTCAGCGTGGTCGTCGTCGTCCTCGTCGGCGTCGCACGAAGGCACCGCTGGTCGCAGGGGCTGCTGCACGGGGCGGTGGACATCCTGGGGATAGGGGCGGCGGCGCTGGTCCTTGCCGCGTTCGGTGAGGTGCAGACCGTCGAGTCGCCCTGGCAGCCACTCGACTGGGGCATCCACGCAGCCCCGGAAGTCCTCCTCTCCGCCACCACATATCTCCTCGTCACCCGGATCCTCCTGTGGTACGCGCGGGCAACTCAGGGCGGCGGGCTGCCGACCATCGCGCGCACGGCCCTGCTGCGGCAGGGACTCGTCGCGGTCGCCCTGCTCGGCATCGCCCCGCTGATCTGTGTCGTCGCGATGACCACCCCCGTTCTGCTGCCGCTCTTCGCGGTCCCGCTGATCACCCTGGACTCCGCCCTCTGGATCGCCCGGGCCAGAGCCGAGGAGCAGCTGCGGGACCCGCTGACCGGACTGCCCAACCGGCAGTGGATGCTGGAGCGCACCTGGACGGCCCTGGAGGACGCCAAGAGCACCGGCGCCAGATCCGCCCTCGTCCTGATCGACCTCGACCGGTTCCGGGCCGTCAACGACACCCTCGGTCATCCGGCGGGGGACCGGCTGCTGCTGCAGATAGCGGAACGGCTCCGGCTGGCCCTGCCGCGCGGAGCGGAGGCCGCGCGGCTCGGCGGCGACGAGTTCGCCGTACTGCTCCCGACCGCGGACTCCACCACCAGCGCCCAGCGCGTCGCCCGCCATCTGGTCGCCGAGCTCTCCTCACCGCTGGACCTCGACGGACTCACCCTGGTGCTGGAGGCCAGTGCCGGTGTCGCCGTCTACCCCGAGCACGCACTGGACGCGGAAGGGCTGCTCAGGCGCGCCGATGTGGCGATGTACCAGGCCAAGCGGGACCGTACGGGCGTCGAGGTGTACGAGTCGAAGCGGGACAGCAACACCCCGGACCGGCTCGGTCTCCTCGGTGACCTGCGGCGTGCCCTGGACGCCGGCGACGTGGAGCTCCACTACCAGCCGAAGGTCCGCTTCGACGGGCAGGTGGCGGGACTCGAGGCGCTGGTGCGCTGGGTGCATCCGGAGCGCGGGCGGGTCCCTCCGGACGAGTTCATCGCCATCGCCGAGTCGTCGGGTCTGATGCCGCATCTCACCGAGTACGTGCTGGAGACGGCGCTGGCACAGGTCGCCCGGTGGCGGGCGCAGGGGCTGTTCGTCCCCGTCGCGGTCAACGTCTCCCCGCGCGACGTCCACACCCCCGGCTTCGCGGGCGGCGTCGCGGCCCGGCTCGCCCGGCACGGCGTCCCTCCCGGCTCCCTGCAGCTGGAAATTACGGAACACGTACTGCTCGAGGACCCGCAGCGCGCCGCGGACACGCTGGCCGGGCTGACCGGGCACGGCGTGAAGATGTCGCTCGACGACTTCGGTACGGGGTACTCCTCGTTGGTCCACCTGCGCCGGCTGCCGGTCAGCGAGCTGAAGATCGACCGGTCGTTCGTGGCCCGGCTGGCTGTCGACCACGAGGACGCGGAGATCGTCCGCTGCACGATCGATCTGGCCCACTCGCTGGGCCTGCTGGTCGTCGCCGAGGGCGTCGAGGACGACGAGACGTGGGAGCGGCTGCGGGACCTGCGCTGCGACGCGGTGCAGGGATGGCTGGTGGCTGCCGCGATGCCGCCGCAGGAGACGACGGCCTGGCTGAGGGCGCGCGGCGAGCACGGGTGGCGTCGGCCGGCCGAGCTGGAAGCGGCGGCTGCGGCCGCAGCCGCCGCCGCCGCGACGGGGGTGGCCGAGCTGGAGCCGCGGTCCCCCGGGCGAGGGATTTCCTCGCGTCCGGCGACGACGTGAGCGGGCGGTCCGGCCGGGAGGAGAGCCCGGGGCGCGCGAGTGGTGTCCTGTCCTCGATCTCCCGCAGGGAATCGAGGACGCCTCACGCCCGGGGACCTTCTCGACGGGCCCGACCGGCCCCGATACGCGCAGTACAGAGCCCCGATACGCGCAGTACAGAGCAGTGTGTTCCATGGGTGGCGGCCCCTCCCACGGCGGACCCCATAGGATTGGGGCCAAAACCACAACACTCACCCCTGAGGATCGCTGCATGCCTGGCATCACGCGCGAGGAGGTCGTCCACCTCGCCCGGCTGGCGCGTCTGGAGCTGAAGGGCGAAGAGCTCGATCACTTCGCCGGTCAGCTCGACGACATCATCGGCGCGGTCGCCCGCGTCTCCGAGGTCGCCGACCAAGACGTACCGCCGACCTCCCACCCGCTGCCGCTGACCAACGTCATGCGCGCGGACGAGGTCCGTCCGTCGCTCACCCCCGAGCAGGCGCTCTCCGGCGCCCCGGCCCAGGAGCAGCAGCGTTTCAAGGTGCCGCAGATCCTGGGGGAGGACTAAAAGTCATGACGGACAACAGCTCCATCATCAAGCTCACCGCCGCCGAGATCGCCGCGAAGATCGCCTCCGGTGAGCTCACGGCCGTCGAGGTCACCGAGGCGCACCTGGCCCGGATCGACGCGGTCGACGAGAAGGTCCACGCCTTCCTGCACATCGACCGTGAGGGCGCGCTCGCGCAGGCCCGTGCCGTCGACGCGAAGAAGGCGGCGGGCGAGAAGCTCGGCCCGCTGGCCGGCGTCCCGCTCGCGCTCAAGGACATCTTCACCACGAAGGACATGCCGACCACCGTCGGCTCGAAGATCCTCGAGGGCTGGGTCCCGCCGTACGACGCGACCCTGACCAAGAAGCTGAAGGCGGCCGACGTCGTCATCCTCGGCAAGACCAACATGGACGAGTTCGCCATGGGGTCCTCCACCGAGAACAGCGCCTTCGGTCCGACCGGCAACCCGTGGGACCTCACCCGTGTCCCGGGCGGCTCCGGCGGTGGCTCCTCGGCCGCCCTGGCGTCGTACGAGGCCCCCCTCGCCATCGGCACGGACACCGGCGGTTCCATCCGCCAGCCCGCCGCCGTCACCGGCACGGTCGGCGTCAAGCCCACCTACGGCGGCGTCTCCCGCTACGGCATGGTCGCCTTCTCGTCCTCCCTCGACCAGGGCGGCCCCTGCGCCCGCACGGTCCTGGACGCGGCTCTCCTGCACGAAGTGATCGCCGGACACGACCCGCTGGACTCGACGTCCATCGACGCCCCGGTCCCGCCCGTCGTCGAAGCCGCCCGCAACGGCAGCGTCGACGGCATGCGCATCGGTGTCGTCAAGCAGTTCTCCGGCGAGGGCTACCAGGCCGGTGTCGTCCAGCGATTCAACGAGTCGGTCGAGCTGCTGAAGTCGCTCGGCGCCACGATCGTCGAGCTGGACTGCCCGTCCTTCGACCTGGGCCTGTCGGCGTACTACCTGATCGCGCCGTCCGAATGCTCGTCCAACCTGGCGCGCTTCGACGCCATGCGCTACGGCCTGCGGGTCGGCGACGACGGCACGAAGTCCGCCGAGGACGTCACCGCGCTCACCCGCGAGGCCGGCTTCGGTGACGAGGTCAAGCGCCGCGTCATCCTCGGGACGTACGCACTCAGCTCCGGCTACTACGACGCGTACTACGGCTCGGCGCAGAAGGTCCGCACGCTCATCACGCGGGACTTCGAGAAGGCCTTCGGGCAGGTGGACGTCATCGTCTCCCCGACGACCCCGACCACCGCCTTCCCGATCGGCGAGCGCACCGACGACCCGATGGCGATGTACCTGGCCGACCTGTGCACCATCCCGACCAACCTGGCCGGCAACTCCGCCATGTCGCTGCCCTGCGGTCTGGCACCGGAGGACGGCCTGCCGGTCGGTCTGCAGATCATCGCCCCCGCCATGAAGGACGACCGGCTGTACAAGGTCGGGGCCGCAGTCGAGGCCGCCTTCGTGGAAAAGTGGGGGCACCCGCTGCTGGAGGAGGCTCCCTCGCTGTGAGCGCACTGACCAAGGCCAAGGGCTTCAAGAAGTCCAAGACCGGTACGTACCTGTCCATCGGCACCACCGCCTTCGGCGCGATCGGTGTGCTCAAGCAGGCCAAGAAGGCACGCTCTGAGCACGACACGCTCCGGCTGGTCGACGCCGTCGTCTCCGCTGCCGCCATCGCCACCGGCATCGCTCTGCTCTGCCGAGAGCTGAAGCGCCTGGGCGACGACGACGTACTGCTGGGTTGAGAGGGAAAGTTTCACCGTGACTGTCACTGACCTGGTGCCGTACGAGGAAGCCCTCGCGACGTACGACCCCGTCATGGGCCTCGAGGTCCATGTCGAGCTCGGCACCAAGACCAAGATGTTCTGCGGCTGCTCGACCGAGCTGGGCGCGGAGCCCAACTCGCAGACGTGCCCGACGTGCCTCGGCATGCCCGGCTCGCTCCCGGTCGTCAACGCGATCGGCGTCGAGTCCGCCATCAAGATCGGCCTCGCGCTCAACTGCAAGATCGCCGAGTGGTGCCGCTTCGCCCGGAAGAACTACTTCTATCCGGACATGCCGAAGAACTTCCAGACCTCGCAGTACGACGAGCCGATCGCCTTCGACGGCTATCTGGACGTCCAGCTCGAGGACGGCGAGGTCTTCCGGGTGCAGATCGAGCGTGCCCACATGGAGGAGGACACCGGCAAGTCGCTGCACGTCGGCGGCGCCACCGGCCGTATCCAGGGCGCGTCCCACTCGCTGCTGGACTACAACCGTGCGGGCATTCCGCTCATCGAGATCGTCACCAAGCCGATCGAGGGAGCGGGTACGCGCGCACCCGAGGTCGCCAAGGCGTACGTCGCCGAGCTGCGCGAGCTCATCAAGGCGCTCGGCGTGTCCGAGGCCCGCATGGAGCAGGGCCAGATGCGCTGCGACGTGAACCTGTCGCTGCGCCCCAATGGCACCGAGACGTTCGGTACGCGCTCCGAGACGAAGAACGTGAACTCGCTGCGTTCCGTCGAGCGTGCCGCCCGTTACGAGATCCAGCGCCACGCCGCGGTGCTGAACTCCGGCGCCGAGGTCGTGCAGGAGACCCGGCACTTCCACGAGGAGGACGGCTCCACCACGGCCGGCCGCATCAAGGACAACGCCGAGGACTACCGCTACTTCCCGGAGCCGGACCTGGTGCCCGTCGCTCCGGCCCGCGACTGGGTCGAGGAGCTCCGCAAGGGCCTCCCCGAGCTGCCGCGCGTACGCCGCAACCGGCTGCGCGAGGAGTGGGGTGTCTCCGAGCACGACATGCAGTCCATCCTCAACGCGGGCGCGGTCGACCTGATCGTCGCCACGGCCGAGGCGGGCGCCCCGTCGGACCAGGCCCGCAAGTGGTGGATGGGCGAGCTGGCCCGTCACTCCAACGAGACCGGCACCGCCCTGGACGAGCTGGCGATCACCCCGGCGCAGGTCGCCCGGGTGACCGAGCTCGTCGCCGCCGGCGACCTCAACGACAAGCTGGCGCGCCAGGTCATCGAGGGTGTCCTCGCGGGCGAGGGCGACCCGGACACCGTCGTCGAGAAGCGCGGCCTGAAGGTCGTCTCGGACGAGGGCGCGCTGGGCACGGCCGTCGACGAGGCCATTGCCGCCAACGCGGCCATCGCGGACAAGATCCGCGGCGGCAAGGTCGCGGCGGCGGGCGCGCTCGTCGGCGCGGTCATGAAGGCCACCCGCGGCCAGGCGGACGCGGCCCGCGTCCGCGAGCTGATCCTGGAGAAGCTCGGCGTCGAAGGCTGAGCCCTTCCTGCCGCCGCATGCGGATGAAGGGGCGGTGCACCCGTTTGGCCGGGTGCACCGCCCCTTCCTGTTCTTCCCGTGCCCGGAGAAGGTCCGCTGAACACCGTCACGGCCGAAACCGTCGTCGTCGCGCTGCTCCTCGCGGTGCCGGCGTTCGCCGTCGTGAGACCGACCGGCACCTGGGAGGCGGCGTCGCGGGGCTGCCGGAGGCGAGCGTTGCCGTCCGCGGCCCTGCTGGGCGTCGTCATCGGCGTCGTGCCGTTCACCGACGTCCGGGCTCGGACCGGCGGCCCGCGGGTTGGATTTTCGCGGGCGACTTCTTGGACGTTCACCACAGGGCCGTGCGGTGGCCTTTCCGCAGCCACCTGCCTTCAATAGCTTCCCCGCTGTACAACCGGACTCGGGAGGCTCAACTTGAACACGGACATTTCACGGCGTCGGCTCTTCGCACTGGGTGGCGGCGCGCTCGGCGTCGCGGCGGCCGGTTCGCTGCTGCCGCCGTCGCTGCAGGCCGCGATGGCCGCACAGCCTTCGACTTCGGCGGGGTCCGGCGGCGGGCTCGGGGACATCAGGCACGTGGTGATCCTGATGCAGGAGAATCGTTCTTTCGATCATTACTTCGGGACCCTGCGCGGCGTACGCGGGTTCGGCGACCGCAATGCGATCGAGCTGCCCTCCGGAAAGCCGGTCTTCGAGCAGCCGGGCGCGGCAGGCACCTCCGTGCTGCCCTTCCCGGTCCGGGACGCCGCCGCGACGCAGAAGAAGGACCTCCAGTACATAGGCGCCCTCGACCACTCCTGGAGCGGCGGCGGCAAGGCATGGGCCGGCGGCTGGATGAACGGCTGGGTGACCGCGAAGACGGCCGCCACCATGGCGTACTACGACCGTCGCGACATCCCGCTGCACTACGAACTGGCCGACACCTTCACCGTCTGCGACGCCTACCACTCGTCCATTCACACCTCCACCAGCCCCAACCGCAACCACCTGTGGAGCGGGAAGACGGGCTTCGAGGCGAACGGCAAGCGGGCGGTCGGCAACGACGCGTACAACGAGGCCACGCATCGGGGGTACGACTGGTCCACGTACGCGGAACGGCTGGAGAAGGCCGGGCACAGCTGGAAGACGTACACCGAGTGGGAGAACTTCACCGACAACCAGATCGAGTTCTTCGCCACCTTCAAGGCGATCGCCCGCAAGGCGCTGGCGAAGACCGGCGGACACACCTACATGGAGTCCTTCTACGCGGTCGTCCGTGACACGGACGACGCGGCCGAGCGGGCCAGGCTGCTCGGTCTGCTGGAGGACGGTGTCGCCACGCTGACGGACACGGAACGCAGCCTGTTCGAGCGGGCGCTGCGCCGGGTCGAGACCGGCACGCTGGCCGACGCGTTCGCCGCGGACGTCGCGGCAGGCACGCTGCCCGAGGTCTCCTACCTGGTGCCGTCGGCGGTCGACTCGGAGCACCCGAGCGTCTCCTCCCCGATCCACAGCGCGACGATCGTCTACAAGGTCCTGGACGCGCTGGGCAAGCACCCCGATGTGTGGCAGCACACCGCCGTCATCATCAACTACGACGAGAACGACGGCTTCTTCGACCACGTCCCGCCGCCCGTGGCACCGCCCGAGGTGACCGAGGAACAGTGGGACTCCAAGCCCACCGGCCTCGGCGTACGGGTGCCGCTGCTCGTCGTGTCGCCGTGGACCGTGGGCGGTTACGTCTGCTCCGAGGTCTTCGACCACACCTCGGTGATCCGCTTCCTGGAGCGGTGGACGGGTGTGAAGGAGCCGAACATCAGTGAGTGGCGGCGCACCGTCACCGGCGATCTGACCTCTGCGTTCGACTTCACGCGCGGGCGGCGCAGGCCCGAGATCGAGCAGCCTGGCGCCATTCCGCCGTTCAGCGGACGCTGGCAGCCGAAGCCGCCGGCCGTCCAGCAGATGCCCGTACAGGAGCCCGGTGCCCGGCCCGCCCGTCCGCTGCCTTACCAGCCGGACGCCCAGTCGACCGTGGCGAACGGGGCAGTGCGGGTGGCCCTGAGCAACACGGGCCGTTCGTCGGCGCACTTCGCGCTGTACCCGTACGCGGGCGAGTTTCCCGTACCCCAGCACCAGGATGTACGGGGCACGGCGCAGTGGACGGTCCCCGTCACCGGTGACGCGTACCGGTTCACAGTGACCGGGCCGAACGGCTTCCGGCGCGAGTTCGCAGGACCTGCCGCCGGCGGACCCGAGGTCGCCACCCGGATCGATGCCCACGAGCGCGATCTGCACGTCACCCTGCGCAACACGGGGCAGCGGACGCTCACCTTCACCGTCCGGCCGCTGGGATACGTCGACGAGGCGGACCTGCGCGACTGGACCCGGACCATCAAGGTCAAGCCCGGCCGGAGCCGTACGGTCGTCCACTCGGCCGCCGACGCGCACGGCTGGTACGACCTGTCCGTCACCGTCGACGGGGACGACGTCTTCCGTCGCCGGCTGATGGGGCACATCGAGAACGGCCGGGCGAGCGTCTCCGGCTGACCGCCGGGCACCGCCGCGGACACGCGGAACCGTGCCCCGTGCGACGGACGCATTCGCGATCACGACTGAGCCGATCGAGTACCGGTCCGGCGTCACGACGGGGTCCGCCCCCACAAGGCGGACCCCACCCCTACGCCCCGGCAGCTGCCCCGCACCCGGGACCGACGGCGGCTTCGGCAGCGAGCCGCGCAGCTGTCCCGTCCGCGGTCAGTGACCGGCGGTGCGGGTAGGGGAAATATCAGTGCTTGTGAGCATCGCCACGAAACAGGCAATGGATCACTGAGGGCTGCAAGAGTGACGATCCTCAGGTCATGTGTTCTTTGCGGGCTGTTCATCAGATCTCCCGAAAAAGATCCACGAACCACCAGGGAGCACGTCCGTTGGCTGCCATCGCCCGCTGGTGCACAAGGCACCGTCTCCTCGTCGTCCTCATCTGGCTGCTCACCCTCGGCGGCGCGGCCACTGCGGCGGGGTTCGCGGGCTCCGCCTACTCCAACAACTACGACGTGCCCGGCACCGAGTCGGGGCGGGCGGCCGACCTGCTCAAGAGCGGGTTCACGCACCTCGGCGGCGACACCGACACCGTCGTCTGGCACACCACCGACTCCACCGTCCGGGCCGCCGACGTCCGGCAGACGATGACCCGGACCCTTCACGCGATCGAGCAACTGCCCGGCGTCGGCGGCGTAACCGGGCCCTACGGAGCCTCCGGCGCGGGGCAGATCAGCGCGGACGGACACACCGCCTACGCCACGATCACCTTCGACCACCAGGCGGACGACATCCCGGTGCAGCAGGCCCGGTCCGTCGTCGACACCGCGAAGGCGGCCGCCGGCAACGGACTCCAGGTGGAGCTGGGCGGCTCCGCCGTCGCCCTCACCGAGGCACCGTCCGCCCATCTCAGCGAGGCCATCGGAGTGGTCGTCGCCGCGGTCGTCCTCTTCCTCGCCTTCGGCTCGCTCGCCGCCAGCCTGCTGCCCATCGCCACCGCCCTCGTCTCGGTCGGAACGGCGTACGCGGCCATCGTGCTGCTCGGGCACCTGATGACGGTCGCCGACTTCGCCCCCATGCTCGGCATGCTGATCGGGCTCGGCGTCGGCATCGACTACGCGCTGTTCATCGTCACCCGGCACCGCACAGGACTGCGGCGCGGCATGACGGTCGCCGAGGCGGCGCAGAACGCCGTTGCGACGACCGGGCGCGCCGTCGTCTTCGCGGGGGCCACCGTCTGCATCGCCCTGCTCGGCATGCTCATCCTGCGGCTCGGTTTCCTCAACGGCGTCGCGATCGCCGCCTCGCTCACCGTGGTGCTGACCGTGGCCGCCTCGGTGACCCTGCTGCCCGCGCTGCTCTCCTTCATCGGTATGCGGGCGCTGAACCGGCGCGAGCGCAAGCAGCTCGCCGAGCACGGGCCGCGGCCCGAGCTGCCCACCGGTTTCGCCGCGCGCTGGGCGGCGTTCGTCGAACGCCACCCCAAACTGCTCGGCGCGGTCGCCGCTGTGGTGATGCTCGTCCTCGCTCTGCCCATGCTCGCGCTCCATCTCGGCAGCTCCGACCAGGGCAACAACGCCGCCTCGTCCACCACCAGGCGGGCATACGACCTGCTGGCCGATGGATTCGGGCCCGGCGTCAACGGCCCGCTGACCATCGCCGCGCAGCTCGACGGGGCCGACGACCGGCTCGCGATGGACGGTCTGCCCGCCACGCTCCGGGCCACCGACGGTGTCGCCTCGGTCGGCCCCGTCACGTACAACAGCAGCGGCGACGCGGCCTTCGTCACCGTCGTCCCGGCCTCGTCGCCGCAGTCGCGGGAGACAAGCGCGCTCGTCGACCGGCTGCGCACGGACGTCCTGCCGCACACCGAGGAGAACACCTCACTGCACGCGTACGTGGGCGGTGTGACGGCCGGCTACGACGACTTCGCCCAGGTCATCATCGGCAGACTGCCGCTCTTCGTCGGCGCGGTCATCGGGCTCGGCTGTCTGCTCCTGCTGCTGGCGTTCCGGTCGATCGCGATCCCGCTGAAGGCGGCCGCCATGAATGTGGCCGCCGTCGCCTCCTCCTTCGGCGTCGTCGTCGCGATCTTCCAGTGGGGATGGGGGAGCGAACTGCTGGGGCTGGGCAGTGCCGGGCCGATCGAACCCTTCCTCCCGGTCATCATGGTCTCCGTGCTCTTCGGCCTCTCCATGGACTACCAGGTGTTCCTCGTCGGCCGGATGTACGAGGAGTGGCTTGAGACCGGCGACAACCGGCGGGCGGTCCGGATCGGCCTTGCCGAGACCGGCCGGGTGATCAACTCCGCCGCGGTGATCATGATCTCCGTCTTCCTCGCCTTCGTCCTCAGCGGAGACCGGGTCATCGCGATGTTCGGCATCGCACTCGCCGCCGCGGTCGCCCTGGACGCCTTCGTCCTGCGCACCCTGCTGGTTCCGGCCCTGATGCACATGCTGGGCGGCGCCAACTGGTGGCTGCCGCGCCGGCTGGACCAATGGCTGCCGCGCATCAGCATCGAGCCGCCCGACTGCCGGGCCCCGCGTGCGAAAATTCATTCGGCGCGCAGCAGCGAGGACGACGAACCGGCCGCGCAGCGCGTCCACTGACTCGGCAGTTGGAGGAGCACGATGTTCGCGGTATCCCTGGGTGACGACGGTGCGGAACTGCGCCCGCTGGAAGTCTGGCAGGCGGAGGAGTTCCTCGCGCATATCGACCGGGCCCGCGAGCTCGTCGACCCGTGGATCCCGTTCGCGACCTTCGCCACCGATCTCGAATCGGCGCGTGCCCTGCTGCAGCGGTACGCCGACAAGCAGGCGGCCGACACGGGCCGGCTGTACGGCATCTGGCTGGACGGCACGCTCGTCGGCGGCGTCCTCTTCCGGATCTTCGACACCGAGTCCGGGAACTGTGAGGTCGGCTGCTGGCTGGAGTCCGCGGGAGAGGGGCGCGGTCTGGTCACCCGGGCGGTGCGCAAGCTGATCGACTGGGCGGTCGAGGAGCGCGGGATGCACCGCGTGGAGTGGGTGGCGTCCTCCGCCAACACCCGCAGTGTCGCGGTCGCGAAGCGGCTCGGCATGACGCGCGACGGGGTGCTCCGCGAGAGCTACCCGTACCGGGGGACACGGCACGACTCGGAGATCTGGTCCGTGCTGGCACCCGAGTGGCGTGCTCAGCGGGGCTGAGACGGGACCGCTGCCCGGTGCGGGTCCGCTCCGGGCCGGGGCGGTACCGCAACGGCCGCGGGCGTTGGAGGAGCTCACACCATGAGAGCCGGGCGCCCATTCTGTGAGCTCCTCTCAGAGCGTTCTCATCCAGGCCGCCTAGCGTGCGGCGCATGAACCCCACGACGTCCAAGACCACCGAAGCCCCTGCCACCGAGGAGCCCGAAGCCCCGGACGCGACGTCCACGACCCTTGTGAAGGGCGCGTCGGACGCTTCCGATGTGTCCGACGAGGCGGAGGGTGAGGCCGAGGGCGGACGGGCGCCGGGCGACGGTCCCGGGCACGGCAGCAGCGCCGATCCGGACTCCGAGCCGGACCTCGACTCCGAGCCGGACCTCGACTTCGAACCGAAGGGCGACGACATCCACCGGGCGCCGTCCGGGCTCGGCGCGGCCGCCGCGGCCGTCGTCGCCGTCGGCCTGGGCGTCGTCGGCCTCACCGGGGCATGGCCGGGCCGGGTCGCCGCCGAGCGGGAGACCCTGCTGGGCCAGATAAAGACCGCCTCCGGTGGCTCCGTGGCCCAGCAGATCTCCGAGATCTACGGCGACGCCTGGCATTCCACCGCCCTTGTCAACGGCCTCTTCGCGTTCCTCGCCCTGCTGGTCGGCGTCTTCGCCCTGGTCCGCCCGGCCTTCGGCGCACCTGCCAGGGACCCGCAGCCCGGCTGGGTCCGCGCCGTGGCGACCGCCGGAATCGCACTCGGTGTCCTCGGCGTACTGATCTCCGTCGGCATGTACTTCGACCTCATCGTTGCCCTGCCGACCGCGGGCGCCGCCGGCTGAGACAGGTGACCGGGCCGCAGCTGGGGCGGGTGACCGGGCCCGGCCGGAGACGGCCGATCGAGCGTGTGTGCCAGACGCCGCCCGGCAGGCGGGACTTTCGAAACACTAAGGCATCTGCCCGGGGGGCTTGGGCTCGGATGCGGCACCCGCCGCCTGCGCCTAAGGACCCCCGCCCCGCAGAGATGCGGAAGTCGCCCGATGCGGCGACACCCCCTGGAAGAGGAAAGTGGAAGCACGGCAGAGAACGAGCCCGGCAGAACCGGGACCGTCGCACCAACTGCCCCTCCACCAGGCCCCACCGGGCCGTCGACATCCAGGAGAACCACATGTACGCGTACAGCCTCCACAAGATCAGGGAAGCCGAACTCCTGCACCGGGCCGAGCACGAGCGCATCCTTCGGCAGGTCCGCCAGGACCGCCGCGCCGCTCGCCGATCCGGACACAAGGAGGACGAGGGGGCGGTGAGTTCGCTACGGAGCAGGTTCGTCCACGCCGCGTAACGGGCGAGAGATGACCACCGAATTCCCTCCCGCCGTCGCGGTGTCGCACCCATGTGCGATGCTCGGCGGCGTGGAGACCAGGTCTGTCAGTCCCGTGTTCGTCGGTCGCGCAGGCGAACTCACCTTGCTCACCGATGCGCTCGTCCGCGCAACCGGCGGACACCCCGACGGCGCCGGGGAGCCGCAGGCGCTGCTCATCGGTGGCGAGGCCGGCGTCGGCAAGACGCGGCTGGTCGAGGAGTTCCTGATCGCGGCCGGCCGCCGCGAGGCAGTCGTCGCCGTCGGCGGCTGCGTGGAGATCGGCGCCGACGGGCTGCCGTACGCCCCGTTCTCCACGGCCCTGCGCGCCCTGCGCCGCACCCTGCCCGACGAGATGGCCGCTGCCTGCGCCGGACAGGAAGGCGAACTGGCCCGGCTCCTCCCCGAACTCGGCGAGGCCGACCGGGACGCCACCGACGAGCACGGCACCGCCCGACTCTTCGAGCTCACCGCCCGTCTGCTGGAACGCATCTCCGCGGACCGGCCCGTCGTCTTCGTCCTGGAGGACCTGCACTGGGCCGACGCCTCCACCCGTCACCTCCTCGCCTATCTCTTCCGCACGCTGCGCAGCGGCCGCCTCGTCGTCATCGGTACCTACCGGGCCGATGACATCCACCGCCGCCACCCCCTGCGCCCCCTCCTCGCCGAACTGGACCGTCTCCGCACCGTCCGCCGCATCGAACTCGCCCGGTTCAGCCACGCCGAGGTTCGCCGTCAGCTCACCGGCATTCTCGCGGCCACCCCCGAGCCCGCCCTCGTGGACGAGATCTTCGAACGCTCCGACGGCAACGCCTTCTTCGTCGAAGAGCTCGCCTGCAGCCTGGAGTGCGGCGACAGTGCCGGACTCTCCGACTCGCTCCGCGACCTCCTCCTCGTCCGCGTCGAAGCGCTGTCCGAGGACGCCCAGAAGATCGCCCGGATCATCGCCGAAGGCGGCTCCACCGTCGAGTACGAACTGCTGGCCGCGGTCTGCGGACTGGCCGAGGACGAACTCATCGAGGCGCTGCGCGGAGCCGTCGGCGCCAACCTGCTGCTCACCACGGGGGAGGGCAACGGCTACCGCTTCCGGCACTCGCTGGTCCGCGAAGCCGTCAGCGACGACCTGCTGCCCGGCGAACGCTCCCGCCTCAACCGCCGCTATGCCGAGGCGCTGGAGGCCGACCCCACGCTCGTCCGCACGGGCGAACGCGCCACGCGCCTGGCCAGCTACTGGTACGGCGCCCACGATCCGGCCAAGGCCCTTCCCGCCGTACTGAAGGCCTCCGTCGAGGCCCGCCGCCGCTACGCCTTCACCGAGCAACTCCGGCTGCTGGAACGCGCGATGGAACTGTGGGACGACGTCCCCGACGAGATACGCCGCACCCTGCGCCCCATCGACTACGCAGAGGTCTACCCGGCCTGTGGCTGTGACCCCGAGACCACCCCGCTCCGCTATCTCGACCTGATGGCCGAAGCCACCGTTGCCGCCCGTTTCGGCGGCGAACGCGAACGCGCCCTCGCCATCTCCAAGAAGGCCATACGGGTCCTGGACGGCGACCCCGACCCGCTTCGGGCCGCCTGGTTCTGGGTGCAGCGCTCCCGGCTGATGCAGGACCTCGCCCGGGGCGACGGCTGGCAGGAACTGGCCATCGCCCAGGATCTGGTCCGTGGCCTGCCCCCGTCCGCCGTTCACGCCGATGTCCTCATGAGCGTGGCCGGATGGGGTGCCATGCACCGCCCCGGCGAGGAGACGCTCGCCGCAGTCGACCGGGCCGTGGAGTACGCGCAGCTCGTCGGCGACGAGTACATCGAACTTCACGCACGGCTCACCCGCGGCTGGCTCACTGCTGATGCGGGCGGTATCGAGGAGGGCATCGCCGAGATGTACGCCGTCCGCGACCGGGCCGATGAACTCCACCTCGTGGGCCTCATGGGCCGCGCCAGCATCAACCTCCCCTCGACGCTCGAAGCCATGGGCCGCTCCCTGGAAGCGGTCGCCGCCGCGGACCACGGCATCGAGGTCTGCCACAGCCACGGTGTTGCCGACATAGAGGCGTGGGTCCGCGCCAACCAGGCGAGGTCGTACTTCTCCCTCGGCCACTGGGACGAGAGCCGGGCGACCACGGATGCGGCGGCCCGCACCGCACAATCCAGCAAGGCGCAGGGCCTCGTGGCCGCGATCCGCACCGAGCTGGCCCTCGCCCGGGGCGACTTCGCGGAGGCCGAGGTCCAGCTCGCGCTGACCCGGCGGAACTTCGGGTCACGCGACCCGCAGCCCCAGTACCTCATCAATCCCGTGCGTCATGCCATGACCCTCGCCGTGCAGCAGGGGCGCCTCCTGGAGGCGCGGGCCGCCTTCGAGGCGCAGGCGGAGCAGGGCTTTCCGCCCGGCACCGAGCGGTACGCGCTGCCGCTCCTGCATACCGCCGCCGCGGCGGAGGCGGACGCCCGCGGGCTGCCCGCCATGGAGCCCGGCCGGCCTGCGGTCCTCGCCCTCATCCGTAAGCACCTGGGGCAGCTGCCCATGTTCGTCCAGGTCTGGGCCGCGTACGGTCTGCTGATCAACGCCGAGCTGGCCCGGGCGGAGGGCGCCGACACCCCCGACCACTGGTCCCGCGCGGCCGGCGCCTTCGCCCCCCTCTCCCGCCCGTACGAACAGGCCCAGGTCCACCACCGCTGGGCGGAGGCCATCCTCGTCGCCTCCGGTGACCGTGCCACGGCTGCCGGTCTCCTGCGCGACGCCCACGGCATCGCCGAACGGCTCGGTGCGCGCCCGCTGACCGAGACCATAGAGCTGCTGGCCGGCCGCGCGCGCATCCCGCTCGCCCCCTCGCCCGACGAGCTTCCGGTCGCCGTCACCGTCCCGGCCCAGGCGGGCTCCATGGGCGGGGCCCCGGAGCGGGAGCACTCCGAGGACCAGCTCCAGGAGGCGGCCGTCGCGGCAGTGGAGTCGTTCGGGCTGACGAGGCGCGAGCAGGACGTGCACCGGCTTGTCGCTGCGGGGCATACGAACCGGCGGATTGCCGAGGAGCTGTACATCTCACCCAAGACCGCGAGCGTGCATGTCTCGAACATCCTTGCCAAGCTCGGCGTCTCCAGCCGCGGCGAGGCTGCGGCCCTGGCGCACCGCCTCCGCCTGTACCCGGGCAACGGGGCGTCTTAGGGCGTGTTTCGAAAGTCCCGCCACGACGCCTGGCACGCACGCTCGCTGCGTTGTCGGGCTCGCCCCGATACGACCGGTATCGGGGCGACCCTCCGCCTTGCGATCGCACGCACCAGACGCCGCCCGGCCCGCCCTACGGCCGGACGACGCTACTTTCGAAACACGCCCTGGCTGGAGGAGCTCACACAATGGGCGCCCGGCTCGCGCTCCCATTTTGTCAGCACCTCTTGGACCGACCGGCATATCGGGGTGAAGAAGCGGGGCCGGTGCGGGGAGCGGGTACCCGGGCCGTCCGGTGACCGTTCCGTCCTCAATCGCTGCACGGGCCTGAGCGGCTTGAGGGGGCCTCCGTGTCTGCTGGGCCCTGACGGGGCGGCGGCGGGGGTGACGGGGTCCCCTCAGGACCGGGGACGCGCACCGTCACCTTTCCCGAGCTCAGGTCCACCGGGCCGCGGGCAGGGTCGCCCGTGCCCAGATCCACCCGGGTCAGCTCCAACCGCTTCTGTTCTTCCGTGGCGTGCTTACGGCTCGGGGCGAAGAGTTCCTCGAAGAAGTTGAACAACGGCTCGCACCCTTTCACCTTCTGTCGCCTGCCGCCGCTACCGCACCTGAAGCACCAGGATTCTGTCGTCTCCCGGCTTCGGGGTGCCGCGGGTGTCCGTGTTGCTGGTGACCAGCCAGAGTCTGTCGCTGCCCGCTGCGAGCACCGTGCGCAGACGGCCGTACTGCCCTTGCAGAAACGACTGCGGGGCCGCCAGAGGTTCCCGGCCCGGGTTGCCGGACAGCGGAATCCTCCAGAGCCGCTCACCGCGCAGGGCCGCCATCCAGATCGAGCCCTGGGCGAAGGCGATCCCGCTCGGGGATGCCTCGGACGGTCTCCACTGGGCCACGGGGTCGACAAAACCCGCCTTGCCCACCTTGCCCTCGTATTTCGGCCAGCCGTAATTCCCGCCGGGCACGATCTGATTCAGCTCGTCCCAGGTGTCCTGCCCGAATTCGGACGCCCACAGCCGTTTCTGCCCGTCCCAGGCGAGACCCTGCACATTGCGGTGCCCGTACGAATACATCAGCGAGCCGGGCACGGGGTTGCCCGGTGCCGGTCTGCCGTCCGGGGTCATCCGCAGGATCTTGCCCGCCAGGGACTTCTTGTCCTGCGAGAGCTCCCTGGTCTGCCCTGTCTCGCCCGTGCCCGCGTACAGCATGCCGTCCGGGCCGAAGGCGATCCGGCCGCCGTTGTGAATGTAGCCCTTCGGGATGCCCCGCAGGATCGTGTGCGGTGCACCCAGCTGCCGGCCGGGAGCCCTGCCGGTCCCGTCGTAGCGCATGCGGGCGATGCGGTTGTCGGACGCGGTCGTGAAGTACGCGTACACCAGATGGTCCGTGCCGAACGCCGGGGAGACCGCGATTCCCAGCAACCCGCCCTCCCCGGCGGGTGACACGCCGGGCACGGTGCCCACTCGCGTCTGCTTACCCGTGCTCCCGTCGATCCGGGTGATCGTTCTCCGGTCGCGGGAGGACACCAGCAGATCGCCGCCCGGCAGCTCCGCCAGCCCCCATGGAGAAGCGAGCCCCTTCGTCAGCGTCGACGCCACCTTCACCGAGCCCTTTGCTGAGGGTGGAGTGGAGGACGGTGAGGAGGTCACCGTGTCGGGTGTGCCCGTCGAGCGGACCCGCGTGTCTCCCGAGTCGTCGTTCGACGAGCATCCCGCGGACAGCAGCAGCGAGCCCGCAGCCAGCGTGGCCACCGCCACGCGGCGCGCGCCCGGGAGGACGCGCGGGTGTCCCGCAGTGCTTCTCGGCGATTCGAATACAGCAATGCGCACAGCACCGGTCCCTTCGACGGCTGCCTGACTACTGTTCCTACACCGCAGCCCGGCTCCGGGTTCCGCAAGCCCACGAACTTTCTCGGCGGGTGCAGGACCCGCGCACCCCCGCTTTCAGAGCCTGTCGGGTGACCTCCGGCCGGGCGGCCACGCCCTCGCACGCACGCTTCCCGCGTTGTCGTCAGTCACCAACGCTCCGCGTTGACTCCCTCCTCCGCCTTGGAATCGCACGCACCAGACCGCGTCCGCTATCCGATCAGAGGTCACCCGACAGGCTCTCAGTCCCACGACCCCCGTGCCCGCGGCAATCGCGCGATCTCGGCCAGATCCTGTGCTGTCAACTCCAGCCCTGCCGCCGCCGCGTTCTCCACCGCCCACTGCTCCCGCTTCGTGCCCGGCACCGGCACCACATGCGGGCCCTGCCGCAGCACCCAGGCCAGCGCCACCTGGGCCGGAGTCGCCCCGTGCCGCTCGGCGATCCGGCGCAGTCCCACCACCAGCGGCTGGTTCGCCGCCATCATCTCGGCGGTGAACCGCGGATGCCTGGCCCGGAGATCGTCAGGCTCGAAGCCCTGACCCGGCGTCAGCGTGCCCGTCAGATAGCCGTTCCCCAGCGGCATCGCAGCCAGCAGGCCCACACCCCGCGCCTCGCACCATGGCAGCAGCGCGTCCAGCGCCTCCGGCGACCACACCGAGAGCTCCGCCTGGACTGCGCTCACCGGAAAGACCTGCTGCACCCGCTCCAGCTGCCGGATCGTTCCGTCATGCATCCGTGCCCCCGGCCGGCGCGAGGCCCGTGCCCCGACCGCGCTCAGCCCGAGCGCCCGCACCTTCCCCGCGGTGACCAGTTCCGCCATCGCCCCCCAGGTCTCCTCCACCGGCACCTCGGGGTCGGCCCGGTGCAGGTGGTACAGATCGATCACATCGGTCTGCAGCCGGCGCAGCGACGCGTCACAGGCCCGGCGCACATAGCCGGGACGGCCATTGGCGACGATGTGCTGATCGCCCACCAGCAGCCCGCACTTGGTGGAGACGAACGCCTCGTCCCGGCGCCCCTTCAACGCCCTGCCGATCAGGAGCTCATTGGTGAAGGGGCCGTACATATCGGCCGTGTCGAGCAGGTCGGCACCCGCGTCGAGCGCAGCGTGCACGGCGCGCAACGCACGGTCACCACGCTGCTGCGACGCGGTGTACGCCCAGCTCATAGGCATGCAGCCGAGTCCGACCGCACCCACGGCGAGCGCCGCCGCCCCGAGACTCCTGCGCTCCAACTCCCCGAACCCTCCTTGGTACCCCGCCCGGCGAGGCACTCGGCCCCGCCGTCAGGGGACCGCACCGCACCCAAACGTAACCTCTGCCGCCCGCCGGGCTTCGCATAGCCTCCTGACCATGACTTCTACGAAGACTCCCGACGTATGGCTGCCGATTCCGGCCGACGAGATCGAAGGGCTCCCCAAGGGTCTCAACTACCGGTTCTGGGACGGTGAGCAGGACTTCCCCGCCGATCCCGCGGACTGTGCCTTCTACGTTGTCCCCTACATGAAGGGCATGGAGATCGCGGTCCGACCGCTCGCCGGGATGGGGGCCGTGCAGGTCGTGCAGACGCTCTCCGCGGGCATCGATCATGTCCAGCCAGGGCTCGGCCAGTTGCCCGCCGGGGTGCGGCTGTGCAACGCCAAGGGCGTCCACGAGGCCTCGACGGCGGAGCTCACCCTCGCTCTGATCCTCGCCTCGCTGCGCGGCGTCCCCGGATTCGTCCACGGACAGGACAAGGAGGAGTGGCGTTCCGGCTTTTACCCGGCGCTCGCGGACAAGTCCGTACTGATCGTGGGGTACGGATCGATCGGCGCCGCGATCGAGGACCGGCTCGTGCCCTTCGAGTGTGCGCGGGTGGCGCGCGTCGCGCGCTCCGCACGGACCACTGTGCGCGGCCCCGTACACGCGCTCGCCGACCTGCCCGCACTGCTGCCCGAGGCCGACATCGTCGTCCTGTCCACTCCGCTGAACGCCTCCACACAAGGGCTGGTGGGCGCCGACTTCCTGGCCGCGATGGCGGACGGCGCACTGCTCGTGAACGTCGCGCGCGGTGGTGTCGTGGACACCGAGGCCCTGCTGTCCGCACTCGAGTCCGGCCGACTGCGGGCCGCCCTCGATGTCACCGACCCCGAACCGCTTCCCGCCGGCCATCCCCTCTGGCATGCTCCGAACGTCCTGATCACGCCACATGTGGGAGGCAGCACCTCGGCATTCCTGCCGCGTGCCAAGCGCCTGCTGGCCGGCCAGCTCACCCGGTTCGCAGCAGGGGAGCCGGTGCAGAACGTCGTACTCACCACCGGCTGACCATGCTGCGGATCCGTTCCGCAGCTCACCGTGTCGACAACTCCCCAGACCGTCACGCTGAGTGAAGTGGCTATGTCGCTGCGTGACGAGTCTGGTGTATCGTCCCGGATGGGGGGCTGCGTTGCGGAAGGGGCGGCACCGGGGTGGCAGCGGAAGGCGAGGGGGTCGACGGGCGATGTATGGCCGATGGACGAACGATCCGACGCGACAGAGCGGTCGGCGGCGACCGCCGGGCCGGTCCCCCCGCCGGGCCCGCGCCCATCCGATGACATCAGGGGCACCCCGGTGAGCGCCCCGGCAAGCGCACTCGGGGCGCTCCTCTCCCGGCAACCGACCGCCGGCGGGGCCTCCGGGCTGGTCTCGCAGATCCTCCTCGGCCTGGTCTGCGGTGGTTACGCCGTGGGGGCGGCCCTGGGCTGGGGCTCGTCCGAACTGGCACTCGTCATGGGTGACTTCGGCCTCAGCGGTGCCGCCCTGATCGCGGCTGTCTCCTGCTTCCGCTACGCGCGCGCCGCGGAGAGCCGATTCCGGCCCGCCTGGCTGCTGTTCTCGTTCTCCTCGCTGATGGCTGCCGGGGGCAACGCCGTCTGGGGGTGGTACGAGGTGGTGCTCGGGCTCCCGGTGCCCACCCCGTCCCTCGCCGACGTCTTCTACCTCTGCTTCGCCCCGCCCGCGATCGTCGGACTGCTCGTCCTCGCCAAACGCCCCGCCACCCGGGCCGGCTGGGTCTGCCTCGTACTGGACTCCTGGCTGATCGGCGGATCGCTCCTGACCTCGTCCTGGAGCCTCGCCCTCGCCCACACCGCGCACCTCGCGGACACCGGGGGGACGAGCGTGGCCCGCGTGGCGCTCTCGCTCGCCTATCCGCTGCTCGACATCGTGCTGGTCTCCATGGTCCTCGCCCTGCACTTCCGGCGGTCCAGCGTCAACCGCTCCGCGGTGAACACCGCCATCGCCGCGCTCGCCCTGACCGTCCTGTCGGATGCGCTGTTCACCTCGCCGCTGCTCCGTCAGACCTACCATTCCGGCCAGTTGCTGGACGCCGGCTGGTTCGCCGGATCGCTGCTCCTCGCGTACGCCCCCTGGCGTGCGAACCGGCCATCGGACAACGCTGTCGAACAGCGCCCCGCCGCACGGACCACCAGCCGCCCGATCGCCGGTTCGCTGGCCGCCCTGACGCCGTATCTCGCCGCGGCCGTCTGCACCCTCGGCATCCTCTACAACGTCATCGAGGGTCACAGGGTGGACCGCGTCGTGGTGTTCACCGGGTGCACGGTGGTGCTCGCCCTGGTCGTCCGGCAGGGCATCATGCTCGTCGACAACATCGCCCTCACTCAGGAGCTGGCGCAGAAGGAGAACCACTTCCGCTCCCTGGTCCAGGGCTCCAGCGACGTCATCATGATCGCCGCACCCACCGGAATACTCCGGTACGTCAGCCCCGCCGCCTCCGGGGTGTACGGACGCGAGGCCGACGACCTGATCGGCGCCGAGCTCGCCTCGATCATCCATCCCGAGGACCTGGGGCGCGTGGTCCACGAGGTGCGGCGGTTTCTGGCCGCCCCGCCCAGCGAGGAACCCACCACCCGGATCGAGTGCCGGTTCAGGTCCGGCACCGGTGACTGGCTCAATGTCGAGTCCACCGTCAACCGTCACCAGGGCGGCCTGATCCTCAACAGCCGGGACGTGACCGAACGGGTCAGGCTCCAGGCCCAGCTGCAGCACAACGCCGAGCACGACCCGCTCACCGACCTGCCCAACCGCGCCCTGTTCACCAACCGGGTCCGGCAGGCCCTCGGTGGCCGCCGCTCCGGCGACCCGGGCACCGCGGTGCTCTTCATCGACCTCGACGGCTTCAAGGCGGTCAACGACCGGCTGGGCCATCAGGCGGGCGACGAACTGCTCATCCAGGCAGCCCGCCGCCTCCAGGAGTCCGTACGAGTGGGGGACACCGCCGCCCGCCTCGGCGGCGACGAGTTCGCGGCGCTGATCCTCGGCGACGGCACCCGTGACCAGTCGGCGCGTGAGTACCACGTCCACGAGATCGCCGACCGGTTGCGCCTCACGCTCTCCCAGCCCTACCGGATCGGCGGCGGCGACGTCCGCGTCGCCGCCTCCATCGGCGTCGCCTTCGCCGAGCCCGCCATCACCCCGACCGACCTCATGCGCAACGCCGATCTCGCCATGTACCGGGCCAAGGCGAGCGGCAAGGACCGCGTCGAGCTGTACGCCCCGCAGATGCAGGCCGACGTCGTACGACGCTCGGAACTCGCGGCCCGGCTGCGCACCGCCCTGCGGGACGGCGATTTCGCCCTGCTCCACCAGCCCGTGATCCATCTCGCCACCGGCAATGTCGCCGCCGTTGCCGCACAGGCCCGCTGGCGCTCCGCCCAGGGAATCCTGTTCACCCCCGCCGAGTTCCTCCGTGTTGCCGAGGACAGCGACCGCACCGCTGAGCTCGGCCGCTGGCTCCTCGAGGAGGCCGTCGAGCAGGCCGCGGACCGGGCCAGGGCCGGGCACCACGTCTCCGTGGCCGTCCGGCTCTCCGCCCGCAGACTGCTGGACAAGGCAATGCCGATCGGTTCCGTCGAGGCTCTCCTCACCCGCTACAGCCTGCCGTCAGGGGCACTGATGATCGAGGTCTCCGACAGCGACCCCCGGGTCTCCTTCGACGAGCTCGAGCAGCGCCTCGTCGCGCTGCGCCGGCTCGGCGTACGGATCGCGCTCGACGGCTTCGGCAGCGGTTACGCCGCGATCAACGCGTTGCGCCGGCTCCCCATCGACGTACTGAAACTGGACCGCGGTCTCGTCGAGGGCGTCGTGGAATCGGCCCGGCTGCACAAGATCACCAGCGGGCTGCTGCGGATCGCCTGCGATCTCGGTCTACAGTCCGTCGCCGACGGTGTCGACGTACCGGAGCAGGTCCTCGCGCTGCGCGCCATGGGCTGTACGCATGGGCAGGGAATGGCCTTCTCGGGGCCATTGGACGAGTACCGGCTGCGCCGCGCACTGGCCCGCGGTGAGTTCCCGGTGCCCGGCGGCCCGGTCGCACAGCCCGTCCTGGCAGGCGGCTCGATCCCACTCCTCAGCGGCTCACATGGTGAGACGCCCGTCCCACCCACTTGACACGTCGGGCGCGTCGGAGAGAGGGTCAATGCCATGCGCACCCGAATTCTCGTACTTGGAAAGCGCGTCGGCTGAAGCAGAGGCCCTCGTTGGCACTCTGCAGACCACTCCGACGCGCTCCCCTCGCTTGCCTCACGGCACGAGGGGTTTTTTGTTGCACAGGTACACCCCAAAACCCCGCAAAAACCCTCAGCTTCGAGAAGAGAATGCCGATGACCGAGCAGGCCACCGGGGCCCACCATCCGCAGCCGCGGGCCCGTAGCGGCGGATCGTCCCCCGCCACCGTTGAGCACGTCACGGGTGCGCAGTCCCTCATCCGGTCTCTTGAGGAGGTGGGGGCCGACACGGTATTCGGCATTCCCGGCGGCGCCATCCTTCCGGCGTACGACCCGATGATGGACTCCACCCGGGTCCGTCATGTGCTGGTCCGCCACGAGCAGGGTGCGGGCCACGCCGCCACCGGCTACGCGCAGGCCACCGGCAAGGTCGGTGTCTGCATGGCCACCTCGGGCCCTGGCGCCACCAACCTGGTCACCCCGATCGCCGACGCGCACATGGACTCCGTCCCGCTGGTCGCGATCACCGGCCAGGTCGCCTCGCAGGCGATCGGTACGGACGCCTTCCAGGAGGCCGACATCTGCGGCATCACGATGCCGGTCACCAAGCACAACTTCCTGGTCACCCGCGCCGAGGACATCCCGCACACGATCGCCGAGGCCTTCCACATCGCCTCCACCGGCCGTCCGGGCCCCGTCCTCGTCGACATCGCCAAGGACGCCCTGCAGGCACAGACCACGTTCAGCTGGCCGCCGACCCAGGACCTGCCCGGCTACCGCCCGGTCACCAAGCCGCACGCCAAGCAGATCCGCGAGGCCGCCCGGCTCATCACCCAGGCCAAGCGCCCCGTGCTGTACGTCGGCGGCGGCGTCATGAAGGCCGGCGCCACCGCCGAACTGAAGGTGCTCGCCGAGCTCACCGGAGCGCCCGTCACCACCACCCTGATGGCGCTCGGTTCGTTCCCCGACAGCCACCCGCTGCACGTGGGAATGCCGGGCATGCACGGTTCGGTCACCGCCGTCACCGCGCTGCAGAAGGCCGACCTGATCGTCGCCCTCGGAGCCCGTTTCGACGACCGCGTCACCGGCAAGCTGGACAGCTTCGCCCCGTACGCAAAGATCGTCCACGCCGACATCGACCCGGCGGAGATCGGCAAGAACCGTGCCGCCGACGTGCCGATCGTCGGTGACGCCCGCGAGGTCATCGCCGACCTCGTCCAGGCGGTCCAGGCCGAGCACACCGACGGTCACGTCGGCGACTACTCCGCCTGGTGGAAGGACCTCGACCGCTGGCGCGAGACCTACCCCGTCGGCTACGACCTGCCGGAGGACGGCAGCCTCTCGCCGCAGCAGGTCATCCAGCGCATCGGCGAGCTGGCCCCCGAGGGCACGATCTTCGCGGCGGGCGTCGGCCAGCACCAGATGTGGGCCTCGCACTTCATCCGGTTCGAGAAGCCCGCCACCTGGCTGAACTCCGGCGGCGCCGGAACGATGGGCTACGCGGTCCCGGCCGCGATGGGCGCGAAGGCCGGCATGCCGGACCGTGCGGTCTGGGCGATCGACGGCGACGGCTGCTTCCAGATGACCAACCAGGAACTGACCACCTGCGCGCTCAACAACATCCCGATCAAGGTCGCGATCATCAACAACGGCGCGCTCGGGATGGTTCGCCAATGGCAGACCCTGTTCTACAACCAGCGGTACTCCAACACCGTGCTGCACTCCGGCGCCGACACCGAGGGCACCCCGGCGAAGGGGACCCGGATCCCGGACTTCGTCAAGCTGTCCGAGGCCATGGGCTGCTACGCGATCCGCTGCGAGGACCCGGCCGACCTCGACAAGGTCATCGCCGAGGCAAACTCCATCAACGACCGCCCCGTCGTGATCGACTTCATCGTCCACGAGGACGCCATGGTCTGGCCCATGGTCGCCGCCGGTACCTCCAACGACGAGGTCATGGCCGCCCGCGGTGTCCGCCCCGACTTCGGCGACAACGAAGACGACTGAGAGACAGAGAGAGACCGACTCCATGTCCAGCAAGCACACGCTCTCCGTCCTGGTCGAGAACAAGCCCGGTGTCCTCGCCCGGATCACGGCCCTGTTCTCCCGCCGCGGCTTCAATATCGACTCACTTGCGGTCGGTACCACCGAGCATCCCGACATCTCCCGCATCACCATCGTCGTGAATGTCGAGGACCTGCCTCTCGAGCAGGTGACCAAGCAGCTCAACAAGCTGGTCAACGTACTGAAGATCGTCGAACTCGAGCCCTCCGCTGCGATCCAGCGTGAGCTCGTCCTGGTGAAGGTCCGCGCCGACAACGAGACCCGCTCCCAGATCGTCGAAATCGTTCAGCTGTTCCGCGCCAAGACCGTGGACGTCTCTCCGGAGGCCGTCACGATCGAGGCGACCGGCGGCGCCGACAAGCTGGAGGCCATGCTCAAGATGCTGGAGCAGTACGGCATCAAGGAGCTCGTCCAGTCCGGCACCATCGCCATAGGGCGCGGCGCGCGCTCGATCACCGACCGTTCCCTGCGCGCCCTCGACCGTACGGCCTAGGGCGTGTTTCGAAAGTCCCGTCTGCCGGGCGGCGTCCGGCACGCACGCTCGCCGCGTTGTCGGGCTCGCCCCGATACGACCGGTATCGGGGCGGCCCTCCGCCTTGCGATCGCACGCACCGGACGCCGCC
>NZ_JBLVKW010000069.1:0-41215 GCF_048270745.1 Streptomyces sp. NPDC056231 | reverse complement strand
GCGCCGCTTCAGCCGAAGCGGCGCGGGCCGTTCCACATCTCGCCGTTCATCGGACGTGACTCTCCGATAAACGGTTCGTTACTCCGTACGAGGCCGCGAACGTGCGGTCGGGAACGGAGGAGATCGATGGCGGTTCGATACACGCGAGAGCTGCTTGAAGAGGCAGCACGTGAAACGACCAACTTCGACGATGCGGTCCGGTGGTGCGGGGGCACGCCGACGGCGGGCAGCAGGCGCTACCTACGCCAGAAGCTGGCGCAGGCCGACATCGACACCTCGCACTTCGCGAAGAAGCGGGTGCGCTACTCCGATGAATCTCTGCGCGATTCGGTCGCAGCTTCCGCCTCGGTCACGGAGGTCTTGCAACGACTGGGGATCAACCCTGTCGGCGGCAGCCACACGCATATCAGCAGGCGGATCGCGTCTCTGGGCATCTGTACATCCCACTTCACGGTGCGCCGAGGCCGAGCCAAGGGCTCCCGCGGCAACGTGCTCGTGCTGGGCTCTCCGCGGGACGGACGGATCGGCAGCGCGCGGCTCCATCGAGAACTCATTCGGGTCGGAATACCGCAACGCTGCGCGGAGTGCGGCATCGGCACCGTATGGAACAACAAACCGCTACAGCTGGAGGCCCCAACTGCCACTCGGCGACGGACACTTATCGCGGGCGCAAGCGGAGGGCGGCGTGAACAGTCCCCAGTACACGCGCGAGCGGCTGGCGGCGGCTGCAGCCGAGTCATCCAGCATGGTGGATCTGATGCGCAGACTCGGCGCCTCGCTCGGCAGCGGAGCGCGCTCCTACCTGAACCGGCGCCTGCGGCACTACGGCATAGACACATCCCATTTCCGCGAGGAACTACTGCCGGAGCGAGAACGTCGCTCGTACTCGAAAGCACTCCTCGCCGAGGCTGCGGCACACTCGCACAGCATCCGGGAGGTGCTGGAGTACATGGGCCTCCCACCACAGGACAGCCCGTACGGCCATATCCGCAAGAAGCTCGATCGGTACGGCATCGACACCTCGCATTTCACGAGTGGCCGCCGATACGGAACAGAAATCCTTGCCCGAGACGAGCTGGTGGCGGCCGTGAAGGCATCATTCAGCCTCGCCGGCACACTCAGGCTTCTCGGTCGTGCCGACAACGGCGCCGGTCGTGCCCTCGTGAAGCGGAGCATCGAAGCGCACGGCATATCGACCGAACACTTCACGGGACAAGGCCACTTCCTCGGAGCCTCCTCCCCTCGCCGCAAGCCTGCACAGGAGATACTGAGGCGGCTCAACCCAGCCGCACCCCGGACGAAAACCGCTCTTCTCCGACGCGCACTTGATGATCTGGACGTCCCGCACGAGTGTGCTGCGTGCGGCATCGGCGATGCCTGGCGAGGCAAGCGCCTTGTCCTGGAAATCGACCACATCAATGGCGACCGGATCGATAACCGCCGCGAGAACCTGCGATACCTGTGTCCGTCCTGTCACAGCCAGACCGAATCCTTCTCGAACCGACGTAGCCGCACACAGTAGAGTGGGCGCGCGCGGGTCCGTACCCCAGCTGGCTAGAGGGCGCCGGTTTAGGTCCGGTGTGTCGTGGGTTCGAATCCCACCGGGCCCACAGGCAAGAAGTGGTCGCCACCTTCGTTTCGAAGGTGGCGACCATCTGCA
Source organism: Streptomyces sp. NPDC056231 (assembly GCF_048270745.1). Taxonomy (NCBI): domain Bacteria; kingdom Bacillati; phylum Actinomycetota; class Actinomycetes; order Kitasatosporales; family Streptomycetaceae; genus Streptomyces; species Streptomyces sp. NPDC056231. The sequence goes on along the minus strand of NZ_JBLVKW010000069.1, from coordinate 39,555 downwards.
TGTCACCCCACCAGCTCCCGCACCACCGGCACCAGCGCCCGGAACGCCTTCCCCCGGTGGCTGATCGCGTTCTTCTCGGCCGGGGTCAGTTCCGCGCAGGTCCGGGTCATGCCCTCCGGCTGCAGGATCGGGTCGTAGCCGAAGCCGTTCGTGCCGGCCGGGGCGTGGCGGAGGGTGCCCAGGAGACGGCCCTCGACCACGCGTTCCGTGCCGTCCGGGAGGGCGAGGGCCGCCGCGCAGGCGAAGTGGGCGGCGCGGTGGGCGTCGTCGATGTCGGAGAGCTGGGCCAGCAGCAGGTCCAGGTTGGCGCGGTCGTTGCCATGGGTGCCGGCCCAGCGGGCCGAGAAGATGCCGGGGGCGCCGCCGAGTACGTCGACGCAGAGGCCGGAGTCGTCGGCGATCGCGGGGTGGCCGGTGGCCTGGGCCAGGGCGTGGGCCTTGAGGAGGGCGTTCTCGGCGAAGGTGACGCCGGTCTCCTTGACGTCGGGGATCTCGGGGTACGCGTCCGCACCGACGAGTTCGTGGGTGAGCCCCGCGTCGGCGAGGATCGCGTGGAGTTCGGTGATTTTCCCGGCGTTGCGGGTGGCAAGGATCAGGCGGGTCATGTGCCGATTATCGCGGGGTGCCGGGTGGCGTCCGCTATGAGGTGCAGACGTTGCCGATCTCCTTGGCGGCGTCGGTGACCGGGGTGATGTCCGGGGTGGCGTCGCCCTTGTCGATGGCATCACGGACGTTCTTGACGCCGGCCTGGAGGTCGTCGACGGCCTTGGAAAGGTCGGCGTTGTCCGTCTTGTCGCCGAGGTTACCGAGTTCCTTGTCTATCTCGTCGAGGGCCTCGGATGCCTGGGTGGGGTCGTTCGATGCGTTGGAGACGGCCTGTTGGAGGTTGTCGACGCTGGTGGCTATGGCGTCGGCGGTACGGACGCAGTCGAGGGCCTTGTCGACGGCGCCGCAGCCGGCCGCGGCGGTGAGGGTGAGAGCGGTCAGGGTCAGCGCGACGGTGATGCGGCGGTGGCGGGCGGCCTTGGCCATGGTGCGGTTCCTCCCCGGGTGCGGATACGCGGACGGACGCACGGTTCGACCCGTGCGTCCGTACTCGTGACGACGCCCTGTGGGGCGTACTTGGTTGCTTCTTTACTCGCCGAGCGTGCGGGCGAGGGCCGCCTGCTGGATGGCGCGGAGGTCGACGCAGCCGCTGGCGGCGAGGTCGAGGAGCGCGTTCAGTTCCTTGCGGTCGAAGGGCTCGGCCTCGGCGGTGCCCTGGACCTCGACGAAGCGGCCGTCGCCGGTGCAGACGACGTTCATGTCGGTCTCGGCGCGGACGTCCTCCTCGTAGCAGAGGTCGAGGAGTGGTGTGCCGCCGACGATGCCGACGCTGACGGCGGAGACGGTGCCGGTCAGCGGCTTGCGGCCGTGCTTGATGAGCTTCTTGCCCTGGGCCCAGGTGATGGCGTCGGCGAGGGCGACGTACGCACCGGTGATGGCGGCGGTGCGGGTGCCGCCGTCGGCCTGGAGGACGTCGCAGTCGAGGACGACGGTGTTCTCGCCGAGTGCCTTGTAGTCGATCACGGCGCGCAGGGACCGGCCGATGAGGCGGCTGATCTCGTGGGTGCGGCCACCGATCTTGCCGCGTACGGCTTCGCGGTCGCCGCGGGTGTTGGTGGAGCGGGGCAGCATGGAGTATTCGGCGGTGACCCAGCCTTCGCCGCTGCCCTTGCGCCAGCGCGGGACGCCTTCAGTGAAGGAGGCGGTGCAGAAGACCTTCGTGTCGCCGAAGGAGATGAGGACTGAGCCCTCGGCGTGCTTGCTCCATCCGCGTTCGATGGTGACGGGGCGGAGCTCTTCGGGGGTGCGGCCGTCGATACGAGACATGGCGTCGAGCCTATCGGCTGGGCCATGAGCGCCGGCCGGGGTGTGCCGGGGGCCGGGTGGGGGTGCAGAGCGGGGCTGGTGGGGGTCTGCCGCAGGCCCCGTTCTGGTGGGATCGGGGCCTGGGGGCGCGGAGCCGGGCCGGCTCCGCGAGTGGCCGTCACATCATGTCTTCGATGTCGGCGGCGATGGGGTCGGCGTCGGTGCCGATGACGACCTGGATCGCGGTGCCCATCTTGACGACGCCGTGGGCGCCGGCGGCCTTGAGCGCGGCTTCGTCGACCTTGCTCGGGTCGACGACCTCGGTGCGGAGGCGGGTGATGCACCCTTCGATTTCTTCGATGTTGTCGATCCCGCCGAGCCCGGCGACGATCTTCTCAGCCTTGCTGGCCATGTGGTTCTCCCTGGTTCTTCACGTCCGGTGCCGACCCACCATGGGTCCGTTTCGTCAAAGTAACGCACGGTTGGCCCAACTTCACGAGCGATCAACCTGATCATCACCAATGATGACGATCATGGGTGCTCTGTCCTCCGGGCGGGTGACGAACCGCACCGCAACTGGTCTGTGCCACTTCGCGACGACCGCCAGACGCCGCCTGTTCCGGGAGGATGCCGATGAGCTCGAGCAGCGCCGCAGCACCACGGAAGATGTGGTGGCACGGCTTCTTCCAGGGCCTCCAGAAGATGGGGCGGAGCCTCCAGCTTCCGATCGCGGTGCTGCCGGCGGCCGGCATTCTCAACCGGCTCGGCCAGCCGGACGTGTTCGGCGACGAGGGGCTCGGCTGGAACGACGTCGCGAAGGTCTTCGCCGCTGCCGGTGGGGCGCTCCTCGACTCCGGTCTCGGACTGCCCTTGTTGTTCTGCGTCGGGGTCGCGATCGGCATGGCGAAGAAGTCGGACGGTTCGACGGCGCTCGCGGCGGTGGTCGGCTTCCTCGTCTACTACGCGGTGCTGCACGCCTTCCCGGTGGACTGCCCACCGGGTTCCACTTTCACCGCGGGCGGCACGTGGTTCGGCACCTGTGTCACCGGCAACGCGAAGGTGACGGTCGCCCAGTACCAGAACCCCGGGGTGTTCGGCGGCATCGTGATGGGGCTGATGTCGGCGTGGTTCTGGCAGCGGTACCACCGGGTCAAGCTGGTCGACTGGCTGGGCTTCTTCAACGGCCGCCGCCTCGTGCCGATCATCATGGCGTTCGTCGGTCTGGCCTTCGCCGCCCTGTGCGCCTGGCTGTGGGCGCCGATCGGTGACGGTCTGACCGGTTTCTCCAAGTGGCTGGTGGACCTGAACTGGCTGGGCTCCGGCATCTTCGGTGTTGCCAACCGCGCACTGCTGGTCGTCGGCCTGCACCAGTTCCTGAACACGTTCGTCTGGTTCCAGTTCGGCGACTTCACCAAACCGGACGGGACGGTCGTGCACGGTGACATCAACCGGTTCCTGGCGGGCGATCCGACGGCCGGGCAGTTCACCACGGGCTTCTTCCCGATCATGATGTTCGCGCTTCCGGCTGCGGCGCTGGCGATCTACCACTGCGCCAAGCCGCATCGCCGGAAGGCGGTCGGCGGCATGATGCTCTCGGTCGGTCTGACGTCGTTCGTGACGGGCATCACCGAGCCGATCGAGTACTCGTTCCTCTTCGTCGCCCCCCTTCTGTATGCGATCCACGCGGCGCTCACCGGCGTCTCGATGGCGGTGAGCTGGGGGCTCGGGGTGAAGGACGGCTTCAGTTTCTCGGCGGGTCTGATCGACTACGTCATCAACTGGAGCCTGGCCACGAAGCCCTGGTTGATCATTCCGATCGGCTTCTGCTTCGCAGCGGTGTATTACGTGATCTTCCGGTTCGCCATCACCCGGTTCAACCTTCAGACCCCCGGGCGCGAGCCCGACGAACTGGAGGCACAGATCGAGAAAGACCTTGTGAAGTAGGTCTTCGGCCGAGGACGAAGCCCCTCCGCCTTCCGGGCGGAAGGTGGAGGGGCTTCGTCACGTCCTAGATCTCGTAGACCGCGCCCGGCACCGCCAGCTCCGCCGGTCCGTGGTAGACCGTGCGGGCGTCGGCCAGGTTGCGGTCCGCGTCCGTCCACGGCGGGATGTGAGTGAGGACGAGCCGTCCCACCTTCGCGCGTGCGGCGATCTCGCCTGCTTCGCGGCCGTTGAGGTGGAGGTCCGGGATGTCTTCCTTGCCGTAGACGAACGATGCTTCGCAGAGGAACAGATCGGCGCCCTCCGCGAGTTCGTCCAGCGCCTCGCAGACGCCGGTGTCGCCGGAGTACGTGAGGGTGCGGCCGCCGTGCTCGATGCGGATACCGAAGGCGTCGATGGGGTGACGGACCTTCTCCGTACGGACCGAGAAGGGGCCGATGTCGAACGAGCCGGGCTTCAGCGTGTGGAAGTCGAAGACCTCGCCCATGGACCGGTCGGACGGGGTGTCGGCGTGGGCGGTGGTCAGTCGCTGTTCGGTGCCGTCGGGGCCGTAGACCGGGATGGACGCGGGACGTCCGCCGTCGTGCCGGTAGTAGCGGACGACGAAGTACGCGCACATGTCAATGCAGTGATCGACATGGAGATGGCTGAGGAAGATGGCGTCGAGGTCATAGAGACCGACATGGCGCTGCAGCTCGCCGAGGGCGCCGTTGCCCATGTCGAGGAGCAGCCTGAAGCCGTCGGCCTCTACGAGGTAGCTCGAACATGCCGAACCCGTGGACGGGAACGAGCCGGAGCAGCCGACGACGGTGAGCTTCATGGAGCGTGAACCTCCGAGACGTGGGAACGGGGAGGGTTCGTGCGATTTGTTGAGCGTAAGGCGCGAAACACCTGGTCGCTCCTCTGAGGCCTGCCGTTGTGGGCGAACTCACCTGCTCTGTCACCGGTTCGATGGAAGCGGGTGCGGAGGGCAGGTGCGGAGGGCGGGGTGCGGGGAGCGGGCCGACGGGGGCGCCGGTACCGTCGGGGCATGGACATGTCCTGGTGGCCGGCTCTGGCCGTGGTCGTACTGCTCGCTCTCATTGCCGCGATTGCCGACGGGCGGGGGCGGCTCGGGCGGGGGCGTCAGCGCCCTGGTGGGCGTCCCGCGCAACAGACGCGTCCGCCGGGCAGGCGGGAAGGGCTGCGGGGCGGGCCGGAGCGGGCGCCGCGACCGGGTGAGATCTGGTGGGCGGAGGTTCCGTATGAGGACGGGCCCGGGGCGAAGGACCGGCCCTGCCTGGTGCTGTCGGTGCGGGGTGGTGCGGCGCTCGTCGCGAAGATCACCAGCAAGCATCACGAGGAGCGGCCCGGGGTGATCGCGCTGCCGCCGGGTTCGGTGGGGGATGCGCAGGGGCGCGCGAGTTTCCTGGAGACGGACGAGCTGCGGGATGTGGCGGTGCGGGGGTTCCGGCGGCGGGTGGGGACGGTGGACCCGGCAGTGTGGGAGCGGGTGCGCGGGATCGGCTGACGGCCGGAAAAGTCCTCGGCCGCCGGACCGGCTGGAATTCCAGCGGGTCCGGCGGCCGAGGGCGGGACGGCGCCCGGTCCCGGCAAGCTTTGCGGGTCACGGCACTGGGTGTTACGCCCAGAGCTGGCCGTGCAGCGTTTCGATGGCCGCTTCCGTCGTGGGGGCCGTGTAGACGCCCGTCGACAAGTACTTCCAGCCGCCGTCGGCGACGACGAAGACGATGTCGGCCGGCTCCCCCGCCTTGACCGCCTTGGTACCGACTCCGATCGCCGCGTGGAGTGCGGCGCCGGTGGAGACGCCCGCGAAGATGCCCTCCTGCTGGAGGAGTTCGCGGGTGCGGGTGACGGCGTCGGCGGAGCCGACGGAGAAGCGGGTGGTGAGAACCGAGGCGTCGTAGAGCTCGGGGACGAAGCCCTCGTCGAGGTTGCGGAGCCCGTAGACGAGGTCGTCGTAGCGCGGCTCGGCGGCGACGATCTTGATGTCGGGCTTCTGTTCGCGCAGGTATCGGCCCACGCCCATGAGCGTGCCCGTGGTGCCGAGGCCCGCCACGAAGTGGGTGATGGAGGGCAGGTCGGCGAAGATTTCGGGACCGGTGGTGGCGTAGTGGGCGCCCGCGTTGTCCGGGTTGCCGTACTGGTAGAGCATCACCCAGTCCGGGTGCTCGGCGGCCAGTTCCTTGGCGACGCGGACGGCTGTGTTGGAGCCGCCGGCCGCCGGGGAGGAGATGATCTCGGCGCCCCACATGGCGAGCAGGTCGCGCCGTTCCTGCGAGGTGTTCTCCGGCATGACGCAGACGATGCGGTAGCCCTTGAGCTTGGCCGCCATGGCGAGCGAGATGCCGGTGTTGCCGCTGGTGGGTTCCAGGATGGTGCAGCCGGGGGTCAACCGGCCGTCCTTCTCGGCCTGTTCGACCATGTGGAGCGCGGGGCGGTCCTTGATCGAGCCGGTGGGGTTGCGGTCCTCCAGCTTGGCCCAGATGCGGACGTCGTCCGACGGTGACAGCCGCGGCAGGCGGACGAGCGGGGTGTTGCCCACCGCGGCGAGCGGGCTGTCGTACCGCATCAGTTCATGCCGCCGGCGACGGCCGGAAGGATGGTGACGCTGTCGCCGTCGCTGAGCTTGGTGGAGATTCCGTCGAGGAAGCGGACGTCCTCGTCGTTGAGGTAGACGTTCACGAAGCGACGGAGCTGGTCGCCGTCGACGATGCGCTCACGGATGCCGTTGTAGCGGCTGTCGAGGTCCGTGAAGAGGTCGGCGAGGGTCTCTCCGGTGGCGTCGACGGCCTTGGCGCCGTCGGTGTAGGTGCGGAGGATGGTCGGGATGCGGACCTCGATGGCCATGGCGTGGGCTCCTGTCGAAAGCGGAGTGGTGGCGCGCGGCTCTGCCCCCGCGCAGGGGTGGTGTGTCCGGACGGTGCTCGGGGCCGCGGCCCGGCTCAGGCCTTGCGGCCGGCGGGCAGGCGGCGCGTACAGATCGCGCTGGAGAGCCTGCACAGGTCGACGTGCAGGCGTGCGACGAGCAGCGTGCCCGGCGTCTTGTCGCTCACGTCATGGAGAACCATGGGCTCATCGTATCGATTCCCGGCCCGGATTCCGGCATGTGATCTCACCTGGTGGATGGTGAGTGTTCGCTTGGTGGACTGTCGGGTGCGGGGCGGGGAGCTGCGGCGGGCCGGGGGCGGGGATTCGCCCCGGCCCGCTGGAAATCAGGCGGGTTCGTACGCCTCGACCACCTTGACGTCCTCCTCGGTGATCACGCCGTCCACGATGCGGTAGGAGCGGAACTGGAAGGGGCCCGCGTCGTCGGCGTCGGCGGTGGAGACGAGCACGTAGTGGGCGCCGGGCTCATTGGCGTACGTGATGTCGGTGCGCGAGGGGTACGCCTCGGTCGCCGTGTGCGAGTGGTAGACGATCACCGGCTCCTCGTCGCGGTCGTCCATCTCGCGGTAGAGCTTCAGCAGGTCCGCGGAGTCGAACTCGTAGAACGTGGGCGAGCGGGCGGCGTTGAGCATGGGGATGAAGCGTTCGGCCCGGCCGGTTCCGGCCGGGCCCGCGACCACGCCGCACGCCTCGTCGGGGTGGTCCGCGCGGGAGTGCGCGACGATCTGGTCGTACAGCTCCTGGGTGATGGTCAGCATGGCGCCAGGATAAGCAGAGGGCCCCCGCGCACCGAGGAGTGGTACGCGGGGGTCCGTATGCCGGACGGCCGGGTCGGGTCAGCGCTTGGCGAAGGCCGTGCTCTGGGGGTTACGGGCCTTGAGGACCAGGTACGAGACGCCGAGGATCAGGGCCCAGAGCGGGGCACAGTACAGCGAGATCCTGGCGTCCTTGTCGATGCCCATCATCACGATCACCATGCCGATGAAGGCGAGGGCGAAGACGCTGGTGTACGGGGCGCCGGGGGCCCGGAAGGCGGACTGCGGGAGCACTCCGCGGTCGGCCTGGCGGCGGTAGCGGATCTGGCAGACGAGGATCATGATCCAGGCCCACATGCCGGAGATGGTGGCGAAGGAGACGACGTAGGTGAAGGCGTCCCCGGGCCACTGGTAGTTGATCCAGACGCCGACGAGCATGAGGGCGGCGGAGAAGGTGGTGCCGACGAGCGGGGTGCCGCTCCTGGTCAGCCGGGTGAAGAACGTCGGGCCCTGTCCGTTGAGCGCGAGGTCGCGCAGCATGCGGCCGGTGGAGTACATGCCGGAGTTGCAGGAGGAGAGGGCCGCGGTCAGCACGACGAAGTTGACGATGCCTGCGCCGATGCCCAGACCCATCTTCTGGAAGGCGGCGACGAACGGCGAGATGCCGGGCTGGAATTCCGTCCACGGGACGACGGCGAGGATCATGATGAGGGCGCCGACGTAGAAGACGGCGATGCGCCACGGCACGGTGTTGATGGCCTTGGGCAGGACGGTCTTCGGGTCCTTGGACTCACCTGCGGTGACGCCGACGAGTTCGACGGCGAGGAAGGCGAACATCACGATCTGCAGGGTCATCAAGGTGCCCTTGATGCCGTGCGGGAAGAAGCCGCCGTCGGCCCACAGGTGGGTGACGGACGCGCTGTCGCCGGCGTCGGAGAAGCCGAGGGTGAGAATTCCGGCGCAGATGAGGATCATGCCGACGATGGCAGTGACCTTGACCATCGAGAACCAGAATTCGAGTTCCCCGAAGAGCTTCACGGAGATCAGGTTCACGCCGTACAGGATGATCGTGAAGAGCAGGGCGGACACCCATTGGGGAATGTCGAACCAGAATGTCATGTACTGGGCTGCCGCGGTGACTTCGGTGATTCCGGTGACGACCCAGAACAGCCAGTAGGTCCAGCCGGTGACAAAGCCTGCGAAGGGGCCGACGAATTCGCGTGCGTATTCCGAGAATGAGCCCGAGACCGGGCGGTACATGAGGAGTTCACCCAGGGCCCGCATGATGAAGAAGATCACCAGGCCTGCGATGGCATAGGCCAGGATGAGGCTGGGTCCCGCCTTGGCGATGGCTTTGCCGGCGCCGAGGAAGAGGCCGGTTCCGATGGCCCCGCCGATCGCGATCATCTGGATCTGGCGGGCGCCCAGGGCGCGCTGGTAGCCCTCGCCCGAGGTGGTGGCATCTGCGGCTTCCGCGGCCTGCTGCGGGCCGCCTTGTCCCTTGTCGACCTGCGCCGATGTCATGTGTTGCGCCTTTCTCCACGCTGATCCGCGCCTGACGGCTGCGGATCAGGTCCTGATCCCCCCGGATATGGATGGAGTGCGACCGGCGGTCCGCCGGTGATAGCGCCCCCGGAAACAGGGATGGCGTCCCCGGGTGGTCGTGAAGATTTATCACGGAGCCACCAGTGGTCCACCGGACATTGTGTGGTGGACACCACAGGAAAAAGCGGACAAGAGTTCCCAGCCACCACAAAAAAGGCCATTCAGGTGACGGGATCGTTATGTTGATTTGAGTGTCCGTTGAGCGAACACCTCGGCTCGGCCCCAAGGGGAGGTAAAACCCGATCAAGGGAAGGCGGGTGAGTCGCGGCGCCCGGCACGGTGCATCACCGCGGGGCGATTCCGGGGGCACCGGAGCATGCGCACAGCAGAGCTGTACGGGCGTTCCGGCAACGCCGGGAGTGGGGCCTCCCCCGTTCGGGCGAAGCCGAGCGTGTGGGCGGACCCGGCCTTGATCCGCCGGACGCCTCCTACGGCATCAGGGTCTCGACAAGCGTCTCCTGGAGCGCGCCCAGCCAGAGGTATGCCATGACCATCGGCTTGCGCGGGTCGCTGTCGGGCAGCCGGTAGAGCGAGCCCTCACCACCCTCGTCCTCGTCGGAGACCTCCAGGCGGGCGCCGATGGTGAGGCGGAGGTCGTTGAGGGCGCCGAGCCAGTTGCGGCATTCGTCGGCGCTGAGTGTGAGGACGGCACCTTCCGCGCCGGACGGGAGCGCGTCGAGGGTGCGCACGACGGTGAGCGCGTCGTTGCGCTTGCGGGTGCGCAGGTCGTTCTCGGTGAAGCGGCGGAACTCGGCGGACGCGGCGCGCAGTTCGCTGTCCTCGTCGCCGTACGCCTCCGGGAAGAGGCGGGCCAGAGCCGGGTCGGTCGGCGGCTCGCTGGGCCCTTCGGCGAACAGGGCGGCGAGCGGGTCCTCACCGTCGGCCGGTTCGTCGCCGGGTCCGATCAGTTCCAGCAACTGGACGGCGAGGGAGCGCAGGATCGCGATCTCCACCTCGTCGAGCGCGACGGCCGCGCCGCCGCCGGGGGTGGCCTCGAAGTGGCCGGCCATGGGTTATCTCCGATGGTGGGTCGGGCGGGGCAGAGGTGGAGGCTAGTTGCGGTCCTGAGTCAGGGTGGCCCAGAGCCCGTAACCGTGCATGGCCTGGACGTCACGCTCCATCTCCTCGCGGCTGCCGCTGGAGACGACGGCGCGGCCCTTCTGGTGGACGTCGAGCATCAGCTTGTGGGCCTTGTCCTTGGAGTAGCCGAAGTAGGCCTGGAAGACATAGGTCACATAGCTCATGAGGTTGACCGGGTCGTTGTGGACCAGCGTCACCCAGGGCACGTCGGGCTCGGGGACGACAAGGTTCTCCTCGGCCGCTTCGGGGCGCTCGATCTCTACAGGGGCGACACTCACCTACCCCATGCTGCCACCCGGGAGGGAGCATCGCACAAACGGCTTAGATCTCGTCACTCTGACGACATAGAGGTAGCATCCGAGCCATGAACTCTGCGGACCTTGGGCGACGGGTCGGTGTGCCGTCGACAGCGCTCTTCACCGACCAGTACGAGCTCACGATGGTGCAGGCGGCACTGAAGGCGGGCACCGCCGACCGGCACTCGGTCTTCGAGGCGTTCACCCGCCGACTGCCCGAGGGGCGGCGCTACGGCGTCGTCGCGGGCATCGGACGCGTCCTGGACGCAGTGGAGAACTTCCACTTCGACGACGAGATACTCACCTTCCTGCGCGACCGGAACATCGTCGACGGGCCGACGCTCGCCTGGCTGGCGGACTACCGCTTCAGCGGTGACATCTGGGGCTACCCGGAGGGCGAGGTGTACTTCCCGGGCTCGCCGATCCTGCGGGTCGAGGGCTCCTTCGCCGAATGCGTGCTGCTGGAGACGGTCATCCTGTCGATCCTCAATCACGACTCGGCGGTCGCCGCGGCGGCGTCCCGGATGTCGGCGGCGGCGGGCGGGCGCAAGCTGATCGAGATGGGTGCACGACGCACCCATGAACTGTCCGCGGTGGCGTCGGCCCGGGCCGCGTACGTCGGCGGCTTCGACGCGACGTCCGATCTGGCGGCCGGGTTCCGCTACCACATCCCGACGGTCGGGACGAGCGCGCACGCGTTCACGCTGCTGCACGACAGCGAGCGCGACGCGTTCCGGGCGCAGGTCGACTCGCTGGGCCGGAAGACGACGCTGCTGGTCGACACGTACGACGTCGCCGAGGCGGTCCGTTCGGCGGTCGAGTTCGCCGGGACCGGGCTGGGAGCCGTCCGGATCGACTCCGGGGACCTGCTGCTCCTCGCGCACCGGGTGCGGCAGCAGCTGGACGAGCTGGGCGCCACCGAGACGAAGATCGTGGTGACGTCGGACCTGGACGAATACGCGATCGCGTCGCTGGCCGTGGCCCCGGTCGACGCGTACGGCGTGGGCACGCAGCTGGTCACCGGCAGCGGGCAGCCGACCTGCTCCATGGTCTACAAGCTCGTCGCCCGGGCCAGCTCCGCCGATCCCGCGGAACCGCTGCGGCCCGTTGCGAAGAAGTCGCTGGGGGCGAAGTCCTCGATGGGCGGTCGCAAGTGGGCCGCGCGGCGGCTGGACGAGAGCGGAGTGGCCGAGGCCGAGGTGGTCGGCACCGGACCGGTGCCCGACGGGCTGGCCGACCGGCAACTGCTGGTCGAGCTGGTCCGGGGTGGTGAGGTGATCGCGCGCGAGTCGCTGGACACGGCGCGGGAGCGGCATATGGCGGCGCGGCGGGGGCTGCCGATGTCGGCGATCCAGCTGTCCAAGGGGGAGCCGGTGATTCCGACGGAATTCGTGTGAACGCGCCTCGGCGGGGAAGGTGACGGTCGCAGCCAGTGCCGTGACCGGCAGCGTCTGCCCCATGAGGATCGGCGTCCGGCCCGCCCTGAGGACTGTCCCGTAGCAGCGATACGCCCCCTCCCGCAAGGCGGTCTTTGTCTCTAGGCTCGATTTACGGCCCCCGAATGTCACCGCTCCGCTCTTCTCCCCCGCTTCTCTCCCCCATCGAAGGACACCCGCCATGCACCGCGCGTTGATCGTCGTGGACGTTCAGAACGACTTCTGCGAGGGCGGCAGCCTCGCGGTGACGGGCGGCGCGGATGTCGCCGCCGCCATCACCGACCTGATCGGTGAGGCCCAGGCCGGATACCGCCATGTGGTCGCCACCCGTGATCACCATGTCGACCCGGGCAGCCACTTCTCCGCACAGCCCGACTTCGAGCACTCCTGGCCTGCGCACTGTGTCGCCGGCACGGAGGGGGTGGGCTTCCACCCCAATTTCGCCCCGGCGGTCGCTTCCGGCGCGATCGATGCGGTGTTCGACAAGGGGGCGTACGCGGCGGCGTACAGCGGCTTCGAGGGGGTCGACGAGAACGGGGTGGGGCTCACGCAGTGGCTGCGGGACCGGAAGGTCACCGAGGTCGACGTCGTCGGCATCGCCACGGATCACTGTGTGCGGGCGACGGCGCTGGATGCGGTCCGGGAAGGGTTCGCGACGCATGTGCTGCTGGACCTGACCGCGGGGGTCGCCGCCGCGAGCACGGGGCGGGCGCTGGAGGAGCTCCGGGAGGCCGGAGTGGAGCTCTCCGGCAAGCCGGTGGTGTAGGGCGGCGGGGAGTGGTTCCGGGGTCGTCCGGCGGCCGCATCGTCCTCAGCCGCCGGACAGGCTTGTAGCGCCCTCAGGACTGGTGGACCGGTACCGGCGGGCGCAGGAGTGCCCGGATGGGGTGCCAGAGTTCCTGGGCGTTCGCCGGTCTCGCTCGCCAGAGCAGGCCGTCCGGGTGGTGCAGCACCGCCGTGATCTCGTCGGGCGTGGGCGGTTCCGCGTTGCCGCGGAGGTAGACCGCCCGGAGGCCCACATTGCGCAGGCGGGTCAGTGCGCGGGCCCGGTTCGCCGCGTGCACCAGGACCCGGACCGGGGTTCCCGGGCCCGTCCCGTCCGCCGGGCCGTTCAGGGTGATCGCGACCACCACACTGCCGTTCGGCAACTTGCTGAATCCTCCGCCGGCCATGCTCTGCACTCCCCCGTGAGACATCGTGTCAATAAGAATCCGAATAAGAGGCACCTAAACACGATCGGCCGCCGCCCGCTAGAGGGCGACGGCCGATCATGCTTTGACCTGCGGTGATGCGGAACTACTTGTGCGAGGCGCCAACCTTGACCGTGATCGTCGAGCCGCTGAGCGGCTCGCTGACGATCGTGATCCGGGTGTTGGTGTCAGCGACCTTCACGCTTCCGGTCTTGTTCTCGGCGTACCAGTAGGTGCCCTTGTGGTCGTCGAAGACCGGGACGCCCGGCTGGGACTTGATCTTGGTCGCCACGTCGGCCTTGTGCAGCGTGAAGGCGTCGGTCGGCCGCCAGCTGAACGGGGCGTCGAAGGGCTGGATCTTGTTGCGGATGACGGTGCCGTCGGCCCACTTCAGCGGCTTGGCGTGCGCGTCGATCGGCAGGATCAGACCCTGGCCCGGGTGGGTGGAGACGTTGTTGTCCTTCTGGGACTGGTCCCAGAGCCAGATCATCAGACCGTTCTGGTACGGGTAGTGCTCGACCCAGTCCGGACGGGTGTTGGCGAAGCCGAAGTTGTACGGGCCGACCTTCAGGGTCTTGTCGTACGAGACGTACTGGCGGTTCTCCGCGATGTAGTACTGCGGGTAGTCCTTGGTGAACGACGCACCGACCCGGGAGAAGCCCTTGGCGGTCCAGCCGTTGTCGTCGCCCTCGGCGTTGTCCGAGAAGAGCACCGCACCGTCGGCGTTGACCGCGATGGTGTCGGCCGCGAAGCCCACGCCGCCCGCGCCGCCGTCGGTGGCGTAACGGAAGCGGATGTCGATCTTCTTGCCCGCGTAGGCGTCCAGCGAGTACGACAGCTTCTGGTACGTGCCGGAGACATCGGTCAGCGCCGGCTTGTCACTGGCGTCACGCGGGATCGCCTTGCCGTCAGCGGTGCCGTCGATCGCGGTCCAGCTGGCGCCGCCGTTCTCCGAGACCTCGGTGTAGAGGTAGTCGTAGTCCTTCTCGATGTCCCACCAGCCCGAAAGGTCCAGGGACGCCTTGGACTTGCCGGTCAGGTCGACCGAGCGGGACAGGGTGTTGTTGAGGTTGTCACCCATGTCGCTCCACCACTGCTTGGCGCCCTCGGCGGGCGTCGTGACAGCGGTGGTGACGGGCTTGGCCGGCAGCGAGACGACGAGCGCCTGCTTGTCCTTGGTGTTGTACTCCGAGACACCCAGCTTGTGGACCGAGTTCGTCGCGGCCTTGGCCGAGGCGTAGTCGAGCCAGCCCAGCTGCAGCTTGTCCCAGGCGGTCATGTCGCCGGGCATGTCACCGATGGCGTTCTTGCCGGTGCCGAGCCAGGAGCCGGCCGACATCAGGGACCAGAAGCCGACCGAGTTCTCGGCGCGGTTGGTGGTGTCGTAGAGGTCCGGCAGACCGAGGTCGTGGCCGTACTCGTGGGCGAAGACACCCAGGCCGCCGTTCTCGGGCTGCGCGGTGTAGTCGCCGACCCACATGCCGGTGTCACCGATCTCGGTGCCGCCGGCCTTGTTGTCGGCCGGGCCGGTCGCACCGGCGTTGGTGCCGTACGCGTACCAGCGGTGTGCCCAGATGGCGTTCGCGCCCTCGACGCCGCCGCCCGCGGACTCGTCCTCACCCGCGTGCACGACCTGGAAGTGGTCGATGTAGCCGTCGGGCTCGTTGAAGTCGCCGTCGTTGTCGTAGTCGTAGCGGTCCCACTGGTCGTACTGCGCCAGGTCCGCCTTGATCTGCTCCGGCGTGCGGCCCTTGGCCTTCTGGTCGGCAGCCCAGGCGTTCACGCCGTCCCTGACCATGTCCCAGGCGTTGGCACAGTTGGACGAACCGCAGTAGTTGGAACCGTAACGGGCCTCGTTGTACGGGACCTTGACCCAGTCGGAGACCTGGCCGTCGACCGAGTAGCGCCCGGAGGACGTCTTCTCGTAGTACGTCTTCAGCGAGTCCTTGCCGGCGCCCTCACCGAAGTAGAGGTCCTGGAAGTGGGCCTGGTTGTAGTCGGCCTGCCAGGCGGTGCTGTTGTCCTTCGCCGGGTCCGGCTTGGCTATCTTGTTGTGCAGCGGTCCGGGCGTGCCGCCGTACTTCTTGACGGGCGGCTTGGGGCCGTCGCCGTCCGGGTCGAACATGGTCGTGTCGTCGACCTTGTCGCCGAACTCCACCAGGATCGTGAAGATCTTGTCCGTCTTCTTGCGGCCGAGCTCGACGTACTTCTTGTCGTCGAGCTTGACGACCTTGGAGCCGTTGCGCGTCGACACCTTCTTGTCGCCGGACACGACCTGCTCCAGGGCCGCCTGACGCTGTGCGTCCTGCTGCTCGCTGAAGGGGCCCTTCAGGTTGTGTGCGTTGCCCTCGGCCGACGCCGGGTCACGGCGATCGATGCTGGACGCGCTGACGTCTGACGCCTTGTCATTCGCCTGTGCGGTGGCGAAGGTCGACGCCGTGGCAGCGGTGGCGGCCATGGCCACGACAATCGCTGCGGTGCGGAGCGTCCGTCTCTTAGTGGTCACTTGATGCAGTCCTCCCCGGCGCCCGCGGCTGCGGCCTGGGAGTGATGAGGAGGCCGCGCGCGGATACGCGTCACAAGAGACGCCATTCGACCGGAGTTAAACGAGAAAAGACAGACCTTGACTTGAACAGGCCAAGTGCATTATGCGGGAGTGCAGTTCCGTTATACGGACGTTCACCGAACGGACGACCGGCGCGCCAATGCCCCCCTTTGGCGCGCTTGATGACCCAGTGCGCCCCCTATGCATCGGCACCGTGGGTTAGGTCACGCTTACTACAGGTTCCGCCAGGGCATCCACCGTCGTAGAGTCGGTTGACAGTGCGACCGCGTTGAGAGACTGCCCCTTCCGATGTCCCGAGGACGGATACCGCCATGCCGCGTCCCACTGCTGCACAGCTCTCCTACGGATCGGTCACCGTCGTCTTCTCGACGCTCGCCATGCTCCTGCTGTCCCGCACGAGTTCGGGCATCGGCATCGCCGTCATCGGCACGGCGGCGCTGGCGCTCGGTCTGCTGGTGGCCGTCACCGTACCCCAGCCGCTGTGGATGAAGACAAGGAATGCGGCAAAGACGGCAAAGACGGCGACCGCGGTTCGTACGAACCACGGCACCGTCGGCGCGGCCGAGGCCATCGAGGTCGACGACCTCCAGCCGGCCAGGATCCCGGCCGCCCGCGCCGCCGAGCGGGTGGGCGAGCACTCCCTGCGCCACTAAGAGGAGCTCAGACCGACCGGCCGCGTGCCGCTCGGGCGGACCGTCTGCGGACGTCGGCTATGCGGTCGAGACCACCACCGTCTTGGCCGCCTTGTCCTGCAGCCCCTGCCGGTACGGCTTGTCCGTGAACATCAGCACGATGTTGATCAGCCACCACAGGCACGGGCAGCACAGCAGCGCCGGCAGCCACAGCACCACGGCCCGCAGGAACGCGCTACTGGTGTCCGGCACCCGGCCGTCATTGAGCATCGCGACCCGCAGGTTCAGCAGCCGCTTGCCGATGGTGCGGCCGTCCTTGTGCGTGAAGTACGTGTCGTACGCCACGTAGGCCACGAGCCCGATCAGCGACCAGAGCAGCTGACGGGCGCTGTAGGTCTGGTTGAAGGCGTTACTGAAGTTGTCGTAGTTGCTGTTGGCGTTGTTCGACGACACCTCGACCGGACCGCCGAACGGCAGCGAGATCAGATACAGCGGGATCGAGATGATCAGGAAGTCGATCAGCCGGGCCAGGATCCGCTTGCCGGGCTCGCCGAGCGGCGGCATGCCCGCCAGCGGGTCCGGGCCGCCGTACGGGCCACCGCCGTAGGGCCCGGGCTCATACGGCGGCGGAGGAGGCGGCGGCGGAGCGCTGTCGTAGGGCGAACCCGACGACGGCGGCTGCGGCTCCTGCGGCTTCTTGAGGAACGGGTCGTCCTCGGGAGGCTGGCCGGACGTCGGCTGATCATTGCTCATGGGGGCAGTGCACCCCGGCCCATGGGTGCCCGCAACGGCTCAGGTGCGTTCGGGGGAACGGGGCACAAAGCAGCCGCCGCTCACCCGATGAGCCGTCAGCCGCGCGGGTCGCCCGCGCGGCGTCGCCGTGCTCGTCCTCAGCCCGCCACGAAGGTGTGTGCTGCCTTGTCGTGCCAGCACTGCCGCCACGGGCGGTCGAACAGGCACCACAGGACATTGACCACACCGACGACCAGCAGACCGAGCACGCCGTAAACCAGCCAGCGGCGGAGCGCGGCACCGAAGGAGGGGGTCCCGTGGGACTCGATGTCCCGAACCTCCAGACCGCAGAGCTTCTTGCCGAGCGTACGACCCCACTTCACGGTCGGCAGGACCTCCAGCAGCACGCCGAACACCAGGAACGCACCGAGCACCCCGCCGAACAGCCCGGCCGTGGTGGAGTCCACCAGCCAGACGGTGACCGTCCGGCCGGACAGCTTCGCCGCGTCGATCTTGTCGCCGATGTGGTCCATCGCTTGCGAGACGAGCGGGAAGCCGATCGCGCCGACGAGCGCGCCCAGCACGACCGTGTCGACGAGCCGGGCGGCGAATCGCTTGCCGAGCCCGGCGGGGCGGGCGGCCGCCTGCGCCTGTGCGAGCTGCTGGAAGTGGTCGTTGACCGGGGGCTTCCAGGGCACGACAGGGCCGTCCGGCTGAGCCGCCTGCGCACTGACACGCTGCTGGGACGGCACGGCCTGCTGGGACTGCCTGGGCCCGAGTTGCTGCTGTTGCGAGGGCTGCGGATGCGCGGCCGGCTGGGAGGCCTGCTGCGGCCAGGAGGCGGCGCCGCCGGGACCCGGGGTGAGCGGATCGGCCGGGGCGGGTGCGGGTGCGGGCACAGGCGCGGCGGCCTGAGCGGGTGCGAGGGCCGGAGCAGGTGCTGCTTCGGAGGGCTGCGGGGCGCTGGTGCCGGGGGGAACCGCGCGGATCGCCATCGTCCCGTCGGCCGGTTCCTGTTCCGCGTTGCGGGGACGGGGCGACCGGCCCCCCTGTCCCGCGGGGCGGATCACGACCGTACCGTCGGCGGGCGGACGCCCCGCCTCACCGCTGCCGCCTCCGGGCTCGGCCGGGCGGTCGGCCCGGATCGCGACCGTTCGCTCGGGGACCTGGCGGTTGCCGCCCCGCATGCCCGGCAGCGCACCGCCCGTGGGGTCCTGCGGCGCAGGCAGGCGCGGGTCCACGGGGGCCCGGTCGGCGGGCGCCTCGTTTCCCGGTGCCCGGTCCGCAGGGACCTGGCCCGCCGCTCCGGCCCCGCCCGGCTGCCCCGTACCGCCTGTGCCGCCCCAGGACACCCGCCGGTCGCGTTCCCCGCCGAAGCCGGTCTGCCGGGAGGCGTCGGCCTGCCAGACGGACGACGGTTCGGGTCGGTTGCTGTCGTTCGGCTCCTCGTCGAGGAAGACCGGACCGGTTTCGTCCACCGGCGCGTAGGTCGGGCCGGACGCCTGGGCGGGCATCGGTGCCGAAGGCTGCGGCTGCGGTTCGGGCGTTGCCCCCTCGGAGGGCGTCACGGCCGCCGGTTCGCCCTGCTGGGGCGCAGGACGGCTCGTACCGGGAACCCATGAAGTGCCGTTCCAGTACCGGACATATCCGGGAATGGACGGGTCGGGGTAATACCCCTCGCGGGGCCTGTCGTCACCGGGTGCCGGGGTTGGGGCGCTCATCACCGTGGTCCCGTATCTCTTCGAAGCCTCAAGTCAACGGACCACATCTATCAGACAGCCGCGTACCCCCGGGCCGGTCCCGTCGTTTGGTGCACCTTCCGGTCAGGGTGAAGTTCTTTCCGGAAGTCGCGTCATAGGCGGCGGGGAAGGCGCTCTCTCCACGTGCGGGCCGGTCAGGGGACCGGTCCACAGGCACCGAAAGGACGCACTCATGCAGACCGTCGTGGAACGCGAGCTGGAACTCAGGCTGGTCCTGTCGCCGGAGCGGAGCATCCCCGTCGCGGCCCGGCTGATGTACCGCACGGAGGATCCGTACGCCGTGCACGTCACCTTTCACATCGGCTCCGACTTCCCGGTGCACTGGACGTTCGCCCGCGATCTGCTGGTCGAGGGCGTGTTCCGGCCCTGCGGGCACGGGGACGTGCGGATCTGGCCGGCCGAGACCGAGCGGCGCAACGTCCTCTGCGTGGCGCTGCGCTCGCCCGACGGCGATGCGCTGCTGGAGGTGTCGTCCGCGGCCGTGGCCACGTGGGTGGAGCGGACGCTGCGGCTGGTGCCGCCCGGCACCGAGACCGAGCGGCTCGGCATCGACGCGGCTCTCGCCGAGCTGCTCGCGCCGTTGCCGGCCGACGACCTGTGGCTGTGCGACCCGTGGCTGAGCGACCCGTGGCCGTCGGACGAGTCGACGGACGGCGAGGTCTGATGGGCGGTCCGGCGGCGGCGTCAGAAGACCTTGCCGGGGTTGAGCAGCCCCAGCGGGTCGAATGCCGCCTTGATGCCCCGGTGCATCTCGACGCTCACCTCGCCGAGTTCGCGGGCCAGCCATTCCTTTTTCAGGATGCCGACGCCGTGTTCGCCGGTGATGGTGCCGCCGAGTTCGAGGCCCAGCGCCATGATCTCGTCGAAGGATTCGCGGGCCCGGCGCGACTCGTCGGCGTCGGTGTGGTCGAAGCAGACGACGGGGTGGGTGTTGCCGTCGCCCGCGTGGGCGCAGACGCCGATGGTGAGGTCGTACTTCTGTGCGATGGCCGCCGTCCCCTCGATCATGGCGCCGAGCCTGGAGCGCGGTACGCACACGTCGTCGATCATCGTGGCCGACTTGACGGCCTCCAGGGCGGTCAGCGACATCCGTCTGGCCTGGAGGAGGAGTTCGGACTCGGCTGCGTCGGCCGCGGGGACCACTTCGGTGGCACCGGCAGTGGTGCAGAGTGCGGCGACGGCGGCGAGGTCCGCGGTGGGGTCCGGGGTGTCGAAGGCGGCGAGGAGCAGCGCCTCGGTGGAGTCGGGGAGGCCCATGTGGGCCATCGTGTTGACGGCTTGGACCGTAGTACGGTCCATCAGTTCGAGGAGTGACGGAGTATGTCCGCGCTCCATGATCCGGCAAACGGCGTCGCAGGCGGCTGTCGCGGACGGGAATTCGGCGGCAAGGACGAGCTGCTGCGGCGGCTGCGGTTTCAGGGCGAGCACGGCGCGGACGACGATGCCGAGGCTGCCCTCGGAGCCGACGAAGAGCCGTGTGAGGTCGTATCCGGCGACGCCCTTCGCTGTCCGGCGGCCGGTCGTCAGGAGGCGTCCGTCGGCAAGGACGACCTCGAGGCCGAGTACGTACTCGGCGGTGACGCCGTACTTCACGCAGCACAGCCCGCCGGACGCGGTGCCGATGTTGCCGCCGATGGTGCACATTTCCCAGCTTGACGGGTCCGGCGGGTAGTACAGGCCGTGTTCGTTGACCGCGCGGGACAGCACGGCGTTGATGACGCCCGGTTCGACGACGGCGATCCGGTCGACCGGGTCGATCTCCAGGATCCGGTCCATCTTCACCAGGGACAGCACGATGCAGCCGTCGGAGGCGTTGGCCGCGCCCGACAGGCCGGTACGGGCACCCTGCGGGACGACCGGCACACGCAGCGCGGTCGCGGTGCGCATGACGTGCTGGACCTGCTCGACCGTGCGCGGCAGCACCACCACGGCCGGGGCGCCCGCGTCGCAGAAGCTCGCCATGTCGTGGGCGTACGAGGCCGTGACGTCCGGATCGGCGATCAGGGCCTCGGCAGGAAGGCCCGCGCGCAGTCGTTCGAGAAGATCGTCCATGATTTAAGCGTGGCACCCGGGGCCAATGGTGTGAACCCGTCTGCGGCAACCTGCGCACAGCACGGTGTGATCTTCACACTGACGCAGAGTGATCAGCATGGATGTCATGCCGCAGCAGCCTCCGGAGTCCCCCCAGTCGGATCACGCGCCCCCTTCGTCCGATCCGTACGACTGCCCGCCGCAGACGTCGCCGCGCCCCGGCTCCGAACCGCCGCCCGCCCCGGCCCCCGCGGCGCCGGCCGAACTACCACCGGTCTCGTTGCACACGACGCTGCGCCGGGCCGCGGTCGGTGCGGTGGCGGCTGCCGTGCTGGTCACGGGTGCGGTCGTGTCCGTACCGGACGAGGAGAAGGAAGCCGCGCCGCCGCCCGTGCCGGGACCGGTCATGCGCGCCCTGACGGCGACGAACGCGGGCGCCCCCGCCTCCCTCGCCGATCTGACGGCGCTGATCGGGGACCGGCAGAGCTGGGTGGGCACGCATCCGTCCGACGCGCGGTCGTGGGCGGTGCTCGGATCGGCGTACGTGGAGTGGGGGCGGCGTTCCGCGGACGTGGCGTACTACGGGCGGGCGGAGCAGGCGCTGAGGCGCTCGCTGGACGTACAACCGGGTGACCGGGGGAACACGGCGGCCTGGGTGGGGCTGGCGGCGCTCGCCAACGCGCGGCACGACTTCGTCACGGCGAAGAAGTGGGGCGAGACGGTACGGGCCCGGCGGCCGAAGGACTGGACGGCGTACCCGGTCCTGATCGACGCGTACGACGGGCTCGGCCAGTACGCGGCTGCGGGCCGGGCGGTGGAGAAGTTCAGGGCGCTCCGCTCGGGCGTACCGGCGCTCTCACGGACGGCGCAGATGTACCGGAACGCGGGCCGGCGCGAGGACGCCCGGGCGGTCGCGCAGGATGCGGCGAACCGGGCCGCCACCCCTGCCGAGAAGACGGACTGCCTGTTCCGGCTGGGCGAACTGGCCTGGGAGCGGGGCGAGTCCGAGGAGGCGGTGGCGCAGTACAGCGCGGCCCTGCGGACGGACCGCGCCCACCCTCCGTCGCTCGCGGGCCGGGCGCGGGCGCTGGCGGCCCTGGGCCGTACGCAGGAGGCGCAGCGCGACTACCGGGCGGCGCTGTCCCGGCGCCCGAGCCCCGCATACATGCTGGAACTCGGTGAGTTGTACGAGTCACTGGGGCTGGACGACGAATCCCGGGGCCAGTACACGAAGCTCCGCAGCACCCTGACCCAGGAAAGCGGCCACGGGGTCGACGAGTCCCTCCTCCTCGGCCGCTTCGAGGCCGACCACGGTGATGCGTCGCGGGCGGTGGAGCTGCTGCGGGCGGAGTGGGACCGGCAGCACCACAGCGCGGCAGTGGCGGACGCACTGGGCTGGGCGCTGTACAGATCGGGCGACTCGCAGAGTGCGCTGGCATACGCGCAACAGGCTGCGGACACGGGTGGTGGGACGGCCCGCTACGCGTACCACCTGGGCGTGATCGAACAGAGGCTGGGGAACCTCGGCCCGGCCCGCCGCCACCTGGAGGAGGCGCTGCGCACGAACCCCCACTTCAGCCCTCTGGACGCCCCGTCGGCCCAGAAGGCCCTGGACCAGCTGGGCGGCGCCCCGGCGGGCCACCCGCCGGAGGTGACCCCGGCACCCGAACCGATGCCTCCCCCGGAACCCGCTCAGCAGTCCCCGGAACCGTCCGAGGCCCCGCCCGTGGCGGTGGCGGAGACGGACGTGGCGGGGAGCACGGGAGACGGGGCCTCCGGAACCGTCGGAGACCCCGCCGTCACGTAGGTCCTGTCCTGTCGATCAGCGTGGGCCCGGAACGCCTGGACAGGACCTGGGCTCAGAGGTTGCCGCGCTTCTCCTGCTCGCGCTCGATCGCCTCGAACAGGGCCTTGAAGTTGCCCTTTCCGAAGCCCATCGAGCCGTGGCGTTCGATCATCTCGAAGAAGACCGTCGGACGGTCCTGGACCGGCTTGGTGAAGATCTGCAGCAGGTATCCGTCCTCGTCGCGGTCGACCAGGATCTTCAGCTCGCGCAGCGTCTCGACCGGTACGCGGGTCTCGCCCGCCCATTCGCCGAGGGTGTCGTAGTACGAGTCGGGGGTGTCCAGGAACTGGACGCCGGCCGCACGCATCGCGCGGACCGACGCGACGATGTCATTGGTGGCGAGGGCGATGTGCTGGACGCCCGCGCCGCCGTAGAACTCCAGGTACTCGTCGATCTGCGACTTCTTCTTCGCGATCGCCGGTTCGTTGATCGGGAACTTCACCTTCAGGGTGCCGTCGGCGACGACCTTCGACATGAGGGCGGAGTACTCGGTGGCGATGTCGTCGCCCACGAACTCCTTCATGTTGGTGAAGCCCATGACCTTGTTGTAGAAGCCGACCCACTCGTTCATCCGGCCCAGTTCCACATTGCCGACGCAGTGGTCGATGGCCTGGAAGGTGCGCTTGGCGGGCGGTTCGACGATCGGGGCAGCGGCCACGAAGCCGGGGAGGTACGGGCCGTCGTAGCCGGAGCGCTCGACGAGGGTGTGGCGGGTCTGGCCGTACGTGGCGATCGCGGCGAGCACCACCGTGCCGTGCTCGTCCGTGACCTCGTGCGGCTCGGTGAGACCCAGGGCGCCGTGCTCGACGGCGTACGCATATGCCGCCCGCGCGTCGGGGACCTCGATGGCCAGGTCGATCACGCCGTCGCCGTGCTCCGCGACATGGTCGGCCAGGAAGCGGCCGTGGTCGGTGGATGCCTTGATGACGGAAGTGAGGACGAAGCGTGCCGAACCATTGGTCAGCACGTAACTGGCGGTCTCGCGGCTGCCGTTCTCCGGTCCGGAGTAGGCGACGAGCTTCATGCCGAAGGCGGTCGAGTAGTAGTGCGCGGCCTGCTTGGCATTGCCCACGGCGAAGACGACCGCGTCCATTCCCTTGACCGGGAAGGGGTCTGCCTGCCGGGCGGTGTCAGGAGTGTTGTACAGCGTCTCAGTCATAAGGGAAGGCTCTCCCCGCATCGCAAGGTGCGCAATAGTTCGCGTTTTTGCTGAGCAGTCTGTACACAGGTCTGCTGAGATGGGCGGACTATCTGTACATGGTGACTATGGGGGACCCCTATGGCGATCGATCATCTGGACGGGCGGCTCATCGTGCTGCTTGCGCGCGAGCCCCGGATCGGGGTGCTGGAAGCGTCGCGTCGGCTCGGGGTGGCCCGCGGCACCGCGCAGGCGCGCCTCGACCGGCTTCAGTCGAATGGAGTCATCCGCGGATTCGGCCCCGATGTCGATCCGGCGGCCCTCGGCTACCCCGTCACCGCCTTCGCCACCCTGGAGATCAAACAGGGCCAAGGCGCCGATGTGCGGGCCCATTTGGACGGCGTTCCGGAAGTTCTGGAGCTGCACACCACCACCGGGCACGGCGACATGCTGTGCCGGCTCGTCGCCCGGTCCAACGCCGACCTTCAGCGGGTGATCGACCGGGTCGTCGGCTTTGATGGCATTGTCCGGGCCTCCACCGCGATCGTCATGGAGAACCCGGTGCCTCTGCGCATCATCCCGCTCGTCGAGCAGGCCGCGGAGGACAGCGACTGAGCCGAGGAGTGACGTGTGAGCTTCTGGGAGTATCTGGGCAATCAGCACCAGCAGCTGCTCACCGACGCGTACCAGCACGTCAGCGCCGTGTTCCAGTGCATGGTCATCGCCACCGCGCTCGGCATCCTGATCGGGATCGCCACCTATCGCAGCAGCTGGGGCGGTTCGCTGGCCGTCACCACCACGGCTGTCATCCTCACCATCCCGTCCCTCGCCGCGATCGGTCTGCTGATCCCGCTGGTCGGTCTCGGCGTCCCGCCCACCGTGATCACTCTGACGATGTACGGGCTCCTGCCCGTCGTCCGCAACTCCATCGTCGGGCTGCGCGGCATCGACCCGTCCGTCGTCGAGGCGGCGAAGGGGATCGGGATGTCACGGATCTCCAGGCTCTGCAGGGTCGAACTGCCGCTCGCCTGGCCGCCGATCCTCACCGGCATCCGCGTCTCCACGCAGATGCTGATGGGGATCGCCGCCATTGCCGCGTATGCCTCCGGGCCCGGACTCGGCAACGAGATCTTCCGCGGCATCGCCTCACTGGGCAGCGCCAACGCGCTCAATCAGGTCCTCGCCGGCACGCTCGGCATCGTCGTCCTCGCTCTGCTCTTCGACGCCGCGTACGTCCTGCTCGGGCGGCTGACCATTCCCAGGGGGATCCGTGCCTGAGACCGACGCCGGGGCAGCCGGGACACCCACCGCCACCTCGGGTGCCACCATCCAGCTGGAGGATCTGACCAAGCTCTACCCGGGCAATCCGAGCCCGGTCGTGGACAACGTCTCGATGGACATCAAGGCCGGTGAGACGGTGATCTTCGTCGGGCCGTCCGGCTGCGGGAAGTCCACCACCCTGAAGATGATCAACCGGCTGATCGAACCGACGTCCGGCCGGATCAGGATCAACGACGAGGATGTCACCCGCATCGACCCGGTGAAGCTGCGCCGCAAGGTCGGGTACGCGATCCAGTCGTCCGGGCTGTTCCCGCACATGACGGTCGCCGAGAACATCGCCCTCGTACCGAAGATGGCCGGCTGGTCGAAGTCGAAGGTGAAGGACCGGGTCGAGGAGATGCTCGATCTGGTCGGTCTCGACCCGAGGGAGTTCCACGGGCGCTATCCGCGGCAGCTGTCCGGCGGTCAGCAGCAGCGGGTGGGCGTGGCGCGGGCGCTGGCTGCCGATCCGCCGGTGCTGCTGATGGACGAGCCGTTCGGCGCCGTCGACCCGATCACCCGCGACCACCTCCAGGACGAGCTGATCCGGCTGCAGCACGAGCTGCACAAGACGATCGTGTTCGTCACCCACGACTTCGACGAGGCGATCAAGCTGGGCGACCGGATCGCCGTGCTGCGGGAGCGATCGCACATCGCGCAGTTCGACACCCCGGAGGCGATCCTCACCAACCCGGCGGACGATTTCGTCTCCGGATTCGTCGGCGCGGGCGCGGCGCTGAAGCGGCTCAATCTGACCCGCGTACGGGATGTGGGGATCGCCGAGTTCCCCACGGTGACGGTCGACGACCCGCTCCAGTCGATCTTCAACAAGCTGCGCAGCAGCCCGCACAACGAGCTCCTGATGCTGGACCGCAGGAGCCGCCCGTACAAGTGGCTGAGGCGCGGCGACCTGATGCGGGCCCGGGGCTCGCTGGCGCGCGCCGGGCAACTGGTCCACGACACGGTGACCCTGGACGCCACACTGCACGACGCGCTGGAGGCCGTACTGCTCGACAGCAGCGGGCGGGTCGCGGCGACGGGGCGACGCGGCGAGTTCATCGGGGTCGTCGACATGGAGACCCTGATGAACTCCGTACATGAGCTCCTGGAGGCCGACCGGCTCACCGCCATCGAGCACCAGCACGATCTGGAGGAACTGCGCGCCCATCAGACCGAGCAGGAGCTGGAGGGCGGTGGGGCGCATGAATCCCCCTGACATGAGTTCCCACCGGTCGGTGCCGCCGGGTCCCGGGGAACGCCCGTCGTCGTCCCGGCTGCCGGACGAGCACGACGCCCAGGACGTCTTCCGCGACGAGGAGGAACCCGCGCCGCCGCCCGCCGGGCCGCGGCGCCGGATCACCTGGCGCAAGCTGGTGCTGATGCCGGCCGCCCTGGCGGTCGTCCTCGCCCTCACCTATCTGTGGATCACCAACGTCCACCTCGACTCGATCGCCAAGAACGCGCTGGTCGGCGGCAATGTGCAGCTGCGCTGGTGGCAGCACGTCAAGCTGACCGCGATCTCCACCTTCTGGGTGCTGATCATCGCCATTCCGCTCGGGATCGCGCTGACCCGGCGCAGGCTGCGCCGGGGCGCCCCGCTGGTCACGGCCCTCGCCAACGTCGGCCAGGCGACCCCGGCGATCGGCCTGCTGGCACTGCTGGTGATCTGGCTGGGCATCGGCCCGTCGACCGCGATCATCGGCATGGTGATCTACGCGGTGCTGCCGGTGTTCTCCAACACCGTGGCCGGTCTCAGGGCGATCGACCCGAATCTGGTCGAGGCCTCGCGCGGCATCGGCATGTCGGCGATGGGAACGCTCACGAAGGTCGAACTGCCGCTCGCCGTCCCGCTGATCCTGGCGGGGGTACGGACGGCGCTGGTCCTCAATGTCGGTACGGCGACGCTGGCGACGTTCGTCGGCGGCGGCGGGCTGGGGGACCTGATCACGTCGGGCATCCAGACGCAGCGGATGCCGGTGCTGGTGCTCGGTTCCGTGCTGACGGTGGTGCTGGCGCTGCTGGTGGACTGGCTGGCCTCCCTGGTCGAGGTGGCGTTGACGCCGCGTGGGCTGGAGCTGGGGGCGTGAGCGCGGGGAAGGGGGCGGCACGGGGGCTCAGGGCGGCCGGTCTCCTCGGGACCCTGGTGCTGCTCGGGGCGACGCTCGACGGGTGCGGACTGAAGAGCGGTTCGCCGATGGTGGACAACGTGGTGCCGGGCTCGGTCGGCCGGGGGAAGCCACTGGACGGTGCCTCGCTGACCGTCACCTCGAAGAACTTCAGCGAGAACATCGTCCTCGGCCAGATGATCGGCCTGGTGTTCAAGGCCGCCGGTGCCGAGGTCCTCGACCGGACCAACCTGCCGGGTTCGATCAGCGCGCGCGAGGCCATCGTCAAGGGCGGCGCCGCCGCGATGTACGAGTACACGGGCACCGCCTGGATCACCTACCTCGGCCATGCGAAGCCGATCGCCAGCCCGCTGAAGCAGTGGGAGGCGGTCCGGGACGAGGACCGGAAGAACGGGGTGACCTGGCTGCCGCAGTCCACCCTCAACAACACCTACGCGCTGGCCATCAGCAAGAAGAACAACGCGGAGCACCACCTGAAGACGCTCTCCGATGTCGCCGCGCTGTCGAAGATGGACCCGGCGGCGGTGACGATCTGCGTGGAGAACGAGTTCGCTTCGCGCGACGACGGACTGCCGGGGATGGAGAAGGCCTACGGGATGTCGATCCCGGCCTCCAACATCAGGAAGATGGACGCCGGGATCATCTACACCCAGGTCTCGAAGTCCAACTCCTGCCTGCTGGGCGAGGTGTACACCACGGACGGCCGGATCAAGGCGATGGATCTCGACGTCCTCGTCGACGACAGGCATTTCTTCCCCAACTACAACGCCGCGCCGGTCATCCACACCGCGACCTTCGACAAGTACCCGGAGATCGCCGAGCTGTTGGACCCGCTCAGCAAGCGGCTGACGACCGAGGTCGCGCAGCAGTTGAACGCGAAGGTGGATGTGGACGGGGAGGATCCGCACAAGGTGGCGAAGGACTGGCTGATCGCGGAGGGGTTCATCAAGAAGGGGTAGTGGGCAGCCGGGGCCCGACGCCTCCCGGAGTTACAAAGAATAGGTTGCAAAGAAGCGTTGCAAAGGAGTCTTTGCAAGTCTACAGTCGAGACATGGCAGCGAACGAAGCGGGCGGCGAGAAGCCGCTCGACCCGAACATCCACCGTGTCGACGTCCGCACCCTGCGCGTGCTGGCCCACCCCCTCCGGATCCGCCTGCTGGGCGCCCTCCGGGAGTTCGGCCCCGCGACCGCTTCGAAGCTCGGCGACCGGCTCGGCGAGTCCAGCGGCGCCACCAGCTACCACCTGCGGCAACTGGCCGCGCACGGCTTGGTCGAGGACGACCCGACGCTCGGCAAGGGACGCGAACGGTGGTGGCGGGCCGTGCACATGGGCACCGCATTCGACCGCAGTGCGGACTTCCTCCGCGACCCCGACCCGGAGGTGCGCGGCGCCATCGGAGTCGTCCTGCACGAGATCGCCAACGCGCACACCCAGGAGCTCAACACCTGGCTCGGCACCATGCACGAATGGCCCGAGGAGTGGGTGCGCGGCTTCGACGTCAGCAATTTCAAGATGCGGCTCACCCCGGAGCTCTCACTGGAGCTGGCCCAGAAGATCCACTCCCTGGTCGACAGCTACCGCGACCGGGTCCCCGAAGGCACCGAGGGTTCGGCCGTCGTCCGCACCCATCTGCACATGTTCCCGCGCCCCACCGACTGAGAGGAATCCACCATGCACTCCGACACGCACCTGACGCTGCAGCGGCTCCGCAGCACCGAACTGCACCGGCAGGCCGACGAGTTCCGCATGGCACGTACGGTGCGGGCGCCGCGCCGGAGCCTGCGTACACAGCTGGGCTGGGGACTGGTCGAGCTGGGCCTGCACGTCCTGCCGAACCGGCACGCCCTGTCCACGCCCTCCCCCCGCGCGGTTTAGCCATGGCCGGGGGGAACCGCAAGCCGCTCGCCGCGCTTCTCGCGGCCAACTGCATATCCACCGCAGGCACTTCGCTCACCCTGATCGGGGTCCCGTGGTTCGTCCTGCAGACCACGGGCAGCGCCGGCCGGGCCGGCGTCGTCGCCTTCTGCGCCACACTGCCGGTCATCATCTCCGCGGTCATCGGCGGGCCAGTCATCGACCGGATCGGACGGCGCAGGATCTCCATCGCCACCGACACCGTCTGCGCACTCGCCATCGCCACCATTCCACTGCTCCACTACGCCGGGGCGCTCGAATTCTGGATGCTCTGCGCCCTGATGGCGCTGAACGGACTCGTCCACACCCCTGGCAACACCGCGCGCTATGTCCTGCTGCCGGACCTCGCCGAACACGCCGGGACCACGGTCACCCGCGCCGCCAGCCTCTTCGACGCCGCCTCGCGCGGCGCCAGGATGACCGGCGCGGCACTGGCCGGGGTGCTGATCGCGCTCGTCGGCGCGGAGACCGTGCTGCTGCTGGACGCGGCGACCTTCGGCGCGTCCGCGCTGCTCGTCGCGGCAGGCGTACGAGGGGTACGGGCGGCCGAGCCGCGAAAGGCGGCGGCACCGGCCTCACTGCGCACGTACCGCCATGAACTGCGTGAGGGATACGCCTACTTGTTCTCCAACCGGCTGCTGCTGGCCGTCGTGGTGATGGTGCTCTTCATGAACGGCACCGATCAGGGCTGGAGCGCTGTACTGCTCCCTGTGCACGCCGAGCGCGAACTGGGTGGAGCACCCCAACTCGGCCTGCTCACCGCACTGTTCGGGGCCGGCGGGCTGACGGGCGCGCTGGTGTACGGGGCGGTGGGACACCGGTTCTCGCGGCGTGCGGTGTTCACCGTGTGCGTGGTGCTGTGCGGCGGACCGAGATTCGTGGTTGCCGCACTGACGGACACGACGCTGCCGCTCGCGGTGACGATGCTGCTGGGCGGCCTCGCGGGCGGGGTCCTGAACCCGATCCTGACGACGATGACGTACGAACGCGTACCGCAGCAGCTGCGCAGCCGGGTGTCCGGGGCGCTCACCGCAGGCTGCGAGCTGGCGATGCCGGTGGGCGGGCTGCTGGCGGGGCTGCTCGTGGAGAGCATCGGGGCGGACGGAGCGCTCCTGGCGCTGGGGGCGGTCTACACGCTGGCGACGGTGAGCCCGATGATCTTCCCGGTATGGCGCACGATCGACGACCGGCCGGCCGTGGAGGAGCGTGCGGAGGCGACGACCGACGCCGCCCGCACTTAGTGGAGCTCCGGTCTCGCCCCGCGTCAGCAGCTCGGAACCTTGGCCCCCTTGTCCAGGGCCGTGAGCGAGGACACCGCGCTCTTCAGTGTGGTGACCGGGATCAGCTTGAGCCCCTTGGGGAGTTCGGCGCCCGCCGCCTTGCACTCGGCCTTCGGGACGAGGAAGACAGTGGCGCCGTCGCGCCGGGCGGCCTGCGTCTTCAGCGACACGCCACCGACCGCGCCGACCGTACCGTCCGCCTCGATCGTGCCCGTGCCGGCAACGGTGCGGCCACCGGTGAGATCCCCGCCGGAACCGTTGCCGTTGAGCTTGTCGACGATGCCGAGCGCGAAGAAGAGACCGGCACTGGGCCCGCCCACATCGGCGAGGTGCAGGGTCACGTCCACCGATCCGGGCGCCTTGCCGAGGTACTGCAGGGCCGCGTCCACGGCGGAGTTCTGCGACTTCTTCATGTCCTCGAGGTTGTGCTTCTCGATCTCCTTCTCGGAGCCGCCGGTCGGGTAGACCGATTCGCGGGGCATGATCGCCCGGTCGGTCCGGAACCAGCCGTCGATCACGTCGCCGATGCCGACGTCGGCGCTCGGCCCGGTCGCGACGATGGTCGTCATCCGCAGCTGACCGCTGGTGGAGCGGGTCGGCGCGCCCTTGATGCTGATCACGGGCGTGCCCCGGACGTCCCCGAGTACGTTCGCGGTCGTGCCCGGCTGCGCCACGGTGAACGGCAACGGCGCGAAGGCGGCGACGCCGAAGAGGGCGGCTACGGGCAGGGCGCACAGGGCGAGGGCGCGGGGGCGCGAGAGACGAGTGAGCACCCTCCCAATCTAACCTGGCCGGGTTCATCCGCCCGGCCGGTCCGGGGAGGGGCGAACCCGTCCCCCCGGCCGGTGGTCCGCCCGCCCGGCCGGTTCGTCCTCGGGCTCCGGACGGGTTCGGCAGGCCGCCCCGGAGCACGGACACAGCCCGCCCGAACATGATCTCCCCCGTCCGGCGGCGGGGGACAAAGCGGCCACCGGACGCGCCCGGTACTACCGCAACGCGTCCGCGACCTCGCGCGCCGCGTCGACGACTCGCGGGCCGACCCGCTCCGGTATCGCGTCCGCCAGCATCACCACCCCCACGCTGCCCTCCACGCCCGTGACCCCGATCAGGGCCGCCGCCGCGCCGCTCGCGCCCGCTTCCAGCTCGCCGTGCGTGAGCGTGAACGCGGGCTCGGGCACCGGCTTCGCCCGTGCAGCCAGGATCGCCCGGCCCGCGGCGCCCTTGTCGAGCGGATGACGGAAGCCGGGCCGGTAGGCCACGTGATAGTCGGTCCAGGTCGGTTCGACGACGGCAACCGCCAGCGCATCGCTGCCGTCGACCAGCGTCAGGTGGGCGGTGGCTCCGATGTCCTCGGCCAGGGACCGCAGCGCGGGCAGCGCAGCCTCCCGTACCAGCGGATGCACCTGGCGGCCCAGGCGCAGCACGCCGAGTCCCACCCTGGCCCTGCCGCCCACGTCGCGGCGCACCAGGGCGTGTTGCTCCAGTGTGGCCAGCAGCCGGTAGACGACGGTGCGGTTGACGCCGAGTTTGTTGGACAACTCGGTGACGGTCAGCCCGTGGTCGGTGTCGGCGAGCAGCTTGAGGACACGCAGTCCCCGGTCGAGCGTCTGGGAGGTCTCCGCGGTCACGACGCCCACTCCTCTTCGGTGAGTGGCGGCACCCTCACGGAGGTTGCATCGCCGGTCCCAGCGGCGACGCACGGAGAGGCCGCCGGCGGCCAAGGCACCGGCTGCGCTCCGCGGCGGCGCTGCCACGGGGCGTTCACTTTTTGGGGACAGTAGCGAGCCAGTCCGCTCAGCGGAAGACCTCGTTCAGAATCCGGGCGCTTACGGAAGAGCGGCTGTGCCGCAGAAGCGTAAGAGCATCTACGCGCGTTCACGTCGACCGACGCCATCGCGACGCCCAATGTGATCCACCGCAAACCCACCGTGAACGAATGTTGAATTTTTCAACGCTGCTGCGTGGAGCGTTGTGGGCGGAGGCCGCCGGGGCGCGGCGCAAGGTCCACGAACTCCTCGGTCAGGGTCGCCCCTACCGCGACCACCTGCGCAAAACGCGCGGCCGACCCCGGCTCGGCCAGGAGTATGCGGTCAGTCCGCGGTCCGGCGAGCCTCGTGCGCCTCGCGCAGGACCGACCAGGCGTCCGCCACCGGACCCACGTGCCCGAGCTTGTCGGGGTTGAGCACCGTGCGGATGGTCTGGATCTGTCCGTCGAGGACGTCGAGCGTCCAGGTGTTGAGAACCCTGCCGTCCCGGTCGCGGAAAATCGCACCCGGCTGGCCGTTCACCTCATGCGGCTCCACCACGCCGCCGATCCGGGCGAACGACGCGACGAGCGCGGCGAGCAGCCGGGCCACCTTCTCGGCGCCGATGACGCCCGTGCCCCACAGCGGGGCCTTGCCGCCGCTGTCGCCGGCCATCTGGACGTCGGCGGCGAGGAGTTCGCACAGCCCGTCGACGTCCCCTTCCCGGAATGCCTCGAAGAACCGCTCGGTGAGTGCCTCACGTTCCTTCCGGTCGGTCTCGTACCGGGCGCGCCCTGCGTCCATGTGGCGGCGGGCGCGCACCGCGAGCTGACGGCACGCCGCCTCCGAACGCCCCACCGCCGACGCGACCTCCGGGTACCCGAACCCGAACACCTCCCGCAGCACGAACACCGCACGCTCCAGCGGGCTGAGCCGCTCCAGCAGCAACAGCGCCGCCATCGACACCGAGTCGGCCAGCTCCGCGGACCGCTCCGGATCCTCGTAGGGGTCGGTCAGCAGCGGCTCGGGGAACCATGCCCCGACGTACTCCTCCCGCCGCACCCGGGCCGAGCGCAGCACGTCGATCGACACCCGGGTCACCACAGCCGACAGGAATGCCCTGACCGAGACCGGCTGCGCAGGCGAGCCCTCGTAGCGCAGCCAGGCCTCCTGGACCGCGTCCTCGGCCTCGCTCACGCTGCCCAGGATCCGGTAGGCGATCGAGAACAGCAGCGGCCGCAGTTCCTCGAACTCCTCTGCCCGGGTCACGCCAGCTCCTGCTTGAAGCCCTGCCGCCACGACGGGTAGCGCAGCTGCCAGCCGAGCTCCCGCTTGGCCTTGGCATTGGAGAAGCCGCGCCCCTCGGTCATCATCACCACGGCCACCTCCCCGGCCAGCAGCCGGGCCAGCCAGACCGGAACCCGCATCGGCCGCTTGGCCCCCGCGCACGCCGCCAAGAACGGCAGCCACTCGGCGGCCGGGGCCGGCTCGTCGTCGACGATGTTGAACACACCCCGCGCCTTCTGCTCCACGGCCAGGACCGTGGCGCTCGCCGCGTCGTCGAGATGCACCCACGAGCTGTAGCCGGTGGCGCGCCCCACCAGTGGGAACTGCCGCTTCCGGATCAACTCGACCTGGTCGTCGGTGGCGCCCGGCCCGTAGAGCCCGCCGTAGCGCAGGACCACGCCCCCGGCCCCCACGACCCTCTCCTCGAGGTGGCGTATCGCCGCCATGCCGGGGGCCGCGGACGTACCTGCCATCAGGTCCAGTGGGTCCTCCTCGGTCTTCACCCAGCTGCCCTCACGGATGCCGTTGCAGTTCGCATACCCCTGCGCGACGACGTGGGACACGCCGGTCGCCTGAGCGGCGGCAAGCAGGTGGTCCGTCCCCTCGTTACGCAGCCGGTTGGTGGTGGCGAACCAGCGGTCCATGTGCTTCATGTCGGGCTTGCCCGCGATGGCGGTCATCTGATGCACGATCGTGTCCGGCTGCGCCTGGGCCACCGCCTCACCGACCGATGCCGCGTCCAGACCGTCCATGACGACGCCGTCCGCGCCCAGCCGCTGCAGCAGGCCCAGCTTGGTCGCGGTCGTCGTCGTCGCCGTCACCTGGTGCCCCCTCGCCACCAGCTGCGGCACCAGCCGCCGCCCGAGAACACCGGTCCCCCCTGCCACGAATACCCGCATGATCATCACCTTTCTGATCAGAACCTGTCTGCGAAAACCGAGACGAGACAACCCGCCCGCCTGTGACACGAATGGCAAATCCCGCGACCGGCACATGGGGGGCGGGAGAAGGAGCGGGGCCGGTCTAGTCCGTCTGCGCCGTCCAGGGCCGGAGCTTCTCGGGGTTCCGGACCGCCCAGATGTGCGCGATCCGGTCATCGGTGACGTCGAACGCGAAGACCGCCACGGTGGCGCCGTCCTGCTGCACCGTCAGACCGGCCTGACCGTTGACCGTCCGCTCCAGGATCGTCAGGTCGGGAACCCTGCCGACGAGATCGACCAGGTAGCGCGCGACCTGCCCGTCGCCTTCGACGGGGCGCAACTCGGCGCTCACGAGGCCGCCACCATCGCCGATCGCACAAACATCGGGGTCGAGCAGGCCGATGAGCGCGTCGATGTCCTTGGCTTCCCAAGCCCGTTTGAAGTCCCGGACGATGCCGGCCCGCCGAGCGGCCGTAGCCTCGGAATCCTGCGACGCACGAATGCGCCGGCGGGCCGAAGAGGCCAGCTGGCGGCATGCGGCCGGAGTGCGGCCGACGACCTCGGCCACTTCGGCGAAGGAGTAGCGGAAGACGTCGTGCAGGATGAACGCGACGCGCTCGGCCGGAGTCATCGAGTCGAGGACGACGAGGAAGGCCATGTGGACCGACTCGTCGAGGGTGACCCTCTCAGCCGGGTCGACCGTGGTGTCGCCCGGCCTCTCGTTGATCCACTCCGGACGTCCGGGCAGCGGCTCGGGGATCCATTCGCCCACGTAGCTCTCGCGCCTGGCCCGTGCCGAGCCGAGCAGGTCGAGGCAGATGCGACTGGCGACCTTCGTCAGCCAGGCACCGGGACGGTTGATGGCTTCCTGCTGCTGCCGGGACATCGCGTACCAGCGCGCGTAGGTCTCCTGTACGACGTCCTCGGCATCGGCCAGCGAACCGAGGAGCCGATACGCCACGCCGATCAGCTGATGCCGCTCGCTCATGATCGCGCTCAGGCCCGGATCGAGCCCATCGACTTCCGGCTCGGACAAGGTGTTCATGGTGTTACCGACTCTCCGTGGTCGCATCTGCTCACACCAGTCATCGAACAGGAAGGCCCTGGATGCCATGACCGACCTTCAGGCCCTTGCGGACCGTGTCGAGATCGAGGCGCTGCGCGGCGAGTTCACCGAACGTCGCTACGAGGTCAGGTACTTCGACGCCTCCCCGCCGGCGGGCTCGGCACCCCACGCAGCGCCCGGGTCCGTCCGCACGTCGTGACCGGCCGAAACCGAGAGATCACCTACCCGCTTTCCCACCAGGAGCGACCCAGCATGTCAACCATGACCACACTCAGCGAGCTGACCGGCGACTACGTGCTCGACACCACCCGTACGCGGATCGGCTTCGTCGCCCGGCACGCGATGGCCACCAGGGTGCGTGGCCAGTTCGATGACTTCGAGGGCAGTGCGCACTTCGACGGCGACGACCCGTCGAAGTCCAGTGCCCGGCTCACGATCCAGGCGAAGAGCATCAAGACCCGCGACCGGCGGCGTGACGACCACCTGTGCGGCACGTTCCTGGACACGGACCATCACCCCACCCTCGCCTTCACCTCGACCACGGTGCAACAGCTCGCCGACACCGGATTCAGGGTCACCGGTGACCTGACCATCCGCGGTGTGACCAAGCCGGTCACCGTGGACTTCGAGCTGACCGGCGCCGAGAACGACCCACGGGGCGGCACCCGGGTCGCTTTCAAGGGCGGCGTCACGATCGACCGCAACGACTGGGGGGTGAACTGGAATGCCGCGACCAGACTCATGGTCAGCGCAAAGGTGACGCTCGAGCTCGACATCACAGCGATCCGGCGGGCCTGACACACCCTCTGCGGGGCCGGAGGATACGCCCACGCGCATGCTCGTCCGTCCGTTCTCGGGTGGCCGCGCCGCGGTGCGACGAGGGAGACGCGCGTCACATTCGCCCACGTCACAGCTCGCCGGGCTGTCTCGTCCCAGAGGTATATCCACCCACAACCGCAAGGGAGTTGGCCCGCTTCCTGGACCAGGCTGCCCGCCGGCCGCCCAGTCCCAGGATCGGTCCCCGCCTCGTCCCTCACGGCTGTAACCGTCACCGCAGAAGGAACGGAAGGACATCATGAGCAAGGTCTGGTTCGTCACCGGTTCGTCCCGCGGCCTGGGCCGCAACTTCGTCGAGGCCGCCCTGTCCCGCGGCGACAAGGTGGCGGCGACCGCCCGGAACCCCGAACACCTCGATGAGCTGGTCACCGCCTATGGCGAGGCGGTGCTCCCGCTTGAGCTGGACGTGACCGACAAGGCCGCCGTCCACGAGAGCGTGAAGCGGGCCAAGGAGCACTTCGGCCGCCTCGACGTCATCGTGAACAACGCGGGCTACGGCCTGTCCGGCGCTGTGGAGGAGCTGTCCGAGCAGGAATTGCGGGACCAGCTGGAGACCAACCTGTTCGGCCCGGTGTGGGTCGTCCAGGCCGCACTGCCTCACCTGCGCGAGCAGGGCGGAGGGCGCATCATTCAGATCTCCTCGGTGGCCGGGGTCTCCGCCTTTCCGCTCAGCGGCGGATACTGCGCCTCCAAGTGGGCCCTCGAAGGCCTGAGCGAATCCCTCGCCCAAGAGGTCGCCGGTTTCGGCATCAAAGTGACCCTGGTCGAGCCCGGCTCGTATGCCACCGACGCGATCGCCTCCGCCGTCCACGCCCCGGCCGACCCGCTCTACGACGGTCTCCGCGAGACCTTCGCCGCGTTCGCGAAGACGCTCGACTTCGGCGACCCGGCTGCCGCAGGCCGGGCACTCCTCAAGATCGTCGACTCCGAGAACCCGCCCCTGCGCGTGTTCTTCGGCACCCAGGGCAACCAGATCGTCCAGCAGGTCTACACCGACCGGCTCAAGACCTGGGCCGACTGGCAGGACCTCACGCTGGAGGCTCACGGACAAACCCCGGCGGCCTGACCCGGCCACCGGACGACGCCGGCCCGGTACGAGGATCCCTGTCCCCGTACCGGGCCGGCACCCGACACGAGCGGACTCACCTCATCCGGGTGGCCCACTCCTGCACCTTCTTGATCCGCTGCTGGATCTGTCCCGCCGTCGCCTCAGCGCTCGGCGGCCCTCCGCAGACCCGCCGCAGCTCGGTGTGGATCACCCCGTGCGGCTTGCCGCTCTGGTGCGTGTACGCCGACACCATCGTGTTGAGCTGCTTGCGCAGCCCCAGCAGCTGCTTGTGCGTGACCACCGGCCGGGCCTCCGCCGGCTTCTCCAGCAGATCGGCCTCCCCGGCCGGCTTCTGCCTGCTGTGCGCGATCTGCCGGGTCTGCCGCTTCTGCAGCAGCAACTGCACCTGGTCGGGTTCGAGCAGCCCGGGAATCCCCAGATAGTCCTGCTCCTCCTCGCTGCCCGGGTGCGCCTGCATGCCGAATTCGGCGCCGTCGTACAGCACCCGGTCGAAGACCGCGTCGGACTCCAGCGCCTCGAACGGCAGCTGGTCCTCGGTCTCCTCGTCCTCCAGGCGTTCCGCGTCGGCGAGGAGCTTGTCCTCCTCGGAGAACGGGTTCTCCTCGTCGCTGCCCTTCTTGGGCTTGTCGAGGACGTGGTCCCGCTCGACCTCCATCTCGTTGGCGAAGTCGAGGAGCATCGGGATGGTCGGCACGAAGACGGAAGCGGTCTCGCCGCGCCGACGCGACCGCACGAAGCGCCCGACGGCCTGGGCGAAGAAGAGCGGGGTCGAGATGGTGGTGGCGTACACGCCGACCGCGAGACGCGGCACGTCGACGCCCTCCGACACCATCCGGACCGCGACCATCCACCGCGAGTCGTCCTCGCTGAACTTGTCGATCTTCTTCGACGCGGCCTTCTCGTCGGAGAGGACCACGGTCGCCTTCTCGCCGGTGACCTTCTTGAGGATCTTGGCGTACTCGCGCGCGGACTCCTGGTCGGTGGCGATCACGAGCCCGCCCGCATCCGGAATGCCCTTGCGCACTTCGGTCAGCCGCTTGTCGGCGGCGGCGAGCACATTGGGGATCCAGTCCCCGGTCGGCGACAGCGCGGTCCGCCACGCCTGGCCGATGGCGTCCTTGGTCATCGGCTCGCCGAGCCGCGCGGCGATCTCGTCACCGGCCTTGGTACGCCAGCGCATGTTGCCGCTGTAGCTGAGGAAGATCACGGGGCGGACGACGCCGTCGGCGAGCGCGTTCCCGTAGCCGTAGGTGTAGTCGGCCGAGGAGCGCCGGATCCCGTCGTTCCCCTCCTCGTAAAGGACGAACGGGATCGGGTTGGTGTCGGACCGGAACGGCGTACCGGTGAGCGCGAGCCGCCGGGTCGCCGGGTCGAACGCCTCCTGACACGCCTCGCCCCAGGACTTCGAGTCACCGGCATGGTGGATCTCGTCGAGGATCACGAGGGTCTTGCGCTGCTCGCACCGGTTGCGGTGCAGCATCGGGCGGACGCCGACACCCGCGTAGGTGACCGCGACGCCGTCGTACTCCCGGCTCAGCGGACCGGCGCTGTACTCGGGGTCGAGCTTGATGCCTATCCGGGCCGCGGCCTCGGCCCACTGCTTCTTCAGATGCTCGGTCGGCGCGACGACGGTGATCTGCTGCACGACGTGGTGGTGCAGCAGCCATGACGCGAGGGTCAGCGCGAAGGTGGTCTTCCCCGCGCCGGGCGTGGCGACCGCGAGGAAGTCACGCGGCTGCTCCTGGATGTACTTCTCCATGGCGCCCTGCTGCCAGGCTCGCAGCTTGCCGGCCGTGCCCCAGGGGGCGCGGCCGGGATAGGCGGGTGAGAGGTGGTGGGAGGCGGTAGTAGTCACGGTCTCCGGTTCGGGTCTCTCGGGTACGTGGTGTGCTGCCCGTACGGGCCGCGGGAGAGGCTCGTACGCGATACGACAACCGGGCCACCTTACCGGGGGCCCGGTTGGAACCCCGTATGAACGAACCGTGGTTCGGCTCCGTTGAGACCCTCTTCACAGGGAACGTCTACCTGGCGAACCCAGGCAGCTGCTCCGCGATCTTGGGCATCTCCAGTGCCCCCTGGCACACATCCGGCACGACCAGCTTCAGACCGGCCATGTGCGGACGGCACCGCGTGGTACCACGCGGTACTAAGACCGACCGGCAAATGGGAGGTGGGAGAAGGAGCGGGGCTGGGTGCGTGCAGCTGCAAGGCGGAGGATTGAGGCATGGCGGAGCCATGGTGA
>NZ_JBLVKW010000068.1:0-42768 GCF_048270745.1 Streptomyces sp. NPDC056231 | reverse complement strand
CATAGAGCCGCAGAGCACCCGAAGGAGAAGGAACCTCCTGGCCACGGGGTTGGGGGCTCAGCCGGGCTCAGGGGAACTCACGGGATGTCGCACACTACAGGCTGGACCCGTCGGACGTGAGCTGAGGCAGACGTCAACACAGCGCGCCAGGGGCCAAGAGTGCACTGGCGCGCTTGCGCTCCCCCTCAGCCCGCGCTTTCGCCCGTGGCCGCGTCCAACGACTCCGTCATCGGTTCGCAGCCGTCTCCGTCCGCGTCGGGTGTGCACCGGGTGTCGGTGACGACCACCGACCACACCGCGCGCCACGGACCCGTATGGCCTATGGTCCGCTCGGTGGTGAGCGGACCGACCTCGATCCGCAGCCCGGCCGTGTCGGCACGGTTCTTCCTCCGCTCCTCGCGGACGATCTCCTCGGCCCGCCGTGCCGAGATCAGCTTGGCGGGGAGGGGCACACGCGTGGGGCCGAGGTCGACCTGCATCCCGTACACGCGTCCGGCGGGGTTGATCCGTACGTCGAGGCTGCGGGGCATCTCCGCGCCCCGCTCCTTGAATCGCCAGGAGGTCACCCAGCCGGAGCCGGCGCTGTCGTGGACCGCTCGGGTGGCGTGCCAGGACGCCGACTCGGCCCAGGCGTAGTGGGCGCGCATGTAGGTGCGGGCGATGCGGTAGGCGTCGGCGGTGCCGTGGGGAGTGCTGGCGCCCGGCACCGTGTAACCGACCTTCTCCATGCTTCCCATATTCGCGGTGTTCCCGAAGTCCACGTTCAGCTGGCGTCCTCCGGGCCACATCAGCTCCGCGGGGAACCCGCCCGCGAACTGGATGTTCATCCAGCCGTTGTAGCCGTCGAAGCCGGGGCTGATCCTGACGGCGCCGACCCGGTAGCGGTCGCCGAAGGCCTGGTGTACGGCCCGCTCGGCGGCCACGCGCTCGTCACCGCGGGCGTCCCGCACGCTGGAGCCGTCCATGTGGTTCAGGGTGACGGCGGTCCGGCAGACAACCGCCCCGAGCACGGCGAGGACTGCGGTCACGGCCGCGGTGGGCTCGGCCCAGGCCCGCCAGGCGACGCGCCTGCGCAGCAGCACGAGCCCCGCGGCCACGCCCAGCGCACCGCCGCCGGCGTTCATCTCCATGTCGGCGCTGTCGCAGATGCCGCTCACGAACGGGGCCAGTGCCTGGGTGAGTTCGATGAGGACCGGCAGTGCCAGGACGCCGGCCAGCGCGGGCAGCGGTCGGCGCAGGGCGAGCACGCCGAAGAGGCCGAGCGGCACGAACATCGCCAGGTTCCACAGGCCCTGCGTGGTGTACAGCGGCTCGGTGAGGTCGTGGTTGACCACGCACTCGGCACGTCCGGTCGTGCCGCCGCGCAGCGCCAGCGTGACCCCGAGGACTCCGGTGAGACAGAACACCAGCGGCGCCCACCAGCCCGCGTGGGCGATACGGCGCCGGCGCGCCACGTCCCACGCGAGGAGCCCCAGGACGGCGGCCACCGCTGTGAGCCCGGCCAGGAACCATATGTCGTCCCCGAAG
Organism: Streptomyces sp. NPDC056231; assembly: GCF_048270745.1. Lineage (NCBI taxonomy): Bacteria > Bacillati > Actinomycetota > Actinomycetes > Kitasatosporales > Streptomycetaceae > Streptomyces > Streptomyces sp. NPDC056231. The sequence goes on along the minus strand of NZ_JBLVKW010000068.1, from coordinate 41,241 downwards.
ACGGCGTCGAACACGTGCTTACCCATCCCCCCGATGTCATGTCCGACGGCCTGGTCAGAGCCTCGAACACCTGATCATTTCTGAGCCTGGAAGCCTAACCGAGATGCGTAGGCGCCCAAGTCCGCGGGCCCGACCTCCGCGCGCGGCGAAGGGCCGCTGAGCTGCGGTGCTGTTGTTCACGGACTGCCGTAGCCCGATGAGCGCAGGATCCGATTCGTATGTGGGCTTAGCGACCGATTCCGCCCCCGCTCCGGAATGGACTGACGCCCCGGCCTGTCGCCGACGCGACCGATTCCGGCGAAGGACCAGCCTCCAACCTGCGGCCGGGAGCGCGAACTCAGCTCATCCGATCTCCGTGATCACTGGACAGGCCAGCTGCAGCCGCCCAGAAGAAGACGTGCCCGCACGAGGGGGCTGGCATTCGCGAGCGTTCGGCGAGGACGGTCAGCGCACGGCGCAGTTCCGTGCCCAGTCGGATGAGCTGGAGGCTGTACTGCCCACCCATGTAGGCGTACAGCCGGAAGACCTTGACGGCCAGTTCGTCGCGGCCGTCGGCGAAGGTGTCCGGGAGTCCGGCGAGCAGCTCGAAGTCGTGTTTACCGGTCGCCGCGTCAGCCACCGCGCTCAGAGGTAGGACGTCAAGTTCTGCGGCAGATACGGAAGTGTCGATCGCGACGGCATGGGCGGCCAGGGCCGCAAATACCTCGATCAGCCGCTCGCCTTCCACGATGTTGATGCCCCAGGCCCCTAGATGATCGATTCCAAGGGTTCGCCTGCGCGCAGAAAGCGAGGGAGTCCAACATCGGCCGCAGAGGCCGTGCAAGAACGCGGTAAGGAAGGCGCGGTCCGCCGCTGTCACGCGTGGCCTGTCGATCTGCCGCTGCAGGATGGCCAGCTGATGCCGGAACGTCAGCCTGACGCACCGGCCCTGCGATCACCGGACGTTCAAGAAAATCTGCACTTCACATGCCATGGATGGGGTTTTCGGCACCCGCGCGTCCACCTCGCCGGGTCATCGCGAGTGCCTCAGGAATTCGCTTCATCGGCTGCTGCGGTCGAGGCGGCACCGGCTGCTGCGTCGGGACGCCGTGCTCGCATCCACGTCGCGATGCCCAGGGCAACGCTCCACAACAGGGCGAGGGAAACGAGCAGGCCGTAAACCACAACTCCCGGAAACAGACTCGGTCGCAGAAACAAAGCTGTGGCGCCGACAAACGTCGCGGCAACAGCCGCGCACCCCGTCCAGCCCAGCCATCCTGGGTGGCCCTCGCGCAACAAAGCCCACCCGAACAGGAGGAGCGAGAGGCCCCACAAGATGCCGATCCCTGTCAGCGACGGGCCGTAGCGGCTTGCGGGTCATCTGCCGGGAGGTCGCCGTGCATCAGGCGGGAGACGAACGCAAGGACACCTCCGAGGATCAGGCAAGCCGCTGCGGTCATCATGCAGAGCCGTTCGCGAGTCACAGCACCCCCATCTCGATGGGGGGCTGACCGTACCGCGAGCGACAGCCACGCGGAACCCCCATCCGCAGGGCGGCGTCACTCGTGGCTGACCTCGATACCACGCTCGAGCATCAACTCCTCGATGTCACGCAAACTCAGAGCGAACCGGTGGTACAGCCACACGCAGTGGGAGATGACCTCCGGAGGAAACCGAAAACCCCGGTACGACGGCGAGTCCACGGACAGTCCCTCCCACGACCCCATAAGCCAGATGATCACGCCATCAGGGTCATGCTCGCGGCGGGCACGTTCCCCGAACCCGAGACCGGCGACGCCGGGGCCGGCCGCGGCCTTCCTGTTCTGCCTGTGTGGCGCAGCGGCTCGGGCTTGCCCTGGTCCCGGGGCAAGCCATGCGTGGCCCGTGGCGAAAGGACAGCCGCCGCGGACCACGCATGCGACCCTGCCGGTCGCTCGGCACGCCGTACGTCAGCGCCGTGCGTCCTCCGAGGCGTCCAGGAGCGGCAGGCCGGCCGAGTACCGGCGGAGGTATCCGGCGGTGGGAGTGTCCGCGCCGGCGACGCTGTCGGGGGTGCCCTGCGCGACCACCGCGCCTCCGTTGGGGCCGGCTCCCGGTCCGAGGTCGATCACCCAGTCCGCGGACGCGGCGACGGGGATGTCGTGTTCGGCCACGACGACGGTGTTGCCGGAGTCGAGCAGCATGTCGAGCGCGTCGACGACTCGCTGGATGTCGGACGGGTGCAGGCCCGAGACGGGTTCGTCGAGGACGACGAGGCCGGCCTTGCGGCTCGCCGCGCCGCGCTGGATCGCGGACGCGAGTTTGAGGCGCTGGGCCTCGCCGCCGGATAGCTCGGTGGCGCTCTGGCCGAGTCTGAGGTAGCCGAGCCCGACCCGGTCGAGCGCAGCGAGGGTCTCCGCGAGCTGCCGGGGTTCGGTGAAGGTATCCCCGGCCTCGGCGACGGTGAGGTCCAGCACCTGGTCGACGGTCAGCCCCAGGTAGGTGACCTCCAGGGCCTCGGGCCCGTAGCGCCGGCCGTCGCACGTGTCGCACACCACCCACATGTCGGGGAGGAAGTGCATGTCGACGAGCCTGCGGCCGTAGCCGGTGCAGGTCTCGCAGCGGCCGCCGGTGGTGTTGAAGCTGAACCAGGAGGCGTCGACGCCTCGCGCCCGTGCCGTGTCGGTGGCGGCGAACAGTTTGCGGACGATGTCGAACGCCTTGCTGTACGTGGCCGGGTTGGACCGCGGCGTGCGCCCGAGGGGTTCCTGGTCGACCACGGCGACCCAGCCGAATCCGTCGAGTCCGGTCACCGCGCGCACGGTGTCGGCGGCCGTGCCTTTGAGGGCGGCCGCCGCGCCCGCGGCGAGTGCGCCCAGGACGCTGCTCTTGCCGCTGCCGCTGACCCCGGTCAGGCAGGTGAGCCGCCCGGCAGGGAGGCGCAGCAGCTCCGCGGCCGCGTTGTGGGCGCGTAGGCCATGCAGTTCCACCCAGTCGGCGTCATCGCGGACCGGGCGGGGGGTACGGCGCAGCCGCGGCCCGTTGCCGGCCAGGTAGCGGCCAGTGGCCGAGGCGGGATCGGCGGCGGCCAGGGCGGGTGAACCAGAGACCAGGACCTCGCCGCCGAGGCAGCCCGCGCCGGGTCCCATATCGACGATCCAGTCGGCGCGGGCGATCAGTTCGGGGTCGTGTTCGACGAGGAGGACGGTGTTGCCGGCTTCGCGCAACTCCAGGGCGATGTCGAGGAGGTGCTTCTTGTCCGCCGGGTGCAGCCCGGCGCCGGGTTCGTCCAGGACGAAGATGACGTCGCTCAGCTCGGTGCCGAGCTGAGCGACGAGCCGGGTGCGCTGCAACTCGCCGCCGGACAGTGTGGCGGCGCTGCGGGACAGCTGAAGGTGGGCCAGGCCGAGCCGGTCCAGGAGGCGGAGCCGGCGTCCGAGGTCCTGCAGCAGGGGCTCGCCGACGGTGCGCTGCCGGGCGTCGAGGGAGTCGGCGACGTGCCCGGCCCAGCGGCGGACCTCGCGCACGTCCACGTCCAGCAGATCGGGGTAGGTCAGGCCGCCGAGACGTACGGACCGGGCGACCCGATCGAATCCGCTGCCGTGACAGGGGCCGCAGGGCTGCTTGCGCATATACGGCAGGTAGCGCTGCTTGGCGTCGGCCGTCCGGGCGTTGACGAACACCCGTTCCACCTCGGCAAGCGCGCCGCGCAGCGGTTGGCTGGAGGTGTAGGTCATACGAGCCGTCTCGTTCTTGTTCGGAATGTCGACGGTGGCCTCGACCGCCTCGTCGCCGGTGCCGTACAGGACGTCGTGCCGGAACGCCGTGGGCAGCGACTGCCAGGGCCGGCCAAGGTCCACGCCACGTTTGGCGGCGAGTGCGGGGACGAACATGTGCTCTCCGGACCGCCATTTGGCGTACCAGGGGGAGGCGCCCTCGAAGAGGGGGAGGTCCGGGCGGGTGATGACGAGGTCTTCCTGGGCCTGCCAGCGTCCGCCGGCGCCGTGGCAGTCCGGGCAGCTGCCTTCGGGGGTGTGGCGGTCGAAGTGCGCGGTGGTCAGGGGACCGGCGCCGGCGTCCGCGGCCGGGTCCGTGTTCGTGTCCGAGCCGATCCGCGGGAGGCGCGAGTAGAGCAGGCCGAGGTGCCCGTCGATCCCTGTGATGGTGGCGACAGTGGAGCGGGGGTTGCGGTTCAGGCGGCGCTGGTCGACCGCGAGCGTGGCGCCGAGGCCGAGAATGCGGTCGACCTTGGGGCGGTTGCGCTGGGTGATGTACTGGCGTACGAACGGCGAAAGGCCCTCCAGGTACCGCAGTTGGGCCTCGCTGTGCAGGGTGTCGATGGCGAGTGAGGTTTTGCCGCTGCCGCTGACGCCGGTAAAGGCGACGAGTCGGCCTTTGGGGATGCTGATGGACACGTTGCGCAGATTGTTGGTGCGGGCGCCCACGACGTCGATGGTGTCGCGCGTCTTGCCGGCCCCGGCAGCGTGTGGGGCCGGCATGCGCGTGTCCGGTACGGGCGGGGTCACGCCTCGTCCGCCTTCCCGCCGAGCTTGGCGAGGTCGGGGGCGAACACGGCCATCCACTGCGGGTGCAGCCGGTAGAAGACCACGTCGTTGTCCCAGTCGAAGGCGTCGTCGCCGTAGAAGTCCCGGAAGTACGCGAGCAGGTCCGGCCAGTCGGCGGCCGGCTCGCCGCAGTGGGGGTTGAGGACCTCCGCGGTGCCGTGTGTGAACACGCCCAGGTCCTCCCCGCGCATGTGCGCGGCGCTGACGGCGGGCCGGGCGGCGAGGTGCCGGGCTTTGGCGGCGACGCGCGCGGTGCCGAAGTGCCACTTTCCGTGCAGGAAGTGCCCGTCCACGCCGCTGATCCGCGGCTCGCCCTTCGCCGTCACGGTGGACAGCGCAAGCGTGCACATGCCGGTGAGCACGCGAGTGAGTTGCTCGGCAGTGAGCGTGCGCTCGCTGCTGATGATCGACCGCAGGTGCGCCGTGGAGCGCGAGAGCGAGGCGTCGAGGAGGGCTTGGAGCCGGTGCAGGTCGTCGGGTGTTTCGCGCATGAGGGTCCTTGTCTGTCCGTCGTCCCGGCCCGCGCCACCACGACACCGACCGGCGCCCCCACTGTCTCCACAAAACCCGACACCCTCTGTCGTATTTCTTGTGGTGTCCTCTGCACCCTGCCACCGGGGTGTGGGCAGGCGTACAAGCGAGTGGTCGTGCTGGGTGTGCAGGGCGTCGAAGGTGACCACCGTGCCGTCCAAGTCCAGGCCTGCGAGCAGCGGCTTGAAGACGGTGATCTCGCCGCTCTTGGCCGAGACTTGGCGCTGGGCGACGAGGGTGCGCTCGCCGTGCACGACGGCGGCCACCAGGTGGACGGCCGCTCGGGTGGCGGTGCGCGAACCGCGCAGCGTCTTGCCGTCGACCGCGACGGCGCGCAGCGGCCCGGGGGTCGGTTCCGGCTCGGTGGTCTGCTGCTCCAGCCAGGCGCCGACCGCGGCGTCCAGGGCGTCGCCGTCGAGGCGGGCGAGCAATCGCCCCAGGGTGCTGGCCCGCGGGATGCCATGGGCCAGGCCGAGTCGGGTGCGCAGGTCGGGGGCGAGGCCGTGGGGGCCTTGTCAAGTTGCGTGTGTAGCAGGTGAGTTGTGGCGTACTGATGGCGCTCGGGTGCCGTGCCGTGCACGGTGCTCAGGTGTGCGCGGCCGCGCCGGTGACGGTCTTCCAGAGGCGGAATCGTTCGGTCATCTCGGCACGGTAGTCACTCGCTGTGATCAGATGCCGGCGGGGCCGGAAGAGTGTCGAGATCCTTGAGAACGCGGCGAGGAATCTCTGCGCCGCACCCGTTGAGCGGAAGTTCTTCATAGCCCTCTCGCGCTGCCTCGTGGGCTGATGGCTGTTCTCTGCACGGTTGTTCAAGTACTTCGAGCTGCGGTGCTCCACCGAGGGCATGACCTCGCGGTGGGCGACGCCGTAGCTGCGGAGCTTGTCCGTGACGAGTACACGGGGTACGTACTCAAGATCCTTCAGCAGCTTGCGGAAGAAGCGTTTCGCAGCCCGGCCATCACGCTTGCTCTGCACCCAAATGTCCAGGACGTTGCCGTCCTGGTCGACGGCCCGCCAGAGATACCGCCTCTTCCCGTTGACTTTGATGAACACCTCGTCCATGTGCCACTTGTCGCCCGGGCCGGGCCGGCGGCGACGCAGGTTCCGGGCGTAGGCGGGGCCGAACGTCGCGCACCAGGCACGGACCGTCTCGTACGAGACCGTAATGCCCCGCTCGAACAAGAGCTCCTCGACCTCCCGATACGAGAGTGGGAAACGGTGATACAACCACACCGCGTGACCGATCACCTCGGCCGGGAACCGATACCCCTTGTACGACGGCGACACCTCGGACTCCACGACCGGCCCCTCCCGCAACGATCACCATCAAGAGCCTCCCACGCCCCTTCGGCAACCTGACAGAGCCGTTGCATGAGCAAGGGGCGGGAGGCTTGTGCAGCTCAGTGCCGTGCGATCGAGTGGCACAGGTGTCGTGCTAACGCCGAATCGGGGTTCCTGCCCTGGCTACACAAGCCCCTCCCTGGAGGCCATCGCGGAACTCACCAGCCTGCTCGCCCCGGGGACGCCCGGCGCTGATGCGTCGGGGACCGGCTTGCAATCGGTACCTGGGTACAGGTTTACCGTCGGACGTGTCCCCACCACGGGGACGTGACGACGGGAGTGAGCGCGATGAGTGATCTGGCGTGGGTGCCGCAGTCCTGCACGTTACCCACCAAGGAGCGCCCCCTGCGGGTCGCCGAGTGGGATGCGCTGTTCTCCGAGCGGCTGACCTCGCTGTCCCGGATGCAGCCGCTCCACCTGCGCCTTGAACTGGCAAGCGGAGAGGGTGTTGAGGACCGGGTCCGTGACCTGGTGGAGCGCGAGAGCGGGTGCTGCTCCTTCTTCACCTTCACAACCACCTCCGGCGATGACCTGATCCGTCTGGACATCTCGGTGGACGAGGCGCACGCGGCGGTCCTGGACGCACTGGCCGCACGGACCGCTGCCACCGGAGAGCATCGGTGAGCACGGGCCTGCGCAGCGGACAGGTCGCCGAGGCGGCCGGGGTGAACATCCAGACGCTGCGCTACTACGAGCGGCGCGGCCTGCTGGCCGAGCCGGAACGCAGCACCGGCGGTCACCGCCTCTACGGCGAGAACGCGGTAACCGCGCTGCGGGTGATCAAGGCCGCCCAGCGGCTCGGGTTCACGCTGGAGGAGGTCGCCGAACTCCTGGAGGCCGGCCGCCATCGGCACGGCCGCCCTATGGCGGGACTCCAGGACCACGCCGCGGCCAAGCTCGCCGAGGTCGACGCGAAGATCGCCGACCTGACCACCATCCGCACCGCCCTGGCCGCCGCCGTCGACGCGGGCTGCGACGACCTGACCGTCTGCGCGTCCAGCGCCTGCTGCCCCATCCCCTTCACCGACCTCGCCGAGGAGAACCGCCATGCCGGACCCTGCTGCTGACCCCCGCCCCCACCGCACCCCGAAGGCGCTCGGGGGCCTGGCCGCGCTGGCATGTGTGGCGTGCTGCGCGCTGCCCGTCCTGATCACGGCGGGCGTAGTCGGCGCCGGGGCCGGAGCGGTGGTGGGCTGGCTGCCCGCCCTCGCCGTCGTCCTGGCCGTGTTCGCCGCCGGTAGCTGGTGGCTTGGCCAGCGCCGCCCGTCCTGCTCCTGCTCGCCGAAGACCGCAGGTGAGGACGGGTGCGGCTGCCAGCGGTCCGCCGACCCGCTGAAGATCACGGGCGCGGGCCGTCGGTAGGGGTAGCCGGTATGACTGTCGCTCGTTCCGTTGCCCTGTTCGTCGTCGCCGCCCTCTTCGAGATCGGCGGTGCCTGGCTGGTGTGGCAGGGCATCCGCGAGCACAAGGGCTGGATCTGGATCGGCGCCGGCGCCATCGCCATCGCCCTCGGCCTGTATGGGGTGGTGGCGACGTTTCAGTCCGACGACAACTTCGGCCGCATCCTCGCCGCGTACGGCGGGATCTTCGTGGCCGGGTCGATCGCCTGGGGCATGGTCGCCGACGGCTACCGCCCCGACCGCTTCGACGTCATCGGCGCTCTGGTGTGCCTCGCAGGGATGGCCGTGATCATGTACGCGCCCCGCAGCCACTGACCTACTCCTTGTCCACCGCGTCCGGGGCGCGCAGGGGCCGCAGGCCGGCGGGCAGGTCTGGCAGGTCTGGCAGGGAGAAGTAGTAGTTGATGTAGTGCCGCACGAACGGCGACAGGCGGGCCGCGTTGCCCTATATCTGGCTGCCTGCTCATCCGACAGGAACTCGACCGCCACAACAGCTCTCCGAAGGTCGACAACAACGACCCCCGAAGTCCCGAACCGCCTGTCGGTTTGGGACACCGCGGCGGACGATCAGTTGAGTGCTGTGGCGGTGTACCCGGCGGTGGCGTCGCGGGGCCCCGCGTCGGCTTTGCCGGGTCAGCCGGTGCGGCGGCCGATACCGGGCAGGAACCGCCCGGCCCGGGCCGTGTAGTCGGTGTACGCCGCGCCGTGCGTGGCATGGAGGTAGGGCTCTTCGACGATCCGAACCTGCAGCTGGATCGCTGCGACGAGGGCGGTCAGAGCGAGGACGGCGACCGCGTTCGGCACCATCAGCGCCAGTCCGGCGGCGGTCACGGTCATTGCGGTGAACACTGGGTTGCGCACGCTCGCGAACGTCCCGGAGGTGACCAGCGCGGTTTGCTCGCCGGCGTCGACTCCCACCCGCCACGAGGCGCCCATCGCGCTCTGTGCTGCCAGCGTAATGGCGATCCCGCCGACGGTGATCACCAGCCCTGCCCAGCGCCACACCAATGCCCCTGTGCCGGAAAGGTCCGGCAGACCTGCGAGGGCCGCGAGCGGGGCCGCCGCACCGCCGAGGAGCGCGAGGACGAACAGGACGCCCGCCCACCAGGAGGCGGACCCGGGACGCCCGGAGATTCCGCGGAATCCTGCGTCTCCGGTCCGGCGGGCCTGGATCGCCGCCCGGATCCCGAACGCGGTCACCGCCCACCCGGTGAAGAGAGCCAGTGCTAACCAAACCCACGCATTCATGTCGTCGCCCCTGTCTTGTCGGTGAAGCAGCACGTGTCGTTGTTGGTGCCGCGGGTACTTGCCGTCGCGGTGGTGGTTGGTGCGGTCAGTGTCGGCGCGGGTCCCGCGGGTCCACAGGCGCAGCCCTTGCCCTGCCAGGCGTCGATGCCCTCCTGCGATGTACCGCCTTCATGACAGTGAGCCACCTGTAAATGCACCGCTCCACGTCAGCCACCGAGACGCAAAGCACCACCTCGTGTCAGCAGCCAGCCGTCGCCATAAGCCAGAGACCTGCAAGAAGACGCCCACCTGATCAACCGTCACTGCCACCAGCTCACCGAGATGAACCCGACACATCGCAACTAGCTAGTAGTTCGGCAGTGATCCGCAGCAGACCTCCGGATGTCTCCATCCGTTCGACCTGCACTGTGGCCAGCTGCGGCAGCAACTTCTCCAGCGTGACAACACACACCACCACGCTGGCATGGTCAACGCAGCCGCATCAGGGGCGCGTTGAAGCACAGGTCGGTTACGAAAATCTTGGAAGAGCCAGATCGCTTACACGCCCCACTGGCTCGCCGTCAGTCGAGGGTTTCGGTGAGGGCCTGCAGGATGCGTGGGGTGACGCGTTTGGGCAGGTCCTGGGCGCCGGGCCGGATGCCCTGGCTGATCTGTAGGGCGGCCATGCCTTCGACGAGTGAGACCAGCAGCCGGCTCAGGTCGGTGGCGGTGAGGGCGGGGCGGCGGCCGAGACGGGTGAGGGAGGCTTCGAGTAGCTCGGCCAGGCCCTGGATGAGGCGTTCCTCGTGTATCGCCAGGGCATCGACCGCCTCATACTCACCCGCCGGTACCAAGCGCTTCTCAGCAGTTGCGGCACCCTTGCCGAAGGCGCCCAGAAACGTCTGGTCAACGGGCTGGTGAACCTCGAACTCACGGAGCGAGTGCAAGCTCTCCAGGCCGCAGGGGAAGCGCTGAGGGCGCAGATGGACCGGTGGAGCGCGCCGGAGAGGTTCGTGGTCGCCGACTCCAGCTTCTACTGCCACAACCCTGACAAGCTCGCCGACGCCGATCTGCACCAGGTCCTCGACCTACGGGAACACGAAGATATTCGCCTGCTCTTTCCGATCACGGTTGTCGATGAACTCGATGGCCTGAAGGAGTCCGGCAAGGAGAAAGGCCGCTGGCGCGCGTCGCACACCCTGGGCCTCCTGGACGAACTCTTGGACGGACGGACCTCCAATACATGGCACCGCGGCGGATTCTCCCCGGAGACCGGTGAAATCCGCGGCCGGGTAAGCGTCGAAATCGTCCTGGATCCGCCCGGCCACATACGCCTGCCCATCGCCGATGACGAGATCATCGACAGGGCCGTCGCCATCCAGTCGATGGCCGCCCGCGAGGTGCGGCTACTGACGTGCGATACCGGGCAGCACACACGCGGGCGGGCGGCTGGTCTGGAAGTGACAAAGATTTCCGCGAAAGATCCCGGCCCGGAGCCCGACTGGGCAGCACAGGACAAGCCGGGCAGCGGAACGAGGCAGAAGCGCCGTGAGCGTTCAGCCGCCCAGGCAGCTGCACAGCCGCCGGCGACCAAGGCCACCAACGGCTAGTGCTGTGACCGGGATGGTCCACCGTGATCGGAAGGCGGCTCGCGGGACGAGCGCACGCGCAACGGCTGGTATTACTGGGGCATGCAGGAAGAGACGGCACGCTCCGCGATCGACACGTTCATCTCCGCGTTTAACGCCTCGGACGACAGCTATGTGACTGCCCTGCTCTCCCAGGCCCTGACCTCAGACGTGGTCTTCTGGGGGCCGTTGGGTCGCAGCGAAGGAATCGGCGCGGTCGAGCGGTTCGTGCTGGACATCCGGCGCCACCCGGCGGGGACCGGCACGATGGTGCGCTGCTCAGCGGTGGACATGCCTGACGAGTGGGCCCGGTACCAGTGGGTCTTCACCACGCCGGATGGAGGCCCCCGCCTGGCGGGAACGGACGTCGTCCATCTGCGGCGGAGCCTCATCGACCAGGTCATCGTCTTTGCGGGGGAGATCGAGCCGTCCGCCTCCTGAGTCGTCCTTCTGTCGCTGTCCTTCTCGTGAACTTGTCCCTTTCGGTACTCCGGGGCTGCGGTTCGCGGTCGGTCAGGCTGCGGCGTTGAGGGGGCGTCCACCCCAGCGGATGCCCTGGCGGCTGCGGCGGCGCTACGGCCCGACCGTCACCGGTATCTGCCAGGACGCCACCGGCAAGCTCTGGAGCGGTCTGGCCCACCGCCACTACCGGCTCGTCCACCGAGCCGAACTGCTCCACGACTTGGTCCGGGTCAAGGGACCAACCGTCGAACCGGACAAGGCGGCCCCCTGGCTGATCGCTGCCGGATACCCCGAACACGTCACGCTGATCAGCCTGTTCTCATCGGCCCGTTGGAGACGGTCCATCCTCAGTGACGACCTCCTCGTTGTCGCACAGGCCATCGCCGAATTCCACCGCCGCTTCCCGATGCAGGCGCCCCTTCGAGGCACCAGCCGCACATGGCTCAGCACGACCATCACGGCCACAGCCAGACAGATCGATGCCCTCCTGAACCCACCGAGATAGCTTTATCGCCGACACTTGGGCCGCTCGACCGTTGGGATGCGCATGCGCTAATCGACGTCGTTCATCAACTCGTCCAGCGCCTGACGCGCCAGCGGAACGAAACGTTGCTGGCATCCCTCCACGACAGCATTCGACTCGGAAGCAGTTGAGCGATAACGCTCCTGCTGATCCTCGCTCAGCGGCCCACGGCAAGACCGACGCCGTCGACGCCGAGGCCGCCGCCCGCGCCGTGCTGTCCGGACGCGCCACCGCCACGGCCAAGACGAGCGACGGCCCGGTGGAGATGCTGCGGCTGTTCAAACTCGCCAAGGGATCCGCGATCAAATCCCGCACCCAGGCCATCAACCAGCTCAAGAGCGTCCTGGTCTGCGCCGACTCCGCCCTGCGCGAGGCCCTGGCCAGCCTGACCAACCCGCACCTGATCAAGCGGTGCGCCGCACTGGAAGCTCTGGACGCGACCGGGCCTGCTACAGCTGCCCGGCACACCCTGCGTCTGCTGGCCCGCCGAATCCAGCACCTGACCGAAGAGATCGACGAACTGAACCAGCGGATAGCCGAGGCCGTCAAGGCGAGTACGCCCGGTCTGCTCGACGTACGCGGCGCCGGCCCGGACAGCGCCGCAGCCCTGCTCATCACCGCAGGTGACAACCCCGAACGCCTCACCAGCGAGGCGTCTTTCGCAGCCTTGTGCGGCACCAGCCCGGTCGAAGCGTCCTCCGGCAAGACCCAGCGCCGCAGACTCAACCGCGGCGGCGACCGCCAGGCCAACGCCGCCCTCTACCGGATCGTCCTCAGCCGCCTGCGCTGGGACGACCGCACCCGGAACTACCTGCAGCAACGCCTTGCCGAGGGCAAGACGCGCCGAGAAGTCATCCGCTGCCTCAAGCGCTACATCGCACGGGAGGTCTACCGGCTCATCGCCACTCCGAACCCCGCAGCCAGCCGCGCACGTGCCGCAACCGCTACTTGACATCCATAGGGGCATCAACGCCTCTTGGAGCGCACCGGGCAGCGCGTGGATGCGGCGATCGGAATCGGCCCGCCCGCAACTCGACGGCTCCGGACTCAGCAGCTCGCGCGACGGCGCGGACCGGGCGATGCGGGTGCTGCTCGCCCACGGGGGCGCCCGGCGGGTGGCCACGGCGGAGGACGTCCACATCGATGCGCTCATGCTGGATCTCGCCGATCTGGCCGCCGCGCGCGGGGACGTGGCGACCGGGCCCGTCGCCCGTCTGCTCGACTATGACGCCCGGCACCATTCCCAGCTCGTCCACACGCTGTCGTGCTGGCTGGACGCTTTCGGTGACGTTGGTGCCGCGTCCGCCACGGCGGACGTGCACCCCAACACCTTCCGGTACCGACTGCGCCGGGTCGCAGAGGTCGGTGAGATCAACCTCGACGACCCTGGCGAGCGGTTCGCGGCGATGCTGCAACTCCGGCTCCACCCGCCCGGCACCATGAGTAGAAGCACCGCAACGAGTCAACATACGTCCGCACCGCTCAAACACCACCTGAAGATTCGTGGAACTCCACGAATCGGCTGCGTCGCCTGATGTCCAGGATGGGCCATCAACCCCGACGCAGCGGTACGGAGGTAACCATGACCGCGGTGGTCACCGAGGACACCTGGACATCTGAGCGGGTCAACCGGACAGCAACGATCACGATGGTGGTCATGCTGTGCGCCTGGTCGATCGACTACATCGACCGGTTCTCCATCAGCATGGCTCTGCCGTCGATCGGAGAGGAGTTCCATCTCGGCAAGACCGCGCAGGGCTCGCTGGTCACCGTCTTCGCGCTGGTCTACATGATCTGCCAGATACCGGCTGGCTACCTGGCCGATCGGTATGGCTCTCGCAAACCGATGCTGATCACGCTTGTGCTGTGGTCGTTGTTCACCGCTTTGACCGGGATGGCCGGCACCTTCGGTCTGCTCCTGCTGTTCCGTGGCCTGTTCGGTGCTTGTCAGGGCGCCTTCCCGGCGGCGTCGTTCAAAGCCATCGCGGAACGGACGACACCGGAGAGACGGGGGACCGCCACGAGTGTGATGTTGTCCGCCAGCGGGATCGCCGGCCTTGCACCCCTGCTCGTCGCCCCACTGCTGACAGCCATCGGCTGGAGGCAGACCTTCCTTTGGATGGCGGGTTGTGGCGCGGCCATCGGCATCGGGCTGTGGGCGCTCCTGCCCAAGGCGTTGCCGGACCGGCTCAGCCGACTGCCGCAAACGGCGGTGACGACGCCCGAAGTCTCGCGTGCGCAAGTGCTGAAGTCCCCGGGCGTGTGGAAGTTCGCGGTGCTGTTCTGCGCGATGAACATGCTCAGCTACGGCCTCGTCACCTGGGTGCCCAGCTATCTGCTCGAGGCCAGACACTTGTCGCTGAACGAGACCGGCGTGCTGTCGGCGATCCCGAGTCTGGTGGGCTTCGCGACGACCATCTTCGGCGGCTGGCTGTTCGACCGGTACTTCCATGACAAGGCCAGGTGGTATCTGGTGTCCATCGCGACGGTGACCGCGGTCCTGCTCGCCCTGATGGTGTCGGCGGGCAGCGCGGCGACATTCACGGTCTACGAGACGTTGGCCGTCGGAGTGTTCGGAATGGCGACGATGTGCGTCTTCGGCCTTCCGCTGCGGGTGCTTCCCACGGCGGTGGCCGGACTCGGTTCCGGGATGACGAACTTCGGCGGCCAGGTCGCCGGAGTAATCGCGCCGCTGGCGATGGGCTGGCTGGCGGACGCGTTCTCCTACACCGCGGCGTTCGGCTTCCTGATCGGCACCACGCTACTCACCGCGGTACTCGCGTTCTGGGTCCCACAGCGAGCCGATCAGTTCAACTTCCCGTCGACCGGCACCAAGTAGTCGGTCGGCGCACCAGCGAACAAATCCAGTGTGGACAGAAAGTCCACCGGACAACCAGAAGGGATCACCCCATGGTCACCGAATCGGAGCTGGTCGCGACAATCACCGCCCGAGCGGCGGAAGTCGGTGTCCAGGTCTGGCTGCACGCTGCCGATCTGGACGGCCCGCGACAGATGGGTATCGACGCCGAGGAGCCGGTGGTCACCGCGTCCGTGTTCAAGGTTCCCGTGGCAGTGGAACTTGCCCGGCAGGCGGCCGCCGGTGAATTCGACCTCGCCGAGCGGATCGCGGTGGCACCGGGACATCCGACCGCCAGCCCGTACGGCCTTGCGACGTTCCGCCACGACGTCACGATGTCCTGGTACGACCTGGCCGTCCTGATGATCGGCATCAGCGACAACGTCGCCACAGACCTGATCCTCGGGAAGGTGGGAAAGGCCGCGGTCGCCAAGACGCTGCGGCGGCTCAGCCTCCCGCACACGGCTGTCCCCCACGACTGCGGGGAACTGTTGCGCACGATCGGCGAGGACCTCGGGATCGACTACCAGGACGACGAAAGGATCCTGGCCGCGTTGCCGGCGGAACAACTCGCCAAGCTGCGTGCGTTGTCACCCGAAGAGACCTGCCGGACCACCGCCGCGGAAAGCACCCGGTTGCTGGGCCTGATATGGCGTGATGAAGCAGCGCCCGCGGCGGCGTGCGCAGACGTCCGGCGCTGGCTGGAACTGCAGGTGTGGCCGCACCGGCTGCGTTCCGGCTTCGCGGACGACGACGTCAAGGTCAGCGGCAAGACCGGAACGCTGCCCTCGCTGCGAAACGAGATCGGCGTGGTGGAGTACCCGGACGGCGGCCGGTACGCAGTCGGTGTCTTCACCAGGGCCGTCGATGCCCGATCAAGAGTTCCCGAGCGTGACGCCTTCATCGGGTTCGCCGCCGCCCAGGCGGTGGACTGGCTTCGGCGGTAACCCGTACCAGCGGCCGGGGCCACCGCCGCCGGCGGACCGGTCGAGGCGTTCAGGTTCGTGTACTCGGATGGATCTGCCGTCCCGGATTCCTCGCGCGAGACGAACGGACCGGCCGGCAAACCTCCTAGGGTCGCCAGCAGCGAGGCTAGGAGGCGAAGCATGCGGACACTGTTGCGGGGCGGTCGCGTCATCGACCCGGCTACGGGATTTGACGGCACGGCTGACGTGCTGGTCTCCGACGGCGAGGTCATCGCCGTCGGACCAGGGCTGCCGGCTGCCGACGACCAGGTCGAAATTGATGTCGCCGGGTACATCGTCGGACCCGGGTTCATAGATCTGCACAGCCACGTGCACTCCATCGCAGGCCAGCGGCTGCAGGCGATGGACGGCGTCACGACGGCGCTCGATCTGGAAGCCGGGATGATGCCCGTCGAACGGGCCTACGCCGAGGCGGCCGCGGCGGGACGCCCGCTGCACTACGGCTTCTCGGCCTCCTGGGGTGCCGCGCGGGCCAAGGTGCTCGCCGGCATCGAACCGGACGCGAACATCAACACCGGTCTCGCCGTGCTCGGCAATCCGGCCTGGCAGCGGTCCTCGTCGAAGGTCGAACTGGCCGCCTGGCTGTCCCTTGTGGAGGGTGAGCTGGCGGCGGGCGCGCTTGGCGTCGGCGTGCTGCTCGGGTACGCCCCGGCCAGCGATCCGGCCGAGTTCCTGGCGTTGGCGAAGCTGGCCAAGCAGGCCGAAGCGCCCACCTACACGCACGTCCGCGAGCTGGTCGAGATGGACCCGGCCACGCCGGTCGACGGGTCGCAGGAGATCGCGATCGTCGCGGCCGAGACCGGTGCCGCGATGCACCACTGTCACGTCAACAGCACGTCCGGACGGCACGTCGACCGGGTGCTCGCCGCGCTGGAGTCGGGCCGTTCCGCCGGGTCGCGGGTGACGGTCGAGGCCTATCCCTACGGTGCGGGCAGCACCGGCATCGGCGCGGCCTTCCTTTCGCCCGAGCGGCTCAAGATGAAGGGCCTCGACCCGACGCGCGTGCTGATGCTGGAGACCGGCGAGCGGATCGCCGACGAGGCCCGGCTGCTGCAGGTCCGTGCCGAGGACCCGGGTGCGCCGTGCATCCTTGAGTTCCTCGACGAGGAGAACCCGAAGGACCGGGCCCTGCTGCACCAGACGCTCGCCTTCCCGGATTCGATCGTCGCGAGCGACGCCATGCCGGTGTACTGGCGAAACGCCGGCAACGAATCCACCGAATGGCCGCTGCCCCCTGGCGGTGCAACGCACCCGCGCACGGCGGGCACGTTCTCCAAGTCGCTGCGGTTGATGGTGCGCGAGGCCGGGGTCTGGACCTGGCTGGAGGCGTTCCGGCGCTGCTCCTACTTGCCCGCGCGGGTGCTCGACGAGGTCGCGCCCGGCGCGCGGACCAAGGGCAGGCTGAACGTCGGCGCGGACGCGGACATCGTCGTCCTCGACCCCGTCACCATCACCGACACGGCCACGTACTTCGATTCGACCCGGCCCGCGGTCGGCGTCCGGCACCTGTTCGTCGCGGGCACCCCGGTGGTCCGCGACGGGCAGCTGCTCACCGACGCATACCCTGGCCGGCCGCTGCGGGGGGAGCCACGATGATGGAATTCAGCTTGGAAGCTTTGCTCACCGACATCGAAACGTTGGTGTGCTGCGAATCCCCGTCGTACGACCTCGACGCGGTGGCGCACAGCGCTGAGGTGCTGGCGGACCTCGGCAAGGCGTTGCTCGGCGTGGAGCCGGAGCGGATCGTCCTCGACGGCCGGACGCATCTGCGCTGGCGGTTCGGCGACGGCCCGGCGCGCGTGCTGCTGCTCGGCCACCACGACACGGTCTGGCCGGTGGGTTCCCTGGAAACGCACCCGTTTTCCGTGGCGGACGGGGTCTTGCGGGGGCCGGGCTGCTTCGACATGAAGGCGGGCGTCGTGATGGCGCTGCATGCGGCCGCGGCATTGCCGCGCCGGACCGGATTGTCCATTTTGGTCACTGGCGACGAGGAGCTGGGCTCGCCGTCGTCGCGAGCGCTGATCGAGGAAGAGGCGCGCGGCTGCGAGGCGACGTTCGTGCTGGAGGCTTCGGCGGACGGCGGCGCAATCAAGACCCGGCGCAAAGGCGTTTCCCACTACCGGATCGAGGTAACCGGCCGCGCCGCGCACGCCGGGCTCGAACCGGAGAAGGGGATCAATGCCGGGATCGAGATCGTGCACCAGGTGCTCGCGGTCGCCGCGCTCGCCGATCCAGAGCGCGGGACCAGCGTGGTGCCGACAGTGCTTTCGGCTGGCACGACGGTCAATACCGTGCCGGCGGCGGCCTCGGTCGAGGTCGACGTGCGGGTGTGGGACGCGGAGGAACAGCTCCGCGTCGACCAGGCGTTGCGGGCGTTGCAGCCGGTGCTGGCGGACGCGCAGGTGCGGATCAGCGGCGGGATCAACCGTCCGCCGCTGGATGCCGCTTCTTCGGCCGCGTTGTTCGGGCTGGCGCAGGAATTGTCCGCGGAAATGGGGCTGCGGAGGCTGACCGAGGCGGCCGTCGGCGGTGCTTCGGACGGCAACTACACCGCGGGTCTGGGAGTGCCGACTCTCGACGGTCTCGGCGCGGTCGGCGGCGGGGCACACGCGGACCACGAACATGTCTTGATCGAAGAATTGCCGTGGCGGACCACATTGCTGTTCGCGCTGGTGGAAAACGTTTTGGCGAAGGGTAGTCCGTCGATTCTGGCGAATCCGGCGGACAATTCTGGTCGAGCCCGACGGTGACTCTCCGGGGCAAGCCGGGAAAGGATCATCCCGTGACGAATCTTGCGATGAACACGGAACGGCAGGTCACATCGGCGACCTGCGACGAGGCGGTCGCGGCCGCGCGGGCGGCGGCCGCCGCGTCGGGGGTCGAGGTACGGGAGATTACCGAGATCGCCGAACTGACCGCGGTGGGAATGCTCTTCGAGACGATCTGGGGATCGGCCCGGCCGGTGACCACGGAGCTGCTGCGCGCGCTGTCGGCTGCCGGGAATTACGTGGCTGGCGCGTTTGCCGGCGGCGAGCTGCTCGGCGCGTGCGTCGGATTTTTCGGCCATCCCGGAAAAGGCAGTCTGCACAGTCACATCGCCGGAGTTGCCAAGGCCGGTGCGGGCCGCGGAATCGGGTATGCGCTGAAATTGCACCAGCGCGGCTGGGTATTGACGCAGGACGTCTCGGCGATCAAGTGGACGTTCGATCCACTGGTGCGCCGCAACGCCTATTTCAACCTCGGCAAACTCGGTGCGCTCCCGGTGCTGTACCTGCGCGACTTCTACGGCCCGATGGCGGACGGCATCAACGGTTCGGGCGACACCGACCGGCTGATGGTGTCCTGGGACCTGGCCAGCACGGCAGTGCGGGCCGCCGCCTTCGGCGAGCCCATCCGGACCGATGCGAAAGCGCCGCTCGAGCGGGGCGCTGCCGTGGCGCTCTCGGTGGACGCCAACGGCGGCCCGGCGACGGGCTCGGCAGATGCCCCGGTGGTGCGCGTCGCCGTCCCGGCCGACATCGAAGGCTTGCGCCGCACCGACCCCGGCAAAGCAGCCGATTGGCGGGCCGCGCTGCGCGAAACGCTCGGCGGACTGATGTCCGCAGGGGGCCGGGTGACCGGCTTCGACCGGGCCGGCTTTTACGTGATTTCCAAGGAGGAGCAGTGAAACTCAGCGGTGTGGAACTGCGCCGGGTGCAGATGCCGCTCGTCGCCCCGTTCCGGACTTCGTTCGGCACCCAGTCCGTGCGCGAACTCCTGCTGCTGCGGGCGGTGACGCCAGCGGGCGAGGGCTGGGGCGAGTGCGTGACGATGGCCGGCCCGCTGTACTCCTCGGAATACAACGACGGCGCCGAGCACGTGCTGCGCCACTACCTCGTCCCGGCGCTGCTGGCCGCGGAGGACGTGACCGCGGCGAAGGTGACGCCGTTGCTGGCCCAGTTCAAGGGCCACCGGATGGCGAAGGGCGCGCTGGAGATGGCGGTGCTCGACGCCGAACTCCGCGCGAGCGAGCGATCCTTCGCGGCCGAGCTGGGGTCGGTGCGGGACACCGTGCCGTGCGGTGTTTCGGTCGGGATCATGGACACGATCCCGCAGTTGCTCGACGTCGTGGGCGGGTATCTGGACGACGGCTACGTGCGGATCAAGCTGAAGATCGAACCGGGCTGGGACGTCGAGCCGGTGCGCGCGGTCCGCGAACGCTACGGCGAGGACGTGTTGCTGCAGGTGGACGCCAACACCGCCTACACCCTGGGTGATGCGCCGCAGCTGGCCCGCCTCGATCCGTTCGGCCTGTTGCTGATCGAGCAGCCACTGGAAGAGGAGGACGTCCTCGGCCACGCCGAACTGGCGCGCCGGATCAAGACGCCGATCTGCCTGGACGAATCGATCGTGTCGGCACGCGCGGCGGCGGACGCGATCAAGCTGGGCGCAGTCCAGATCGTGAACATCAAGCCGGGTCGGGTCGGCGGTTACCTCGAAGCGCGGCGGGTGCACGACGTATGCACGGCGCACGCGGTTCCGGTGTGGTGCGGCGGGATGATCGAGACCGGCCTCGGCCGGGCGGCGAACGTCGCGCTGGCCTCGCTGCCGGGCTTCACTCTTCCCGGGGACACCTCGGCATCCAGCCGATTCTACCAAACCGACATCACCGAGCCGTTCGTGCTGTCAGACGGGCACCTGCCGGTGCCGACCGGACCGGGCCTCGGCGTGGTGCCGATTCCGGAGCTGCTCGACGAGGTGACCACCGCGAAGGTGTGGATCGGTTCGTAGCCTGGCACGAATTCCGGGGGTAGATTCAGCCGAATCGAACCACGCGGTTCGACCGAGGCTCGATCTACCCTCGGGGAATGCTGACACCCGTGCCGAGCAAGCCGCACACGAGTCTGGGGCGCGTCCTCGAAGCCCTCGGGGACGTGCTCCTCGAGCCGGTCGCCGTCGGGCGGGACACCCGGCGGCAACTCGGCGGCGTGGTGATCCACGATCCGCACGACGACGCCGAGTTCCCCGCCAAGGCGGTCGTCCTCGGGGTCGGCGTGCGTGAATCCGACGAAATCGCGAAGCTGCTGCGCACCGTCGGCGAACGCGGGGCTGCCGCGCTGGTCGTGCGGTCGCCGGTCTCCGCGTCGACGGAACTGGTGCGGGCGGCCAACTCCACCGGAGTCGCGCTGCTCGGGCTGGCCAGCGGGGCGTCGTGGACGCAGCTCGCCGCGATGCTCCGCACATTGCTCGCCGAGGACGACGTCGGCGATGTTTCCCCGCAGACGCTCGGCGGGGTGCCGTCCGGCGATCTGTTCGCGCTCGCCAACGCGGTCGCCGCGCTGCTGGACGCGCCGGTCACCATTGAGGACCGCAACTCGCGCGTGCTCGCGTTCTCCGGCCGCCAGGACGAGGCCGATCCTTCCCGCGTCGAAACGATTCTCGGCCGTCAGGTGCCCGAACGGTTCACCCGCGAGCTGGAGAAGGAAGGCGTTTTCGAACGCCTTTACCGGGACCACGGGCCGGTTTACGTCTACCCGGACGGCTACGACGAGAACATCGCCATGCCTCGAGTCGCGGTCGCGGTCCGAGCCGGCGACGAGGTCCTCGGCTCGATCTGGGCCGCAGTCCACAATGAGCTTAGCGAAGAACGTACCGCGGCAATGGTCGACGCCTCGAAGATCGTTGCGCTGCATATGCTTCGACTGCGCGCGGGTGCCGATGTCGAGCGCCGGTTGCGGGCCGATCTGGTCAGCACCGCGCTCGAAGGCGGCTCCGGCGCGCCGGAAGCCATCGCGCGCCTCGGGTTGCTGGGGCAACCCACCATCGTGCTCGCCATGGGACTCCTTGAGGTCCCCGACGACGACCTCTGGCTCGTCGCGGAACGCCAGCGAGTCGCCGACGCGTTCGCTATGCACCTCAGCGCCGTCCAGCCCCGGTCGGCGGTAGCGCTTGTCGGCGATGTCGCGTACGGCATCGTCCCGATGCCCGGGAACCAAGGCGATTGCCGCGAACGCTCGGTGCGCGTCGCGTCGACCTTCCTGGAACGCACCGGCCGCCGGGGCGCCGCCGCAATCGGCGTCGGACCGCTCGCGCTCGACGGCTCGGGCCTGCGCGCGTCCCGCGACGGGGCCGACCGCGCGTTGCGCGTGTTGCTCACCAACGGCGGCACAAAGCGAGTGACCACCGCCGAGGACGTGCACATCGAAGCGTTGATGCTCGAATTGGCGGATCTTTGCGCGGCACGCGGCGATGTCGCGACCGGGCCGATCGCGCGGCTGCTGGCCTACGACACGAAACACCAATCTCAGCTCGTGCACACGCTGCGGTGCTGGCTCGATTCTTTCGGCGACATCGGCGCCGCGTCGGCCGCCGCGTACGTGCATCCGAGCACATTCCGGTACCGGTTGCGCCGGCTCGCCGAGGTCGGCGGAATCGATCTCGACGACCCGGGAGACCGGTTCGCGGCGATGGTGCAGCTGCATTTGCTGCCGCGGGAGGGGAAAGCCGTTCCGGTTGAAGAGGCTTGACCGCCGTCCCGGTTGCTCCCGGACCCGTTCCCGGGTCCCCGAGCGCGACGCATTCTCGCTTTCGCCGCGGCGACGGCAGTGGAGTCGCTGTGCACGGCCTGATTCGTCTGGGCGGAGGAACTTTCCCCGCGCTCTCCTCGGTCCGGACGAACAAGTGATGCAGGCCACGGGCCTAGCATTCCGGAAACGCCATCCCCACCCGGGCAGAAGGTGCACATGTCGAAAATTTCTGAAATCGAGACTTGGCTCCAGGAGAACTTCGCCGCCCTGCTGGCCGAGCATCAGGTTCCTGGCGCCGCAATCGCGGTGCTCGCCGACGGCAAGGTGATCGACCACGCCGCGGGCGTCCTGAACAAGGCCACCGGGGTGGAGTCCACTGTGGACTCGCTGTTCCAGATCGGGTCGATCACCAAGGTGTGGACGACCACCCTGATCATGCAGCTGGTCGACGAGGGCCGCCTCGACCTCGACCGGCCGGTGCGCGACTACCTGGCGGAGCTCGCGCTCGGCGACGACAAGGCCGCGGCCGCGATCAGCGTCCGGCAGCTGACCTGCCACACCGCCGGCTTCGAGGGCGACATCTTCACCGACACCGGGCCTGGCGACGACGCGGTGGAGAAGCTCATCGCGACCCTGTCCGACGTGCCGCAGCTCTTCCCGCCAGGCGAGCGGTTCTCCTACAACAACGCCGGCTACTGCGTGCTCGGCCGCATCATCGAGGTGCTGCGCGGCAAGTGCTGGGACGACTGCGTGCGCGACCACCTCTTCGTGCCGCTCGGCCTGACCCACGCCGCAGCTGGTCCCTACGACGCGATCCGCTACCGCGCCGCGATCGGCCACGTCGCCTCGAAGCCGGGCGAGGAACCGGTGCCCGCGCCGAACTGGGCGCTCACCCGCTCGAACGCCCCGGCCGGTTCGACGCTCGCGATGCGCCCGCGGGACCTGCTGACCTTCGTCCGAATGCACCTGAACGACGGCAAGGCCGACGACGGCACCCAGGTGCTGTCGCCGGAGTCGTTGGCCGCGATGCGGGAGCCGCAGGTGGAGGTGCCCGCGCTCGGCGGCATCATGGTCGCCCACTGGGGTCTCGGTTGGATGCTCTTCGGCTGGGAGGGCGACGAGGTGATCGGCCACGACGGCGCCACCATCGGCCAGTCGGCTTTCCTGCGCGTGGTACCGGAGCGCAACGTCGCGGTTGCATTGCTGACCAACGGCGGGCAGCCGCTGCACGTCTACCAACAGGTCCTCGGCAAGCTGCTTGACGAACTCGCCAGCGTCAAGCTCCCGTCACTGCCGGAGCCGAACCCCGAGGCCGCCCCGGCCGACCTGTCCCGGTACGTGGGCGAATACTCGTCGATGGTCGCCGATACCGTCGTTACCGCGGAAAACGGCAAGCTGTGGATAGAGCGCACCCCGAAGGGGATCTTCGCCGAGGTCGGCGGTGCGCCCCCGGCGAAGGAGGAACTGCTGCCCTACCTCGGCGACACGTTCGTCGCCTACGTCCCGCAGGTCCCGGGCATCTATATGGCACACACGTTCGTCGGCGACGACGACACCGGCCGCGCCCAGTTCCTCCACACCGGACGCGCCGACCGACGGAGGTCCCAGTGAACGAGATCCGCGAACAGATCGAAGCCGTCTTTGCCGAAGCCGGCGCCGAAGGGTTCCTGCACGCTCGCGAAGTCGGCGTGCCGGACGGACCCGACGTGTCGGCGGGCGGCGACGACCCGGTGGTGCTGGCGTCGGTGTTCAAGATTCCGGTGGCCGTCGCCTACGCCCGCGAAGTCGTGGCGGGACGGCTCGACGAGACCGAGCAGACGTTGGTGACCGCGCGGTACCGGATCGGCGGCATCGGCACCGCGGGCTGCGCCGACGACGTCGAGATGAGTTGGCGCGACCTCGCACACTTCATGCTCACGATGAGCGACAACGCCGCGACCGACCTGGTGTTCCACCGCGTGGGCCACGAAGCGGTGGACCGGGTGCTGGCCGACCTCGGGCTGGCCCGCACCCGGCTGATCGGTTGCTGCGAGGACCTGTTCGCATCCGTCGTGGCGGACCTCGGCGGGAACTCGGACTCCGACCTCGAAGCGCTGCTGGGCGAGGCCACGCCGGAACAGATGCTGAAGCTCTCGGTGCGCGACCCGGAACGTACGACGTCGTCTACGCCGCGCGAGATGACTGCGCTGCTCGACGCGATCTGGATCGATCGGGCAGGCGAACCCGAAGCCTGCGAACGGGTCCGCAAGATCATGGCCCAGCAGGTCTGGCCGCACCGGCTGTCGTCCGGATTCCCGTCCGGAGTGCGGATCGCGGCGAAGACCGGGACGCTGCCCGGCGTCCGCAACGAAGCGGGAGTGGTGACCTTGGGCGACGGTCGCCAGTTCGCGGTCGCGGTGTTCACCCGCGCTCACTCCCTCGAAGACCGCCTTCCCGCGGTCGACGCATCCATCGGCGCCGCCGCCCGGCTGGCTGTCGACCACCTCCACGCGCAGAGCGCGACCCGCTAGGAGTGGTCGTGTCAAGCCGTCTGCGTGACCGGCGGGGCGAGGTGAATGTTACGCAGCATCGCCCACAGCACGTCGACCCGGCGGCGGGCGAGCGCGAGCAATGCCTGGTGCGGATCAGACCCTCGGCGCGTTTCTTGAGGCAGTAGTCCCTCGACAGGCCCGGTCGCATCATTGCAGACTGCGCGGACATGTAGAACAACCGGCGCCTGCGTCGGCTGTAACGCTTCGGCCGGTGGTAGCTGCCCGTTCTGCGGCCGGAGTCGCGGGGCACCGGCGCCAGGCCCCGCGTGGAAGGCCAGGCCGGGCGGCGTCGCGGTAGACGGACAGGTCACGGACGATGTCTGTCCACCGCCCAGTGGTGGCCCTTGCCGGCGTCGATGCCGACGTAGACCGACATTGAGGGCCTCCTTTCCGAGCACGGATGGGGTCCCGGAACCAGAATCCACCGGGCTGTGCAGGGAAGGGGGCCCGGCCCTCATAGAGTCAGGTCAGCGGGCACCTCTTCTCATTCCGTCGTCCACAGACCGACTATCGCTCGGCGGATCCAGGATCAGCAGACGCCGTAAGAGGGGCGTTTTTGTGGCCTGTCGGGGGACCAGGCAGCCGGGCGCGGAACGGGATCAGGGGCCCGGTCTTACACGTCGGCGACCTTGCCGGGGCGACGCCCGAAGCCGTCCTCTTCGGTGGAGGCGAGGCCGGCGTCCTGCCGGGCAGGCCCCTACTGCTCATATTCCGCTTGCTGTCGAATCGGGCGTACTTGACGATTCGTCTGCCACAGAGCACCGAGTGTTGGCAGAATCCGTTGATCAAGTTCCTGCCTGCATAAGGAGTGTGCTCGCTCGATGGCGAACGCAACGGTCCTGATATCCGGAGCCGGGATCGCCGGTACCGCGTTGGCCGGCACTGTCACGTTGACTGGCCGGGTGGGATGATCTTCTGGTTGGTCGTGCCGGGGAGGGATTCGTTCGTGTCGTCCGCGTCGCCGTCGTACAAGGGCCACCGGTACGCGGTGGAGGTGATCGCGCACGCGGTATGGCTGTACTTCCGCTTCCCGCTGTCTTTCCGCGAGGTCGAGGAGCTGATCGAGCGCGGCGTCATCGTCTCTTACGAGACCATCCGCCGCTGTTCCGCCAAGTTCGGCCAGGCCTACGCGGACGAACTGCGCCGCCGTCGGCCACGGCCTGGGGACAAGTGGCACCTGGACGAGGTCTTCGTGAAGATCAACGGAGAGCAGAAGTACCTGTGGCGGGCCGTCGACCAGGACGGCAACGTGCTCGACATCCTCCTGCAGAGCCGCCGGGACAAGGCCGCGGCAGGACGCTTCTTCCGCCGCCTGATGAAGAAGACCCGTACGGTGCCGAGGGTGGTCGTCACCGACAAGCTCCGTTCCTACGGCGCGGCGCACCGCGAGGTCATGCCCTCGGTGGAACACCGTTCCCACAAGGGCCTGAACAACCGGGCGGAGAACAGTCATCAGCCCACGCGGCAGCGCGAACGCGCCATGAAGGGATTCCGCTCCGTCGGCGGGGCCCAGCGGTTCCTGTCCGCGTTCAGCGGCATCTCACCCCACTTCCGCCCTCACCGCCACCTGATGAAAGCCCCCGACCACCGAGCCGAGATGACCGTCCGCTTCGCGATCTGGGACCAGATCACCGGCGCTGCCGGCCGGCCCACCACGGCCTGACCACAGGCCCGGACCGCGGGACCCACCAGGCCACGACGCACCGTCAGGCACCTGCAACCCAACAACGTGACAGCACCCGTCCCGGAAGTGTGACGCCACCGCGAACACTTCCTGCTGGACATCGTGGTGCAGCAGACTCACCTCCGACGGCGGTCTTGGGCTGGTGAAACTCGCGCTCTGGTCAGCACGAAGAATCACGCCAAGACCGCCGTCCGCATACGCCGAACTCCCTGGTGAGTGAACCTGTTCGGGCCGTTGCTCGAGCTATCATCACCAGATGCCTGAAGCTCCCGAGAAGTTCAACACCGCGATGACCACCTGGCAGGAATGGCAGGACGCCCCCTGGGGTCGTCTGCGATAGGCGATCGCCGAGGCGAACCTCGTCCGTCATCTCGACGACCTGGGCGGCGGGCCGCTGCAGATACTCGACCTCGCCGGCGGTGACGCGATGCGTCTGGCCGCCCGCGGGTATCACGTCACCATCGTCGACCACGCACCCGCCATGCTCGCCGCCGACGGGGTGACCGTGGTGACCCCGTCGGCGACAAGAACGGCCCCGAGGCCGACGGCCAAGAATCGCGCCCGGGACGAGCGGGCGGCGGGCCTGCGGCTGTCATCACGTCGCCTGTCGACGGGGGTTGGACGGACCGGATGGTCCGCACCCGCTCGGTGCGATGCGGTTCTTGGAGCCGCGCCTCAGTGCTGCGGCGGTGCGGCAGTCGGCCCGAGGTCGGGCTCGTCGCGCAGTTCCACCGTGAGCGGGGCGCTGGTACCGCCGAGGTCGAGCACGAGGATTTGGTTGCCCACTGCCCGCCACAGTGGCGCCGGGGCGTAGAGGGTGCGCTGGGGACCCTTCTCGGTCCACAGGCGGCCGAGGAGGAAGCCGTTGAGCCAGACCAGGGTGCGGTCGCTGCCTGGGATGGCGAGGAAGGCGTCCGCCGGTTCCGGTAGATCGACGACGGCGCGGTGGAAGACGGGGCCGTCGACGACCTCGGTGGCCGGGGTGGTGGACAAGGCGCTCAGGTCGTCGAGGGGCAGTACCCGGACGTCCCAGCCGAACAGGTGCTGGTGGTCCAGGCGCACGCCTGCGGTCAGGCCCTTGCGGTCGGCCAGGTGCGGCCCGTAGTTGACCCGGCCGAAGGGCTCGACGAGGATCTCCAGCTCGGCGCCGCCCTCGGGGACGACCAGCTCGATGGTGGGGGCCGGGTTGTCGCGTTCGAGTACGCCGACCAGCTGTCCGTCGAGGAAGACCTGCGCGAGGTCGCGGACGCCGTCGACGGTCAGCGTGGCGGGTCCGGCGGGTCCGTTGATGCGGTGACGGTAGTGGATGAGCCCGTGGTAGTGGCCGAGCTTCTCGATCGGTTCGGGAGCCGGGCGGCGCAGCGGGGTGGAGAGGAGGTCAAGGTTGTCGCGCAGGGCCGCGACGGGAGCGGCGGCGACGGTCCTTGGGCGGATGCGGCGCGGCTGCGTGGGCAGCTCGCCCTCGGGCAGCGGCACGTAGCGGCCGATGACCTCGCGGAACCGGTGGAACTTCTCGGTCAGCTCGCCTGCCTCGCCGATCGGGGCGTCGTAGTCGTAGCTGGTGACGGTGGGCATGTAGCCGGGGTCGGCGAGGGTCTCGCCGGTGTGGTTGGCGCCGGCCCACCAGCCGAAGTTGGTGCCGCCGTGGCCCATGTAGATGTTGACTGATCCCCCGGCGGCCAGGATTTTGTCCAGCGTCTCAGCGGCGTCGGCGGCGTCGCGGACGTGGTGCGCGTCTCCGAAGTGGTCGAACCAGCCGTTCCAGAACTCCATGCAGGCCAGCGGGGAGTCGGGCTGGAACTTGGCGAGCTCGGCGAACGCCTCCTCCGGGTGGGAGCCGAAGTTGACGGTGGCGAGCACCCCGGGGAGCGTTCCGCCGGCGAGCATGCGCGGTTCGGGGCCATCGGAAGTGAAGAGCAGGCAGTCGATGCCTCGGGCGATGAGACCCGTCTTCAGATGCTCGAGGTAGTCCGCGTCGTTGCCGTAGCTGCCGTACTCGTTCTCGACCTGGACGGCGACGATGGGGCCGCCCTGTGAGACCTGGAGGTCGGCGAGGACGGGGATGAGCTGGTCGAACCACTGGTCCACTGCGGCCAGGTAGGTCGGGTCGGCGGTGCGCAGGTGCATGGACTCGTCGGCGAGCAGCCAGGCGGGCAGGCCTCCGAGGTCCCACTCGGCGCAGATGTAGGGACCGGGGCGGGCGATGACGTCGAGTCCGAGTGCGTCGGCCTGGCGGATGAACGCGGCGACGTCGTACCAGCCGTCGAAGCGGGCCGGGTCGGTGGTGGGCTGGTGGAAGTTCCAGGCGATGTAGATCTCGACGGTGTTGCAGCCCATGGCCCGCAGTCGCGCCAGCCGGTCGTGCCACAGGTCGGGGTGGATGCGGAAGTAGTGCACGGCGGCCGAGACCACGCGGTGCTCGCGGCCGCCGCGCAGGAAGCGGTGGCCGTCAACGGTCAGGGCTGGTCGCGTGCTCATGCGTTGCTGCTTTCAGTTGTTGTCGTTGGCATGTGGCGCCGGGCACCGCCTGGCGTGGCAGTACCCGGCGCCGTTCGGTCACGTGGGTGTCAGCGGGTCATGACGGGTGGCTCCATTGCTGGCTGGTGCCGCCGGTGCAGCGCCGGATCTCCAGCAGGGTGCCGTTGGTGGTGGCGCCGTTGGCCGCGTCCAGGCAGCTTCCGGATTCGACGCCCTGGTACTCCTTGGTTGCGGCGTCGTAGGTCCACTGCTGGTTGGGGCCGCCGTTGCAGTCCCATAGCTCGACGCGGGTCCCGTCGGCGGTGCCGTGTCCGGTGACGTCCAGGCACTTGCCGAGCGAGCGGATCGTGCCGTCCTCGGGGAAGGACCAGGTCTGGTTGGCGCTGTCGTTGCAGTCCCACAGCCCGACGAGGGTGCCGTTGGTGCTGTTACCGCCCGGGATGTCGATGCAGCGGTTGGAGGCGACCCCGACGATCGGGCCGGAGGTGGTGGGCTTGCAGGTCGGCAGGCCGGTGGCCGTGGTGCCGAGGTCGTCGACGACCAGGTTGTCCAGGGTTGCGGCGCTGCTGTTGCGGGTGGCACTGGTCAGGGACAGGTAGATGTCACCGCAGTCACCGGCGGTGAAGGAGGTGTCGATGTGGCTGTGCGGGGCCGACTTCTGCGGCGGCAGGCTGTCCGTCCAGCTTCCGGTCCACCAGGACGGCACCGGTCCGGGCGAGGGCGGGCTGGTCAGGCCCTGGGTGGTGGTCCGGTCCAGCGGCGTGTCGGTGAGCGGTGAGCCGGCGTTGTCCCCGTTGACCTGGAAGTGGTACTGGCCGGCGGTGTCGGCCTGGTAGTCCGCCTGCACGCGGTAGGAGTGGCCCGGGACGAAGCGGATCGATCCGGGCCAGGTGCGGAACTGCAGTCCGGAGCCGTTATTGATGGTCTCCAGCGAGTAGTTGCCGCTGATGGTGTCGCGGGTGTAGCCGTCATGGAACTCCGAGAGGATCTCGCTGGGCTCGCCATGCCGGCCGATCAGGAAGGGACCGAACCCGCCGCCGGTGTTGTGCTCGAAGTCCTCGGTGTAGTAATGGCCGTCGGCCTGGTGGGTGGCGCCGGGGTCGGCCATGGCGCGCACGTCGGACCAGAGCACGGTGTCACCGCCGTCGGAGTCGGCGGCGGCCCTCAGGTGCAGGGTGGCCTTGGTGGCGCCGGCAGGTTGGGTGAACAGCACCTCGAGGCGCTGGAACCGCTGGCCGCTGAACCGGTTGTCCAAGTCGGTCTGGGCCGGGGTCGGCTTGTCGATCCAGTTGCTGACCGGGTCCGCGCCGTTGCCGTCGACCTGGAGAGTCGCCTTCCGAGTGCCGGTCACCGAGACGTACGCGGAGGCGGAGTACGTCTGACCGGGGGTCAGGCCGGTCAGCTGCTGGGTGACCTGGCCGTCGTTGACGCCGGTGATCTGCAGGTTCTGGAAGCCGTTGGAGTCGGTCACCACGGAGACGCCGGAGGTGTCACCGGAGGTGGAGGACGGGGTCCAGCCGCTGAGGTCGCGGGTGAAGAACTCACCGTTCTTGACCAGGGTGCCGGTTCCGAAGCCGACCGAGGAGGCGGTGTCGCTGCGCAGTACCGGGGCTCCTACATTGCTGCCGTCGGCGTACCTGCCGGTCGTCGGGACGGCGACCTGGGTGCCGGGGTAGATCACGTACGGCGTGTTCGCGTCCAGGGTGAGCGTGACCTGGCCGCCGCTGACCGTGATCTTGGTGCCCGCGTCCTTCCCGGTGTCGGAGAGCTTGTACAGCGTGACCGAGCTCTGGTCGGACCAGGCCTTGGGCAGGGTCCAGGTCCGGGACTCCGCCTCATCGTTCCAAGCGTAGATCTTCTCCTGACCCCGCGGGGACCAGGGCAGGAAGAACTTGTTGCCGTCGCGCTCCAGTGCGCCGTCACGCCAGATCTGCGGCGAGCTGCCGTTCATCTTGGTGGAGACCCCGCCGGTGAACTGGATGGCGCCGGTCTTCCAGCTGGTGATCTTGAAGTTCTGCAGGTACTTGGTCGGCAGGTTGTTGGTGAAGACCTGGGCGATCTCCTGGTTGACCGAGTTTTTGCTGTGATAGCCCATGAACGAGGCATTGTTCCGCGCCCCGCCCAGCATCGGCTCGCTGTTGTTGGCCCAGGCGTCCATGTCGTGGTTGTAGACGAAGCGCAGGATCTGACTGCTGATACCGGAGTTGTTGTCCTCGGCCGAGTGGTGGTACCAGGACGTGTACGGGAACATGAACCCCGCCCACTCGGTGTAGATCGGCAGCCCGTGCTGCGTGACGGCGTTCGCTTCCTTCCAGGCGTTCCAGTCGATGCTGTCGTTCTGGACGAACGCGTCGCTGTAGATGAAGCCCAGGTGGGGAACGTCGTGCAGCAGCGCGCCGATCCGCTTGGCGTAGTCGCCGCTGGCGAGGTCCTTGCCGATGTCGAGGCTGTAGGAGGTGTCTCCCCAGATGTACGGGGATGAGGGGTTGGTCGGGTTGTCCGTCTTGTCCCAGCGGAAGGCATGGCTGCGCGGCGCCGCGCCGACGTCGCTGATGTGGACGCCGACGATGGTGTTGTAGGCCGCGGCACCGTCGACGACGGTGTTGATGTCGGCGAGTCCACCGGCGGCGGTGTTGTAGTGGCCGGCGTAGTCCGGGTGGCCGGCGTCGTGACCCTCGTCCTGATAGCCCTTCAGCTCGATGGACTGGCCCAGCCCGTCGGTGTAGAGCGCCATCTTCTTGATGTCGTCAAGGGTCTTGACGAACGGGTTCTGCGCCTGGGAGACGAAGTTCATCGCGATCTGGGAGACCACGTTGTTCTTGGTCTGGGCCGCGTGCTTCGGCTCGGGCATGATCTGCCGGTAGGCGATGGCCGCGTCCTGCCAGTCGACGCGACCGCTGCCGTTGGCGTCGCCGGTGAGGACGACCTTCGCCTCCGGCAGAGCGACGACCTGGCCGTCGGGCCCACGGTAGGTCCACAGGTCCGAGCCGATGGCGGTCGTGTTGACGCCGCCGGACTGGGCGGTCTGCACCAGCAGGTTGCCGCCGCGGCTCGGGTCCACCGGATCGCCGAAGGAGGTCAGCGAGTTGCTCGTGACACCGGCGGCGATCGTCGAGTCGGCCACCAGCACGATGGCCTTGTGCAGTGGCGTGGCGTCGGCCGGCAGCGACGACACAGCGCCGATGGTGTCCATGTCGGGGCTGGCCGCATAGCTGGTCTTGTAGACCGAGGCGTCGGCCAGTTGGGCGCCGGTCTGGTCGCCGCGGATGGACAGCAGGTTCTGTCCCGGGATCGCGAGGGTGGTGACCTTGGTCCGCCCGGTCTCGGTGACGCCCGTGACCTTCCAGTCCAGGACGGATTCCGACACCGACACCCGGACCTTCAGCGTGACGCCGATCGAGGAGAAACCGAGCACATAGTCGGCGTGGTTGGAGGCGAGTTTAGAGGTCACCGTGGGGGTGTAGGCGGTGCCGTTGATGCTGACCTGCGGCGTCTCCCCCGTGTTGCCGGGCAGCGTGCCCTTTCCCAGCCGGTACTGAAGCACCTGCGGGAACGCGGTGTCGACGGTCGCGGTCAGGTTCCCGGAGCGGATGACCGCGGTGGCGACCTCGTCCGCAGGAGCGGCGGTGGCGAGGGTGGTGGTGCCGCCGAGAACGAGTAGCAACGCGCTGAGCACCGCGACGCCGGCTCTGCGCGGGAATGGTGGGTACATGGCTCACTCCTACCGTAGGGGTTACTTGACGGCGCCTGCGGTGAGACCGCTGCGCCAGAAGCGCTGCAGTGCAACGAAGGCGATGAGCAGCGGGACCAGCGAGACAAACGCCCCGGTGATCGGGAGCATCGGCGGGACGCCGTTGGCGAACGACGAGCGCCACTGAACCAGGCCGACGGTCACCGGCAGCTTGGAGGCGTCGTTGAGCATGAGCGCGGGCAGCAGGTAGTTGTTCCAGACGCTGACGAACTGGAACAGGAAGATCGTCACCAGGGCCGGGGCCATCACCGGCAACGCGATGCGGAAGAAGGTCCGCTGCTCCCCCGCTCCGTCCATACGTGCCGCCTCCAGCAGCTCGTCCGGCACAGACGCGGAGGCGTAGATACGCGACAGGTACACCCCGAACGGGCTGACGAAGCTGGGCAGAAGAACGGCCCAGTAGGAGTTGGTCAACTGGAGCTTGGCCATCATCAGGAAGAGCGGCAGGGCGAACATCGGCGCGGGGATGAGCACCGACGCGAGAATCACGTTGAAGATCGCCTCGCGGCCGCGAAACCGGTACTTGGCCAGTGCGAAGCCGGCCATGACCGACAGCAGGGTACTGACAGCGGCGCCGACCAGGCTGTAGAGCGCACTGTTGGCCAGCCAGGAGGAAAACACCCCTCCCTGGAACGAGAAGACCCGGCTGACATTGGCGCCCAGGTCGAAGTGCGAGAACCACAGCGGGCTGCCCTGGTAGAGATAGCCCTCCCCCTTGGTCGCGGAGACCAGAAGCCACCAGAGCGGGATGAGCGTGTACAGGGCCATCAGGCCGAGCACCGCATTGACGACCAGGCGTCCGGTGAGCGGGATACGGGTGGCGGTCATGCGTCGGCCATCCTTCGCTGAGTGAACTTCAAGATCCCGAAGGAGAGGACCAGCGTCACGAGGGCCAGCAGGACGGACTGCGCCGCGGCGAGGTTCGGGTCCGCCTGCGAGGCGGTGAGCGTGGTGTTCATGATCGGGCTGAACTTGTTGGATGCGCCGGGGATCCGCGCGGCCGCCAGCACGGCGGGCTCTGTGTAGAGCTGGGCGGTGCCGATGATGGAGAAGACCGTGGTCAGCACGAGTGCCGGGCGGACGAGCGGGATCTTGACGTGCCAGGCCAGGCGCCAGCCGGTGCAGTTGTCGAGGGTGGCGGCCTCGATGACCTCGCCGGGGACCGTCTGGAGTGCCGAGTAGATGATCA
This sequence comes from Streptomyces sp. NPDC056231, assembly GCF_048270745.1. NCBI lineage: Bacteria > Bacillati > Actinomycetota > Actinomycetes > Kitasatosporales > Streptomycetaceae > Streptomyces > Streptomyces sp. NPDC056231. Next base: position 7,624 of record NZ_JBLVKW010000068.1, on the reverse strand, counting down.
GCATGTTGTAGCCGGTCCAGCCCCAGGTGATCATGTTGCCGATCGACGCTGGGAGCCAGCCGGCCGACAGGAAGTCGGCGTGGATGCCGATCGCGGCCAGCGGCCCGGTGAACGGCGAGAGGTCCTTGACCAGCAAGAACGACCACATCACCGCTGCAATCGCGCCGGGCAGTGCGTAGGGCAGGAAGAAAGTCAGCCGGAAGGTCTTCCTGAACCGGGCCGAGCGCGAGTCCAGCAGCAGTGCGAGCAGCAGGGCCAGGCCGAGCATCAGCGGCACCTGGACGGCGCCGAGCAGCGCGACCCGCCCGAGCGAGCGCATGAAGTCGCCGTCGTGCAGCGCGTCGACGAAGTTGCCGAAGCCGACGAACCGCGTGGTCTGCGCCCCACCGAACAAGCCCTGGCGGTGCACCTTGAAGAAGCTCTGGTAGAGGGCGTAGCCGATCGGCGCGAGCATCATCGCCGTGAACAGGACCCCGAAGGGGGCCAGGAAGCCTGCGGCGTTCAGGGAAGTGCGGCGACGGTAACGGCGGCTCGGTCCCGCGCCCGAGCGCGGACGCGTCCGCGCGGGCGATGGCGCGGTCTGTGTGCTCATGATGTTCCTCGCACGGATGCGGTGCGGACTGAGGTGGCAGGGCTCGCGACGCCGCGAGCCCTGGGGAGCGGCTGACGATCCTCGGCGTCAGCCGCCGGTCACGGAGAGCCCCAGGCTCTTGATCTTGTCGATCGTCTTCTGCTGGGCCGTCGTCGTCGCCTGGGCGTAGGTGCCCTTGCCGATCGCGTCCGAGTAGTCGGCCTCGACCTGCCCGAACGTCGGCCCGACGACCCAGGTGGTCGGGATGTTGGCCGAGGACTCCTTGAAGACGTCGTAGATCTTCTGTCCGCCGAAGTAGGGGTCGCCCTTGGACAGCAGCGGGTTGTTCAGACCGGCCTTCGACGCCGGGTACAGACCACCGACCGTGATGCCCGTGCTGACCGCGTCCGGGTCGCTGGAGAGGAACGCGGCGAACTCCACGGCCTCCTTGGGCGTCTTGCAACCGGACAGCACGGAGGTGGCCGAACCGCCGGAGTTGGAGCTGGTCTTGTCGCCGGCAGTCCAGGTCGGCATCGGAGCCACGGCCCACTTGCCGGAGAGGTCCTTCAGGTCGCCCTTGATGCCTGGGGCGGCCCAGGCGGCGTTCACGAAGGTCATGACCTTGCCGGCCTCGGACGCCTTGTCGAAGTTCGGATCCCAGGCGTTGCCGTTGTTCATCACCTGCTTCTTCGCCTTCAGGTCCTGCCAGAACTTCGCGACCTGCTGCGTGCCCGGGTTGTCGATGGACACCCGCCAGGAGCTGCCCTGCGTGCCGAACCAGGACTTGCCGGTCTGCCAGGTCAGGGCAGCCATGTCGTAGGCGTCCTGCGGCGCGGTTCCGAAGGCGACGCCCGGGTCGGCGGCCTGGACCTTGGCGGCGTCGGCAGCGTACTCGTCCCAGGTCGCGGGGGGCTTGGCGATGCCGAACTTCTTGAACAGGTCGGTGCGGTAGTACAGGGCCATCGGGCCGGTGTCGACGGGGACGCCGTAGACCTTGCCGCCGGCCGAGGACGCCGCGACGGTCCAGTCCAGATACTTGCCGGTGTCGCCGGAGGCGTACGACGTGATGTCCATCAGCGCGTTCTTGACCAGCATCGACGGGATGTCGTTGTAGGTGACCTGCGCGAGGCACGGCGCCTTGCCGGCGGTGATCGCGTTGGTCATCTGGTCGTAGCCGCCCTTGGCGCCCGACGGAATCTGCTTGAACGTCACCTTCTTGTCCGGATGGGCGGCGTTCCACTGGGCCGTGATCTTGTCGTAGCCCGGGGCCCAGCCCCAGAACTCCATCGACACCGGCCCGGCGTGGGACGCCGCGCCGGAAGCGCTTGAGGCAGAGCCGCCGGAGCTTGAGCAGCCGGTCGCCAGCAGTGCGAGGGAAACGGCTGCCGCGCCGGCAGCGGATCCGAACTTGGACGTGCGCATGAATTCCTCATTCAACGGTCGCGAAAACAGGAACGGCGAAACGCAGCACGGCCAGAAAGGGTAACCGAGCAAGCGAGTCGGATAATCGCAGGTGAATTATTCAACGCGACCGCACTGGCAGGTCAATAGTCGCGTCAGACATTTCTGATGCTTTATAAAATCGGGAGAATCAGGGCAGGCGTCATCGACACCCGGCCCCGACCAGCCAATTTACTGCAGGAGAAAGCGAGTGTGGTGCATTGATTAATTTGGACGCCCGGTCGTACGGAATTCGACAACGCCAGGCAAACCGGCGTGCGTGAATACGCAAAGCCAAGCGCAGGAATCTCAGCCGCCTAAAGAAATCCGCAACCAGGAGCACCCCACCTCGGCACCGGTTAATGCGGGGAAAAACCGTAGCGGCGCGCGCGCTCAGGACAGCCGGGCACGGACGGACTCCCTGATCACCAGACAGGCGGCGCCGCGCGCCCAGAGCGTTTCGCTCGCCTCGTCAACCTTGATGACACAGTCGCGCGCCGCCGTGGAGACCGCGAACCGTTCCAACGCCGCCGTCATGGCCGGCCCGAAGTACTCGTAGGCGACCGTTCCCTCCCCCGCGATGACGATCAGTCCGAGATTGAGCAGATTGCACAGACAGGCGAGGCCTCGCCCCAGCGCCTCCCCCGCCACCGCGAACGCGTCACGCGCGGCCTGACGCTCAGCCCTGGCACCGGACCGCGCCAGCTCCGTCACGGCGTCGAAGTCGGCCTCTGGTGAGCCACCCGCCTCCCGGAACATTCGCAGCACCGCGTCGGATGAGGCGAACGCCTCCACGCAACCCTGGTTGCCGCAGGCACACTCGGGACCGTTCGGCTCGATCGGGAGATGCCCGAACTCGACAGCGAGTCCACTCACTCCGGAGTGCAGCACGCCATGGAGCATCAGCGCACCACCCACGCCGCGCCCGACCGAGACCACCGCGAAGGAGTCGACGTCCCGCCCCTCGCCGAACCAACGCTCAGCGATGACAAGGGCGTTCACGTCGTTGTTGACGACCACCGGGAGCCCGGTCGCGGCGCTCAGTGGTCCCGCGATGTCGACATCCGTCCACCCCAGCCGGACGGCGGAACGGCAGGTGCCGACCGCCGCATCGACGTGCCCGCCGACTCCCACACCGATACCCAGCACCGCCGCGCCGGGATCGGGGGCGAGCGCAAGCAGTTCCGCCGTCAACGCAGCCGCCACGGACAGGACACGCTCGGGCTCGAGCGAGTCGAGCGGAGCAACGAGACGCGCGAGCTGCTCCGCCCCGAGGTCGGTGAGCACGGCGGCCACGTGCGTGCGCGCGATCTGGATGCCCACGACCAGGTGCTGTTCGGTGTTGACTCGTAGCAGCCGCTGCGGCCGACCGGGCCCCGTCGCGCTCTGCTGCCCGGTCTCACTGAGGTAGCCCCCTTCGATGAGCGGCGACAGCAGCCGCGTCACCGTCGACGGCGACAGCCCCAGACGCTGGGCGATCACCGTGCGCGAGATCGGCCCAGCCGTGAGCACCTGCGCAAAGATCTCGGCCCCCGTCTGGTCCGGGACCAGCGCCATCAAGGCGGTCACACATGCCTCCCCACACACGGTTAACTCCATCGTCACCGCCGAGCGTGGCGTAAATATTTTTGTGTGTCAAGAAAAGAAGCACTACCAGGATCCGGCCGAAGGGCGAGAGGCCCGTGATCTGCGTCCGCGCCGCGCAGTCACCGCAACCGCAGCCGCCGCCCGCCCGCCGAAGCGCGCTAGGTGGAGTTCGCACTCCGCATTTCGGCGGGCCGGTCCGAGGCACAGGCGAGGTGGCACCGGAAGTTCCGGAGACTGCGGGTGCCGATACAACATCCGCTCTGGTCATCCGGCATGCCAGCACTCATGGAGGACTCCGCCGAGCCGATCGTGCCGACGGGCATCGAGAAGGGTAATCGGGTCCAGATCATTGACTGGCACGAACAGCGCCCGCAGCGGCACCCCTTGACCGAGCGTCCGGTGAGACCGATGCCCGCCACGATCTGGCCGCGGCCCCACGGGAACACACCGAGCCCGGTCCCGAGGCCAGCCGGCACGGCAGCCGGGTGGAAGTCCGCCGGGTTCCATCTGGCCCAGCAGCTTCTGCGCGGCCTTCTTCCTGATGTTCGGCATCAACATGACTTGCTGCACGGGCAAGCTGTCCGCGCACGTGAAGCTGTACGACAGCTCTCCCTTCCTCACTCGGCCGCAGGAGAACAGCATCGGGACCAGCCGCGGGTCTCTCGGGCCGATCGACGCGTTTCTCCCGCCAGGCGTAGCCACGCTGACGACGGCGCGGGCGCGGCGGCCCCGGCCGACGCGCAACCGACTGCGCGCGCCCCGGTCCCCGGCTGCGTCCGCGCCGCCCATCCCGCCCTCCCTCTCCCTCAACTCCAGCCAGGGCATGGGCAAAGCGGCCGCAACGGGGATGTCAGCGGCCCGACCACGCCAAAACCGCGTGGTGACCTGCACGAACACGGGGGCTGTCCTCCGGGGTGCGCAACAGTAGGCGCAACCCATAGCCGCAACAGATGGCGCAACCTCAGGCGCAACCCCTGTCGCAACGTCGGTACCCCTGGTCCACCGAGGGCGCCCGGTCAGTCATGCCGCCCGGAGGGAACAGCCGTACGGACAGGCGCAGCAGGTTGGCGGCGCAAGACGGTGGTGCCAAAGACCGGGGCGCGCCCGCTGCAGCAGCCCCCGTACCCGCGCGCAGGCCCACCTCGCCTGTTGCCGGGCATGCGGCTGAGCCGGCGTTGTCAGTAGCGGATCTCTTTGGCCTCGTACCCTTCGAGCCCGGTCGTGACGAGGGCGGGGACGAGGGCGTGCAGGTACCAGGCGAGGTCGGTGAATTCCGGCGCAGCCGGGATGCGCCGACGGTCGATGGTCGGCGTGAAGGAGACGTCCGTGCGGCCGGGCAGGAACATGAGCATGCCGCCTGTCCCCGCCTCCGAGTGGTAGACGTTGAGGGCCACCGTGTAGGGCAGGTTCCCCGGCGCGTCCAGGAGTGCCAGCACCTCGCCGAGGCCGTCGGGCGCGCTGTCGTACCACTCGTACATGTCGTCCGCGTCGTTGATCATGTACGAGACGCCCCCAGGAGGTACCGCCGCGGACCACCCCACCCCGGTCAGGGCATCCAGAACGGCGCGCACCGTGGTCGGGCACGTGAACGTGAAGTCGATGTCGGCGTCTCTGGATCCCACGGGACCTCCGGGCAAGGTGAGCGACAACCCCGCATCCTCGCCCGTGGAGCGCAGAGCCGTCGATCCGTTTTCCCAGCCTGGCTGCTGACCATGTTCCCAACGGCTTCTTCACACGTGGTCGGGGCCGCGCGCGGCGTGGCCGGGGACATGGTCGGGGCTGTGGTCGCCCCGACCATGACGGTCCGGCCCGTTCCGTGGCAGCACTGGGCGGATTGCTCCATCCCCCGCCGACGGGCGGGTTCGGCCGGCTGTGGCGCGCGTCGGGCACCGCGATCTTCCTTCCCGCCAATATCAGTCACCAGGTCCTGCGGGCCGACCTGGACGCGCCGCGCAAGCAGCGTCAGACACGAGGTCACCCGGATCTTTCACAGGCTGGTCCCCCCAAGCTCCTGGCGGTCCCGCAGGACTACCGCATCCGCTTTGGCCATCGTAAGGATCAAGGGGCGGGTGATGAGGGCCTGCGGATGACAATCGGATCTGCGGCCTCGGCACGGGCGCGCGTCATGGCGGCCTCGACCTCCTCGCGGGTGACTTCCTTGTAGAAGCGTTCCCCCTGGGCGTCGGTGATGTCGATGACGAGACCCGTCCACTCCTCGGCAGGCTCCTCCGGCACATGCCCGAGCTGGTACTCGGCATCCTGGAGCAGTTCCTCCGTCACCCGCACACCGGTCAGCCGCTCGGCGAGGGCGAGGACCGCCGCCTTGGTGTCGACGCGCACGCCGGTGTCGCCCTCGTCGTCGGAAAGATCGAAACCGACCTCACGCATCACCGAGTTGAGGGCGTCGGGGGTGCCGCCGTCCCTGGCCGTGGGCCACTCGAAGGCGGTCCGAAGCTCCCCGTCCTCATACCAGTGGAACAGGTGGATGGGCTTACCTCCATTGCTGGAGTGCACCACGGCACACCCACCCGCCGACAGGGCTTCCAGGAAGCGCGGCTGCATAGCCACGCCGCCGTCGAAGTGCAAAACAAGTGTCCAGTCGCCGCCCACGCCTGGCACGGTGAACGCGCCCGCGAGGAAGGACTCGTAGGAGTAGTCCGTCGCGTCGAACAGTTCCTCCTGCTGCTCGATCAGCGCGTCCACCCCCGTGCACATGCCTTGCGGCTCCGCTTCCATTACCCGCAGCACCTCCCCTGGGGCAACGCCGCGCACCAGGGTCAGGGTGTATCCGGTCTCCAGCGCGTAGCGGAAAAACGGGGAGGACCGTATCCAGGCGTAGTCATGTGCGGTCACCGAAGTCATGCACCACAGTTTGCCTGCCACCACTGACAAGGGCTGGTGAAGCAGGCGAGGCGCTGTCGCAACCCGTGGACATCCCGCGTCGATCGCAGCTGACGAACGCCTCCCGAGCCAATGCTCAGGTGCTGTTCGTCCGTGTGCCCGAAGCCGGCCAGGAACAGCGCACTCACGGAACAAGCGCTCTGTGCCAGTACGGGAGGACCCGGGTCTTCCCTGCGGCACGCAAGCTGTCGACCAGGCCGGCTGCCCCCGGCAGCCCGATGCGTCCCTCGCCTTCGGCGACCTGTGCACACTCACGGCCCTGCCCAGCGGAGCGACCTTCGTCTTCGAGATCGTCCAAGGCGCAGAACCGGTCCTGAACGTCGTGGGAGCGACTTCCATGACTGTCCAGCCCCGACTCGTCAGGACACTCTCATTTCCGTCCCCAACAATCTGCCAGACGCCTCTCAAGTGATCGACCGGCGACTCGGCATCCCCGACCTGTGGCCTCTGGCCCCTGAGAGGTGGGACGAGGACTCGACTGGACGTTCCGACTCCTCCACCCCCGTAGAACGCGTCAGCCTGGATCTTGGCGGGCGCCGCTTGTCCTTTCTCCTTTCTGGAGTTCGTCGGCCCCGGCCTCCCTCTGCTCGCTCAGGCGGGATCAGCGCGCCACGCCGAGGGTGGCGATCAGGTCTTCGTGCAGCTCGAACCAGACCCGGTGGCAGGAGTCACGGTCGGTGCCGGTGATCCAGGCAGGTTCCACATGTGCCTTGGCCAGGGCTTCGGTGAGACGCTGCTGGTAGCCGGAGAACCGGTCGAGATGGGCCGTCAGACGGCCCTCGAACCCGGCCAACGCAACGGCGGGGCCTTCGAGCGCCGTAATCGTCCGGGCGAGGGTCACGGTCGGATCGTCGATGCCCATCTCGGCCAGCTGCCAGGCGGTGCAGGCGGCGGCCATGACGTCGTTGAGTGGCAGGAAGTCCCGGTGGACCTTCTCGACAGCTGCACGGGCGCCGGCTTCGTCGAGCTCAGCCGCCAGCAGCCGCTCCCCATCCGTGATCTTGCGTGGGTATCCCCGGCTTCAGCCGGAGAGGGAAACGCATCCTCGGCCCGGAGGCGCGAAGCGCCAAAGTTCGCTGCGTTGTCAGTGGCCTGCACTATGTTGATCACGACAGCCGAAGGGGG
>NZ_JBLVKW010000067.1:0-44651 GCF_048270745.1 Streptomyces sp. NPDC056231 | reverse complement strand
GGCATGCACGCCCGGCCGGAGCACCGGCGGCTCCCGGGCCAGGAGCCGGATGGGGAGGGCTGCTCGATCCGCCCGCGCAACCCCCGACGTGGGACGTACGGCCGGGCGGCCCGCCCCCGCAGGCGCGCTCTCCTGCACCGATGCAGTACGTTCACACCATGTCCCAGCCCGCCAGGTCCCCCCGTGTCTCCGCCGCGCCCGACGCCCCGGAAAGTGCCGCAGGAACGCGCGCCGCCGCTCAGCGGCTCAAAATGCGCCGCGAACTGGCCGCCGCGGCGATGGAGCTCTTCGCCACGAAGGGGTACGAGGCGACGACGGTCGACGAGATCGCGGGCGCCGCAGGTGTCGCCCGGCGGACCTTTTTCCGGCACTTCCGCTCCAAGGAAGAAGCGATCTTCCCCGACCACGACGACACTCTCGTCCGGGCCGAGGCCGTCCTCAATGCCGCCCCCGCGCACGAGCACCCGCTGGACACCGTCTGCCGCGGCATCAAAGAAGTCATGAAAATGTACGCGGCCAAGCCCGCGGTCTCGGTGGCCCGCTACAAGCTGACCCGTGAGGTCCCCACGCTGCGGGAGGCCGAGATCGCCTCGGTGGCCCGTTACGAGCGGCTGTTCACGCGCTATCTGCTGGGCCACTTCGACGAGCGCGACCACCATGTCGGCAACGACGACCCGCTGCTGGCGGAGGTCGCGGCGTCGGCCGTCGTCACCGCGCACAACCATGTGCTGCGCCGCTGGCTGCGGGCAGGCGGCCAAGGCGATGTGGAAGCCCAGCTCGACCACGCCTTCGCAATCGTCCGGGACACGTTCGGGACGGGCATCGGGGCCGGGCGCATCGCCGGGGTCGAATCGACGCCGGCACCCGCCGCCTCGGTGAGCACCGAGGGCGAGGTGCTCGTCGCGGTGGCACGGACGGACGCACCGCTCGACGAAGTGATGCGCACGATCCAGCAGGCACTCAAGGACCGCTGAGCGGGGGCCTGCCGGCCGGCGCGACGGGGCAAAGCCTGCTGGGAGGGGCACCAGCGGCCGAGCCCGCCCGGCGTTCGCGCGTCCGGGCGGAGAAACCCGGTTGCCGCGCCCGTACCGTCGTGTTCCGGTGGGCGGATGACTCATGATCGCGACCTCCTGCTGACGCTCTTCGACCGCGAGTTGCGCGAGCACGCCCGCCCCGACGGGCCCGGCGTCCACGTCGAGCGCACCGCCGATGTCGTACGGCAGGCCGGGTCGGCCGACGACTGGAACGGTGTCGTCTGGTCAGCCCCCGGCCTGGACGCCGTACGGGCGGATGCGGCCATCGCCGAGCAGGTGGAACACTTCACGGCGCTCGGCCACGACAAGTTCGAGTGGAAGCTGTACGCGCACGACCGGCCGGCCGACCTGGCGCGGCGGCTGGTGGACGCCGGCTTCGTGGCGGAGCCGCCGGAGACCCTCCTGGTCGCGCCGGTGGCGGACGTCCCGGCGGCCGTGGAGCTGCCCGAGGAGGTCACGCTGCGCACGGTGTCGGACGAGGCCGGTGTGGAGCTGATGGCCGCGGCCCACGAGCGGGCGTTCGGCTCGGACGGGTCGCGGCTGCGGCACCAGGTGCTGGCGCGGCTGGCCGAGGCCCCGGACAGCTTCGTCGGGGTGCTGGCCATGGTGGGCGGCGAGCCGGTGAGTTCGGCCCGGATGGAGCTGTACCCGGGCACCGGCTTTGCGGGGCTCTGGGGCGGCGGGACCGTGCAGCCATGGCGCGGAAGGGGTATCTACCGGGCGCTGGTCGCCTACCGTGCCCGGATCGCCGCCGAGCGCGGCTTTCGCTATCTGCAGGTCGATGCGACCGACCTGAGCAGGCCGATCCTCCTGCGGCTCGGTTTCCGGGCCCTGTCCACCACCACGCCGTATGTGTACCGGCGCCCTGCCTGACCGGACACAGAGGGACGGAACGACGCGAAACAGCCTCATCGCCGCTCATGCGTGCCCAGCGGACGACAGCTGAGAGAAATTGCTGGCACCGAGTGCCTTGCCAGGTGTCACGGAGTGCCATACGTTGAAGTAGTCCGGGCGGCCGGCGTGCAGATACCTCACGTACGCCGGCTGTCCCCGCAAGCCATGTGCTGCGCGCCCGGACGCCTGCGTCACAGGCAATCCCTTCCGCTCCACCAGAGCAAGCCGAAGCTTTACCAGCCGAACCGACGGCAGCACCTCCACACCGCATCGCACCCCGTTGGCAGGGACTCTCAAGCGTCCCTCGACGCATTCCCCGAGCTCTCGGCTCCGCTCGAGCAGGGGAGACCCCATTCCGGAGGCACACCGTGAAGGAAATCCTGGACGCGATCCAATCGCAGGACAGCACCGCCGCAGATTTCGCGGCCCTGTCCATCCCTGAGTCGTACCGCGCGGTGACCGTGCACAAGGACGAGACAGAGATGTTCGCCGGGCTCGCCACCCGCGACAAGGACCCCCGCAAGTCGCTGCACCTCGACGAGGTGCCGGTTCCGGAGCTCGGGCCCGGTGAGGCGCTGGTCGCCGTCATGGCCAGCTCGGTGAACTACAACTCCGTCTGGACCTCGATCTTCGAGCCGCTCTCCACCTTCGGGTTCCTCGAGCGCTACGGAAAGCTCAGCGAGCTCACCAAGCGCCACGACCTGCCGTACCACGTCATCGGCTCCGACCTGGCGGGCGTCGTCCTGCGCACCGGCCCCGGCGTCAACGCCTGGCACCCCGGTGACGAGGTCGTCGCACACTGCCTCTCGGTCGAACTGGAGTCCTCGGACGGTCACAACGACACGATGCTCGACCCCGAGCAGCGGATCTGGGGCTTCGAGACCAACTTCGGCGGGCTCGCCGAGATCGCGCTCGTCAAGTCCAACCAGCTGATGCCGAAGCCGCAGCACCTCAGCTGGGAGGAGGCCGCGGCTCCGGGCCTGGTCAACTCCACCGCGTACCGCCAGCTCGTCTCGCGCAACGGCGCCGGCATGAAGCAGGGCGACAACGTGCTGATCTGGGGCGCCAGCGGCGGACTGGGTTCATACGCCACGCAGTTCGCGCTGGCCGGTGGCGCCAACCCGATCTGTGTCGTCTCCAGCGAGCAGAAGGCGGACATCTGCCGGAAGATGGGCGCAGAGGCGATCATCGACCGCAACGCCGAGGGCTACACATTCTGGAAGGACGAGCACAACCAGGACCCGCGCGAGTGGAAGCGGTTCGGCAAGCGCATCCGCGAGCTGACCGGCGGCGAGGACGTCGACATCGTCTTCGAGCACCCGGGCCGCGAGACGTTCGGCGCCTCGGTGTACGTGACCCGCAAGGGCGGCACGATCGTCACCTGCGCCTCGACCTCGGGCTACAACCACGAGTACGACAACCGTTACCTGTGGATGTCGCTGAAGAAGATCGTGGGCTCGCACTTCGCCAACTACCGCGAGGCGTGGGAGGCCAACCGACTGGTCGCCAAGGGCAAGATCCACCCGACGCTGTCGAAGGTCTACTCCCTGGAGGAGACCGGCCAGGCCGCGTACGACGTGCACCGCAACCTGCACCAGGGCAAGGTCGGCGTCCTGGCGCTGGCCCCGCGCGAGGGCCTGGGTGTCCGCAACGAGGAGCTGCGCGAGCAGCACATCGACGCCATCAACCGCTTCAGGGATGCCTGACGTGGCCGGGCGCCAGAAGGACCGCCCGTGGCTCATGCGGACGTACGCCGGTCACTCGACCGCCGAGGCGTCCAACGAGCTCTACCGGCGCAACCTCGCCAAGGGCCAGACGGGTCTGTCGGTCGCCTTCGACCTGCCGACCCAGACGGGTTACGACCCCGACCACATCCTCGCCTGCGGCGAGGTCGGCCGGGTCGGCGTGCCCGTCTCGCACCTCGGCGACATGCGGCGGCTGTTCCAGGACATACCGCTGGAACAGATGAACACCTCGATGACGATCAACGCCACCGCGATGTGGCTGCTGGCCCTCTATCAGGTGGTCGCCGAGGAGCAGGGCGCCGACGCCACGAAGCTTCAGGGCACCACACAGAACGACATCGTCAAGGAGTACCTCTCGCGCGGGACACATGTCTTCCCGCCCGGTCCCTCGCTGCGGCTGACCACCGACATGATCACGTACACGGTCAACCGCATCCCGAAGTGGAACCCCATCAACATCTGCAGCTACCACCTGCAGGAGGCGGGTGCCACTCCGGTCCAGGAGATCGCGTACGCCATGTCGACGGCCATTGCGGTCCTGGACGCCGTGCGCGACTCGGGCCAGGTACCGGAGGAGAAGTTCGGCGATGTGGTCGCCCGCATCTCCTTCTTCGTGAACGCCGGCGTCCGCTTCATCGAGGAGATGTGCAAGATGCGTGCCTTCGGCCGCATCTGGGACCAGGTCACCCGCGAACGGTACGGCATCACCGACGCCAAGCAGCGCCGGTTCCGCTACGGCGTCCAGGTCAACTCGCTCGGACTGACCGAGGCGCAGCCGGAGAACAACGTCCAGCGCATCGTCCTGGAGATGCTGGCCGTGACCCTCTCCAAGGACGCCCGCGCCCGGGCCGTGCAGTTGCCCGCATGGAACGAGGCGCTGGGGCTCCCCCGGCCCTGGGACCAGCAGTGGTCGCTCCGCATCCAGCAGGTCCTCGCGCACGAGAGTGATCTGCTGGAGTACGAGGACATCTTCGCCGGATCGCATGTGATCGAGGCCAAGGTCGACTCCCTGGTCACCGAGTCCCTCGCGGAGATCGACCGGATCCAGCAGATGGGCGGCGCGATGGCGGCCGTCGAGTCCGGCTATCTGAAGTCGGAACTGGTCTCCTCGCACGCGCGGCGGCGGGCCCGGATCGAGGGCGGCGAGGAGAAGATCGTCGGCGTCAACATCTACGAGACGACCGAGCCGAACCCGCTCACGGCGGACCTCGACGGCGCGATCATGACTGTCGACCCCGCCAATGAGGCGAGGGTGGTCGCGGCGCTCCACGAGTGGCGCGACCACCGTGACGAGGCGCGCGCCTCCGAGGCCCTCGCGGCGCTGAAGAAGGCCGCGGCCGGCACCGAGAACCTGATGGAAGCGACCGTGGAGTGCGCCCGCGCGGGTGTCACCACCGGCGAGTGGTCGTGGGCGCTGCGCGATGTGTTCGGCGAGTTCCGGGCCCCGACGGGTGTCTCGTCCGCCCCGGTCGCCGTCACCGCGGAGGCCGGCACGCCGCTCGCTCTCGTACGGGAGAAGGTCGCCCGCACCGCCGATGACCTCGGCGCCGGACGGCTGCGGCTGCTGGTCGGGAAGCCGGGCCTGGACGGGCATTCCAACGGCGCCGAGCAGATTGCCGTACGGGCCCGTGACGCCGGGTTCGAGGTCGTCTACCAGGGGATCAGGCTGACCCCCGAACAGATCGTCTCGGCGGCGCTCGCCGAGGACGTGCACTGCGTCGGGCTGTCGATCCTGTCCGGCTCGCACGCCGCGCTGGTGCCGGACGTGCTGAACCGACTGCGCGCGGCCGGCGCGAACGACATCCCGGTGATCGCGGGCGGGATCATTCCGCCCGCCGACGCCGCCGTGCTGATCGAGGCGGGTGCCGCCGCCGTTTTCACCCCGAAGGACTTCGGTATTACGGAGATCATCGGCCGTATCGTCGACGAGATCCGGAAAGCGAACAAGCTCGACCCTCTGGAGGTCCCCGCATGACCCAGACCGCCCACCCGTCTCCCGCCACCGCCCTTCCGGGGAGCGGCTCCGCCGCGCACCTCTCGAACCGCCTGCGTCCCCGCCGCTCCTGCCTGGCCGTGCCCGGCTCGAACCCGCGGTTCCTGGAGAAGGCCCAGGGTCTCCCCGCCGACCAGGTCTTCCTGGACCTCGAGGACGCCTGCGCTCCGCTTGCCAAGGAGGGCGCCCGGCACCACATCGTCGACGCGCTGAACAATGGCGACTGGACGGGCAAGACCCGGGTCGTCCGCGTCAATGACTGGACGACGCACTGGACGTACCGCGATGTGATCACGGTCGTCGAGGGCGCGGGCCAGAACCTCGACTGCATCATGCTGCCGAAGGTGCAGGACGCCCAGCAGGTCGTCGCGCTCGACCTCCTGCTGACCCAGATCGAGAAGACGATGGGCTTCGAGGTCGGGAGGATCGGTATCGAGGCGCAGATCGAGAACGCCAAGGGCCTGGTGAACATCGACGACATCGCCGCCGCCTCGCCGCGCCTGGAGACGCTCATCTTCGGCCCGGCCGACTTCATGGCGTCGATCAACATGAAGACCCTGGTCGTCGGTCAGCAGCCGCCCGGCTACGGCGCCGACGCGTACCACTACATCCTGATGCGCATCCTGATGGCGGCCCGTACGCACGACCTCCAGGCGATCGACGGTCCCTTCCTGCAGATCCGTGACGTGGACGCGTACCGCGAGGTCGCAGGCCGTGCGGCTGCGCTGGGCTTCGACGGCAAGTGGGTGCTGCACCCCGGTCAGGTCGACGCGGCCAACGAGGTGTTCTCGCCCTCGCAGGAGGACTACGACCATGCCGAGCTGATCCTCGACGCATACGAGTGGTGCACCTCGGAAGAGGGCGGCAAGAAGGGCTCGGCGATGCTCGGCGACGAGATGATCGACGAGGCCAGCCGGAAGATGGCGCTCGTCATCGCGGGCAAGGGCCGCGCGGCCGGTATGCAGCGCACCTCCAAGTTCGAAGCACCGGAGGCCTGATCATGCAGTTCGGACGTACCTATGAGGAATTCGAGGTCGGTGCGGTGTACAAGCACTGGCCCGGAAAGACGGTCACCGAGTACGACGACCATCTTTTCTGCCTACTGACCATGAATCATCACCCGCTGCACATGGACAGCAACTACGCGGAGAAGACGACCGATTTCGGCAAGAACGTTGTAGTCGGCAACTATATCTACTCGTTGCTGCTCGGCATGTCCGTGCCGGACGTCTCCGGGAAGGCGATCGCCAATCTGGAGGTCGAGTCGCTGAAGCATGTCGCGCCGACCTTCCACGGCGACACGATCTACGGCGAGACGACCGTCCTCGACAAGACTCCGTCGAAGTCCAAGAGTGACCGCGGAATCGTTCACGTGGAGACCAAGGGCTACAAGCAGGACGGGACACTCGTCTGCGTGTTCCGCCGCAAGGTGATGGTCCCCACCGAGACGTACATCAAGGAGCGTGGCGGCGAGCAGCCCGGCCGCCCGGAGCTGAACCAGCCTTCGCAGAAGAACGTGGAGAAGTAGCCATGACGCGACTCGCCCAGACCGCCGGCCTGACCGACATCCAGCAGGAAATTCTCTCCACGGTCCGGGATTTCGTCGACAAGGAGATCATTCCTGTCGCAACCCGACTGGAGCACCGCGACGAGTACCCGACGGAGATCGTCGAGGGGCTCAAGGAACTCGGTCTGTTCGGGCTGATGATTCCCGAGGAGTACGGGGGTCTGGGTGAGTCGCTTCTCACATACGCGCTCTGCGTGGAGGAAATCGCCCGCGGCTGGATGAGTGTGTCGGGAATCATCAACACCCACTTCATCGTGGCGTACATGCTCAAGCAGCACGGTACCCAGGAGCAGAAGGACACGTTCCTGCCCCGCATGGCGCTGGGCGAGGTCCGGGGCGCGTTCTCGATGTCCGAGCCGGCCCTGGGCTCCGACGTCTCCGCGATCACCTCCAAGGGCGTCAGGGACGGCGACGGGTACGTCCTGAACGGCCAGAAGATGTGGCTGACGAACGGCGGCACGTCCTCGCTCGTCGCCGTACTGTGCCGGAGTGACGAAGGCCACCCCGAGGGCACGGCCCCGCACAAGTCGATGACGACCTTCCTGGTGGAGAAGGAACCGGGCTTCGGCGAGGTCCGGCCGGGGCTCACCATCCCCGGAAAGATCGACAAGATGGGCTACAAGGGCGTCGACACGACCGAACTCATCATGGACGGACTTCCCATTCCGGCCGATCGTGTACTCGGCGGCACCACCGGCCGCGGTTTTTACCAAATGATGGACGGCGTCGAAGTCGGCCGGGTAAATGTGGCCGCGCGTGGTTGCGGCGTCGCGCAGCGTGCATTCGAACTGGGCGTTTCCTACGCTCAGCAACGCCATACCTTCGGAAAGCCGATCGCCCAGCACCAGGCCATCCAGTTCAAGCTGGCCGAAATGGCCACCAAAGTCGAAGCCGCCCACGCGATGATGGTCAATGCAGCACGCAAAAAGGACTCCGGGGAACGAAACGACCTGGAGGCCGGGATGGCGAAGTACCTTGCCTCCGAGTACTGCAAGGAAGTCGTCGAGGACGCCTTCCGCATCCACGGCGGCTACGGCTTCTCCAAGGAGTACGAGATCGAGCGCCTCTACCGGGAGGCTCCGATGCTGCTGATCGGTGAAGGTACCGCCGAGATCCAGAAAATGATCATCGGGCGCCGACTGCTCGAGGAGTACCGATTCCAGGGATGATTGTCCCCTTCGAGGCGATTTGGCCGCGAAGAAGATCACACCCTGTCAACCTTTGCCGGTGCCTTCAAGCCGTCCGACTCGGCTGCTGGCTTGCCCAGTTGCGGCCCGCAACCGATAACATCGCCGGAAAAGCCGCCGTCCCCCGTTGCCAGCGCGGCCTCATCCGCTACGAAGGTCATCCATGCCCGACAGCCAAACCTCTGCACCACGCGGCGGAGTCCGCCTTGCGCGCGGAGCTTCGCCGTGGCTCCTCCCGACCGTTGCCACCGCGGCCCTCAGCATCGCCCGGGCCCGCAAGTCCGGACGCTGGGCCGCGGTGGCCGTGCCCACCACCGCCTTGGCGGCGGGCATGCTGTGGTTCTTCCGCGACCCCGAGCGCGAGATCACCCAGGGCCGGGTCATCTCTCCGGCCGACGGTGTGGTGCAGAGCATCATGCCGTGGAAGGACGGACGCACCCGCGTCGCGATCTTCATGAGCCCGCTGAACGTCCATGTCAACCGTGCGCCGCTGGCCGGCACCGTGACGTCGGTCGAGCACATCCCCGGCGGGTTCGTTCCGGCGTTCAACAAGGAGAGCGAGAACAACGAGCGCGTTGTCTGGCACTTCGACACAGAGCTCGGCGACATCGAGATGGTGCAGATCGCGGGTGCGGTCGCCCGTCGCATCGTCCCGTACCTCCCGCAGGGCACGAAGGTCGAGCAGGGCGAGCGCATCGGTCTGATCCGCTTCGGCTCCCGGGTCGACATCTACCTGCCGGAGGGCGTCGAGGTCGCGGTCGAGGTCGGCCAGGCCACCACCGCGGGGGTGACTCGAATTGACCGTGATTGATCCCGACACACAAGCCGGCTGGGTGCCCGAGAGCGAGTGCGAGGACGACGTCGAGGACATGCCGCTCTCACTGCGGCTGTCAATAGCGGACACCCTTACCCTCGGTAACGCCACGTGCGGTTTCATGGCGGTGTACTTCACCACCACGGGAATCCTCATCCCGCACCTCACGGGCAGCGACGAGAGTGGCATGGCCCGGCACTCCGCGGCCACCGCCGTGATCCTGATGCTCCTCGCCGCGGTCTTCGACCTCTTCGACGGGCTGGTGGCGCGCAAGCTCCGCTCCTCGCCGATGGGCGCGGAGCTGGACAACCTCTCGGACCTGATCAGCTTCGGACTGGCCCCGGCGTACTTCGTGCTCGTCTACGGCATGGTCGCGGACGACGCCTACCAGCGGGTGTCGGCGCTCGCGGCGATCGTCGTCCTGCTGGCCGTGGTGCTGAGACTGGCCAGATTCTCCTGCGTGACCATGAAGGACGGCATGTTCCAGGGCATGCCGAGCCCCTTCGGAGCGCTCACGGTCGTCTCGATCGTGCTCCTCGAGCTGCCCTTCGTGCCGACGCTCATCGCGATCATCGGAGTGGCGTGGCTGATGGTCAGCCGGGTCGAGTACCCGAAGCCGCGGGGAGTCCTCGCGGTGGCGATGCTCAGCTGGATCGTTTCCGCGATGGGTCTGCTCGCGGCATGGGCGTTCGATGCCCCCAGCGGTCGTCTGCTCCTGCAGACCGGCTGTGCGCTGCAGGTGGTCCTGGGAGCGGTCATCCCGCTCTTCGCGACGGCGCGGCGGGTGAACTCCTTCCGCGGCAATCGGCGCGAGGCCCGGGCGGCTCAGCTGCCCTAGCGATACAGAACAGGCCATACGAGGGCCCGGGTGCTTCCTCAGCACCCGGGCCCTCGCGCATGTCCGGCCGGGGACCCGCTACGCGTCCCACGCGCCGACCCAGCGGGCAGCGAGCAGGACGGCGATGTCGTCGGGGCGGTCGGGCTCCCGTCTCGCCTCTCTGATCACCAGGTCCGCCAGGCCCGCGAGGGACGGAACGTCGGCTGCCTCGATGATGCCGCGCAACCGCTCGATTCCGTCGTCGATATCGGCCCCCACCTGCTCGACCAGTCCGTCGGTGTACAGCGCCAGGATGGCGCCCGGGGGCAGCCGCAGGCTGCTGACGGGGTAGGTGGTGTCGGGGGTGACACCGAGCACCACCCCGCCGGGGAGTTCCAGGACCTCGGTCGTGCCGTCCGGGTGGCGCAACAGGGGTTGCGGGTGCCCGGCCCGGACGAGTTGCGTCCGACCGGTGGCGGGGTCGAGGACGATGTAGCAGCAGCTGGCGATCTGGCCCGGGTCGAGGTCGATGAGCAGGCGGTTGGTGCCGCACATCACTTCCTGCGGGTCGTGCCCGCTGAGCGCGAAGGCGCGTACGGCGCTGCGCAGCTGGCCCATCGTCGCCGCGGCGGCGACACCGTGCCCCTGGACGTCCCCGATGACCAGGGCCAGCCCCCGGCCGGTCTCGATGACGTCGTACCAGTCGCCGCCGATGTCCATGCCCTGGGTGCCGGGGAGGTACCGCCCCGCGGTGTCGACCTGGTCGAGTACGGGCAGCCGTTGCGGCAGCAGGGCGTTCTGCAGGCCGCGGGCCACGGCGGACTCGGTGTCGTACCGCTGGGCTCGACTGAGGGCATGGGCGATGAGTCCGGCGAGCGCGGTGAGAACCGTGCGTTCCTCAGGGCTGAAGCCGCGTGGCTGGTCGAAGCCGAGGATGCAGGAGCCGACGGGCCGCCCGGAGGCGATGAGCGGCAGGAAGGCGCTGGCGCCGACGCTCGAGCCCAGGGGAATGCCGGGGTAGGCGGAGGCCAGGCGCTGCATGGATTCGAAGTAGATGGGGCGGCCGGAGGTGAGCGCCTCGACGCCGGGCAGATGGGCGTCGAGCGCGACGCCGTCGAAGCGGTTCAGGAAGCCGTGCGGGAAGCCGGTCTCCCAGGCCAGGTAGAGGTGGCGTTCACGCAGGAGGTAGATCGCCAGCTGCCTGCCGCCGAACGCGGGGAGCAGCTCCTGGGTGACCACCGCGGACACCTGGCGGGCGGTGACGGCCTCCGTCAGCGCGATCGCGAGGGCGACGGGACGGTACACCCCTGCCGCGAACTCCGTCGGGGAATCCAGGCCCTTGCCCCATGCGACGGAGTCGCCCGGCGGGAAGGAGGGCTGTTCCGTGGCGGAAAGTGTGGCGGTGACGCCGTCGTGGCCCGGATACAGGGACACCGCCAGCCAGTCCCGCTCAGTGCGGCGCGCGAGAAAGTGCACGGGTTCGTGGGACAGCAGTGCGGCCCGGTGGTGGTCCTCATAGGCGGGACGCCCGAACCACGGCAGGGCGTCCCACAGGAGGCTTCCGACCAGCTCGGCCCGCTGCCGGCCGAGCAGCTCCTCCGCCAGTTGGTTGACGTACATGATCCGTCCGAGCCGGTCGAGCGAGAAGATGCCGTGCGGGAGCCGGTCGGCGGCCTCGGCAATGACCGGTCCGGCCCCGAGGTCCACCAGGAATCCGGTCAGCGTCCCGGCTGCGCTGCTACGCGGTGGCTGGGCCCAGCGGCTGGAGAGTTCCAGCAGGTTGGTCCGGCCGTCGGGGCCGCGCAACCGCATCCTGCGGACGAGCGGCCCGCCCGCGCTCGCCGCCCGGCGGGCCAGGGTCCACAGTCCGTACACATCCTCCGGTGCCAGCAGTGCCATCAGGGCGTCGATGGTGCCCGGGAACCGCGCGGACTCGGTGCCGAGGATCCTGCACAGCTCCGCGTCGGCGTCGACGGTACCGGTTTCGAGGTCCCAGTCGAAGTGCCCGATCCGTACCGGTGGCACGGCGACGGAGGGCAGCTGCACGGGGACCGGCTCGCTGTCCCATACGACCTTGGTGCCTCCGGCCACCAGTCCGGCGAGCTCCGCGCCGAGCCGATGGGCGATGTCGCGGAGCTCGCGCCGGTCGGCGTCCGAGACGGGTTCGCCGGG
Organism: Streptomyces sp. NPDC056231; assembly: GCF_048270745.1. Taxonomy (NCBI): domain Bacteria; kingdom Bacillati; phylum Actinomycetota; class Actinomycetes; order Kitasatosporales; family Streptomycetaceae; genus Streptomyces; species Streptomyces sp. NPDC056231. The sequence goes on along the minus strand of NZ_JBLVKW010000067.1, from coordinate 32,428 downwards.
GGTGGCCGGGCGCAGCACCACGAGGACGCCGAACTTCTCCTGCCCGCCCAGGACGGGCACGTACAGCGAACCGAACGGGAACGGCATGCCGGCCATCAGCTGCGGGAACCGGCGCATGCCCTCGTCGACGTCAGCGAGGTGGACGGGCTTCCCCGAGCGGTACGCCTCGGCCACGGGGAAGGGCCGGTTCACATGCATGCGCCACCAGGGGCGGAACAGCTGGGTCGGCAGCCCGGCAAGCACCGAGAGACGCAGCAGATCGGGGTCATGGGAGCGCAGAAACATGCCGCCGGCGTACCCACCAGCGGACTCGATCGCGCTCACTGCGGCCTGCGCGAGCACCAGGGACAATTCGTCCGGCACCCCGCCGCCGCTCACCCTTCCCGGCACCACCGCTGTCTCGGGCGGAGGGTACGGGGGCAGGCCGTACGAGGTCACACAGCCAGGATGCGCCCCGGCCGGGCGGCGGCGCACCTCGGTGCCCCTGGCGGGAAGGATGCGCGAGGCATGGGCCGCCGGACGGACGGGGCACCGGTCCGGCGGCCGGCGCCGATCGGCCTCATCGCACCCGGATACCGTGCGCTGCGGCCCTGACTGCCCGGACGGGCAGGCTGCCGTCGCGCAGACGGCGCCCGCCGCGCCCGTTGTCCACCGCGACAAGCTCGCTGAGGATGGACAGGGCGCTCTCGGCGAGGGACGCCCCGCCGAGATCGAGGCCCGCCGGGCCCGCCAGGCGGTCCAGTCCGGGAGTGTCGGTCAGGCGCCGCAGACGTTGTGCGTCGGGTCCAGGTGGAACAGGGTGGCCACCGTCATGGCGACCAGGAAGGGTGCCTGGTTGGAGTCGACGATCAGCCGACGACTCATATGATCACGCGTATGCCGCCTGTCGACCGACGGGCTGCGACGAGTGGGGGTGACAGGCGGATGTGGCCGCGAGTCAACGGTATGCGCGCGCTGGAACTTGGCTTCCCCGGTGACATGCGGGACGAGCTCAATGCCTTGGTTCTGACGGGTACCAAGACCGCCACGACCTGTCTGCTCGACGAGTACGCCGAAGAGACCGAGGGCCTGGAGTACGTCGGTGAGCGGCAGGCTCTCCTGGACAACGAGGGCCGGTATGTCGCCACCCTGGAGTTCACCGGCGTGGAGGTGAAGCCCTTCGGCGATGTCACCTGGGAACATGCCAGGGCCGAGGGCGAAGGCGACGCCTCTCTTGAGGCCTGGTGCGATGTGCACCGCCGCTTCTGGGACCGTGCGGGCACTCCGGTCGATGATCACACCGTTGTCGTCTGTCTGGCCTTCCGGGTGGCGGAAGGCGGCTGATCGGCCGGTCCACGCCTGTGACGCCCTCCCCATGTCCGCGGTCGAGCCATGTCCCGTCGTCCGAGCCATTCGGAGAGGGGTGCGGAGAGCGACGGGGTGGCGGGGGAACCGGAACGGACCCGTTCCGGACCCGGAACGGGTCCACGTCGTCCCGCCCCCGCGTCGCCCCGCCCGATCAGCTCAGCACGTTCGCTCACGACAGGAAGTCGCGCGCGATCCCCTCCGCCACCCGCTCCAGCAGTGGCCCCGCCTGCGCCATGCACACGGCGGGGTCCGGCTCCAGGTCGGTGAGGGCGTACGCGCGCCGGATGCCCGCACGTCCCAGTTCCTCCGGGGGCAGCGCGAGACGGCCGCAGACCGCCACCACCTCCAGGCCCGCCGCGCGGGCCGCCGTCGCGACGCCCGCCGGAGCCTTGCCGTGCAGGGTCTGCTCGTCGAGAGAGCCCTCCCCCGTGATCACCAGCGTGGCGCGGGCCAGCGCCGGGGCGAAGCCGAGGACGTCGAGCATGACCTCGATGCCGGGGCGGAACCTGGCGCCGAGAGCGACGAGCGCCCCGTAACCGATGCCGCCTGCCGCACCCGCCCCGGGCAGTTTCGCGTGGTCCGGGCCGAGGACGGACGCGTAGTGGGTGAGTGCCGCGTCGAGGGTCGCAATGTCGTCCTCGGTCGCGCCCTTCTGCCGCCCGTAGACCTCCGGGGCGCCCTTCGGGCCGGTCAGCGGGTTGTCCACGTCGCTGGCGAGGATCAGGTCCACGTCGGCCAGCCGCGGGTCGAGGCCGGTCAGATCCACCTCGGCCAGCTCCGCGAGGCCACCGCCCCCGGGGCCGACGGGCTTGCCGTCCGCGTCGAGGAAACGGGCACCGAGTGCGGCGAGCATGCCCGCGCCGCCGTCCGTGGTGGCACTGCCGCCGACCCCGAACACAATGGTCCGGGCGCCCGCGTCCAGCGCCGCGGCCAGCAGCTCGCCGGAGCCGTACGTCGTGGCCGTCAGAGGGGCGAACACCCCTGCCGGAAGGTGCTGGAGGCCGGAGGCCTCGGCCATCTCCACCACCGCGGTCGTGCCCCGCAGGGCGTACGCCGCGGTCACGGTCTCCCCGCGCGGCCCGGTCACCTGCGCCTCGCGCCGCTCGAATCCGGCGGCCACCGCCGCCGCCACCGTGCCGTCACCGCCGTCCGCCACGGGCAGGGTCTCGACCTGCACCTGGGGTACGACGCGCCGCAGCCCGGCCGTCACCCGCTCCGCGACCTGTACCGCCGTGAGCGATCCCTTGAACTTGTCCGCCGCGACGAGCACTCGGGCGGTCTCCATCACTGCTCCGTCCGTCACCTTGCATCCCTTGCTTTCGAACAGGCAGTCGCGCCGCCCCGACCCTATCCGGAGCACCCGCCCTCTGCCCATGGGTGTCCAGGCCCTGGACCTGCAAAACGGCGGACGTGCCGGCCCCCACTACGCTGCGCACGTGACCACCACTGACTACGCCACGTACATCGCAGGACTGCCGAAGGTGCTGGCCGCCGCGGCAACCGTCTTCCGGGACGGGGAAGGACGAGTGCTGCTCGTCGAGCCGAACTACCGGGACGGCTGGGCCCTGCCCGGTGGAACGATCGAGTCCGACGAGGGCGAGACCCCGCGGCAGGCCGCACGCCGCGAAACGGTCGAGGAGATCGGCCTCGATCTGGAGCCGGGACGGCTGTTGGCGATCGACTGGGCACGCAGCCCCGAGCGTCCTCCGATCGCCGCCTACCTGTACGACGGCGGGGTCCTGGACAAGGCGCAGTTGACGGCGATCCGGCTGCAGGAGGAGGAACTCCTCTCCTGGAAGCTGGTGGAACGCGGCGCACTCGACCGGTATCTGCCCGGTCCCCTCGGACACCGGGTCCGGGCGGCGCTGGAGGTGCTCGACTCCGGAGCGGGCGCCGTGGAGCTGGAGGACGGCAGGCCCACCGCCTCCTGAGAACTCCCGGCTCACGGTCATTCCTCCCGTATCGGCGTCGTTCCCGGGTCCGGCGACCGGCGCCGCACGCGGGGTACGCACTGCCGCCGTCGCCGGCGGACAGCAATGTGACGACAGGACCCGGCACCGGCCGATATCACCTCGCGGGCGGCAGCCGCCGCTGCGTACGCTCGCCGTATGACTCTCGTCGCGATCCTCAGCGGCGCCGGAATCTCCACGGATTCCGGCATCCCCGACTACCGCGGGCCGAACGGGCTCTGGCGGAAGGACCCGGAGGCCGAGAAGCTCGTCACGTACGACTTCTACATGGCCGATCCGGAGATCCGCCGCCGCTCCTGGCAGATGCGCCGCACCAGCGCGACCTGGCACGCCGAGCCGAACGCCGCCCACCGTGCCGTGGCGGACCTGGAGCGGTCCGGGGTCCCCGTGCGGGTGATCACGCAGAACGTCGACGGGCTGCATCAGCTGGCCGGCCTCTCCGCCCGCAAAGTACTCGAACTGCACGGCACCGCGCGTCAGGTGGTCTGCACCCGCTGCCATGCCCGCTCGCCGATGGCGGCGGCGCTGACCCGAGTGGAGGCGGGTGAGGAGGACCCGGCGTGCACGGTCTGCGGCGGCATCCTGAAGTCGGCGACCGTCATGTTCGGTGAGCGGCTCGACCCTGTGGTGCTGAGCGAGGCGATGTCGATCGCGAAGGCGTGCGACGTGTTCATCGCGGTCGGTACGACGCTGCAGGTACAGCCCGCCGCGTCACTGGCCGGGATCGCGGCGGAGCACGGGGCGCGGCTGATCGTGGTGAACGCCGAGCCGACGCCGTACGACGAACTGGCGCAGGAGACGATCCGCGAGCCCATCGGGACCGCGCTGCCGTCGCTGCTCGCGCGGCTGTCCGCCGAGGCAGCCAAGGGGACCGGCGGCTAAGAGCCTGTCGGGTGACCTTCGATCGGAGAGCGGACGCGGCATGGTGCGTGCGATTCCAAGGCGCCGGGATGGCCTCGTAGCGGAGCTACTAGGCCATTTCGGCAACGCCGGAAGCGTGCGTGCCAGGGCGTGGCCGCCCGATCAGAGGTCACCCGACAGGCTCTAAGGGCTGTCCCGTAATCCCTGACGGGCGCGCGACGGCGGCTGCGGCACCTCGCCGCGTTGTCGGAACGCCCGAATACACCCAGTATGAGGACGCGCCTCCGCCTTGCGATGCACCGCATCTGACGCCGCGCGCTGATCCACCAGGGATGACAGGACAGCCCTTAGGGCGTGTCCAGTTCCTGCGCGATGCGGCGCGAGGGCCGGAACGTGTAGAGGTCGAGAATGTCGGGGGCGTCCGCGAGGCCGGGGCCGCCCGCCTCGACCCAGGTGACGATGTCGGCGACGGCATCCGGGTCGTTGACCAGCCCGAGCCAGACCGGGCGGCCACCCGCCCGCCTGCCCTCGGCCGACGGCTGCACGACCATCACATTGGCCTGCTCGCACGCGTCCAGACATTCGACGGCCCGCACCGTGGCGACCTCGCCGAGTGACCGGCGCAGTGTGGCGAGCTGTCCGGCATGGTCCACGTCCGGGATCTTCGGCGTACCGCAGCAGCAGCCGCGGCAGACGCTGATGGTGGGGCGGGGCGTGCCCTGGGCGGGTGTGGCGGCCTTGCGCGTGCGGCGGCTCATGCGGGAACGCTCCAGGTGGCGGCGCGGATGATCACCGTGGGACCCTATCGAGCACTCTCCACAATCGAACACCTGCACCCTTCTCTCGGCGGCCGGGTGAATCAGTGAGGTAAGGTGGGTGGCTGCGAAGGGGAGTAGCCCCGCAAACCGGTCGTCGACACACTGGAACCTCCGGGTTCCCGGTGGCCGGGCTCGTAGATCATTACGGGCGGGCGAGACCTTCGGTCAGGTATGACACGCCCACAGCCTGTGGGTGCTGCGGTCATGCCGGGCCGAGTGGTCCTCCGAAAAGCCCGAGTGGCGCTTCGCGGAAAGGCCCGGGCCCGGCTCTCACAGAAAGCCACCCGGAATGCATCTCGACCCCCTGGCGATCGTCACCGCCTTCGGGCTGATCTTCCTCGCGGAACTCCCCGACAAGACCATGTTCGCGTCGCTGGCCATGGGCACGCGCATGCGGCCGCTCTACGTCTGGTTCGGCACCTCCTCCGCGTTCCTCGTGCATGTCGCGATCGCCGTCGGCGCGGGCGGTCTGATCGGGCTGCTGCCCGACTGGATCGTCAAGCTCGTCTCGGCCGCCCTCTTCGGGTTCGGCGCGTTCATGCTGCTGCGCAACGGGGGCGACGACGGCGACGAGGAGAGCGACACCAGGACCGTGACCGGCTTCTGGCCGGTCTACTCGACCGCGTTCATGGCGGTGTTCATCAGCGAATGGGGGGACCTCACCCAGATCACCACCGCCAACCTGGCCGCCAGCAACGGCACCTGGTCCACGGCCATCGGGTCCGCGGCCGCTCTGATGTCCGTCTCGGCGCTGGCGCTGGTCGCCGGGCGCTTCATCGCCAAGCGGGTGCCGCTCAAGACGGTGCAGCGCATCGGTGGCCTCTGCATGCTGGGGCTCGCGATCTGGTCGGTCGTCGAGATATTCATGGCCTGAGCCGGGTCCACGACGCAGCCACCACGAAGCCCGACGGCCGCCCCGTGCGTCCGCCGGGCTTCGGCGTGTCCGGAGCACGCCCTAGTACTGGGCGTCCCTGGTCCGCGTACCCGTCGTCCCCCGATTCCCTCCCGTGCGTATCTCCCGGCGCAGTGGCAGCGTGGGATGGGAGGCACAGACCCACACGCACGGGGACGGCCCGGATGCACGAAGATCGTGGTCGCACTGTTGGCGGCAGGGACCTTGGCGGACCGGCGGAACACCATTCCTGGGCGCGCCGCCTGCGTTCCTGGCCGAGGGGGCGCAGCCTCGCCGGGCAGACTTTCCTCTGGCTGCTGGCAGCCGTGGTGCTGCTCGTCGTCGCGGCGCTGGCGGCGCTCGTCCTGCAAGCCCAGCACTACAGCAAGATCGACGCGGAACACCGCACGGCCGCCGCCGCCATCGCGGTGTCGCAGTCCCCGGGGGTGGTGCAGGCCCTCGAGAGCGCTCATCCGAGCGCGATTCTGCAGCCGCTCGCCGAACAGACCCGGAAGAGCGCCGGCCTCGACTACGTCGTCATCTACAACTCCCGGGGCATCCGCTATACCCATCCCAATCCCCAGCTGATCGGGAAACACGTCCTCGGCCCGTACGAGTACGCCCGGAAGGGGCCGAGCACCGTCACCACTGCCTCGCCCCTGGGCCTCACCGTCGACACGACCGCGCCCATCAAGAGGCCCGATGGCTCGGTCGCCGGGTTTGTGTCGGTAGGCATCACGGCCGAGCACGTGACCGGTGTCGTGAACCGCCAGTTGCCGGTGCTCCTAGGCGGCACCGCTGTCGCGCTGGCCCTCGGCATGGCCGGCGCGGCCCTGGCGAGGCGGCGGCTGCGCCGCCAGACGCATGGCCTGGGGCCCTCCGAGATGACCCGGATGTACGAGCACCACCACGCGGTGCTGCACGCGGCCCGCGAGGGCGTGCTGATCGTCGGCGGGGACGACCGGCTGATCCTGGCCAACGACGAGGCCCGGCGCCTGCTGGATCTGCCCCCCGAGCCCGAGGGTCGGCCGGTCCAGGACCTCGGGCTTGATCCGAAGCTGGCCGGGCTGCTGGCGTCCGGGCGCGTCGTCACCGACGAGGTGCACCTGGCCGGAGACCGCCTGCTCGCCGTCAACAACCGCCCGACGGAGCCCTACGGCGGACAGCCCGGCAGTGTCGCGACGCTGCGCGACACCACCGAGCTGAGGCGCCTGGCCGGACAGGCCGAGCTGGCCCGCTCCCGCCTGCAACTGCTCTACGACGCGGGAATGCGGGTCGGGACCACGCTGAACGTGGTGCGGACCGCGCAGGAGCTGGCGGACGTAGCGGTGCCACGGTTCGCGGACTTCGCCACGGTCGAGCTGGCCGATCCCGTCCTGCGGGGCGACGAACCGCCCTTGGGCACGGGCACGGCGCCGGGCCTGCAGATCCGCCGCACGGCGGCGAGCGGCATCAGGGACGACCACCCGCTCTACCCCGTCGGGTCGACGATGAGCTTCGCCTCCGCGACACCGGAGGGCCTCAGCCTGGACACCGGCCGCGCCGTACTCGCCGCCGATCTGAGCCAGGCGCACGCATGGCGGTCGAGCGACCCCGAGAGCTCCGACGCCATCCTGTCGTACGGGATCCACTCGCTGATCTCCGCGCCGCTCCAGGCTCGCGGCCTGGTCCTGGGCATGGTCAACTTCTGGCGCTTCGGGGATTCCGAACCGTTCGGGGACGACGACGTCTCCTTCGCCGACGAGCTGGTCGCCCGCGCGGCGATCGCCGTCGACAACGCCCGCCGCTTCACCCGTGAGCACACCATGGCCGAGACGCTGCAACGCAGCCTGCTGCCCCGCGGCGTCCCCGAGCAGAGTGCCCTGGACCTGGCGTACCGCTACCGCCCGGCGCACCATGGCGTCGGCGGGGACTGGTTCGACGTCATCCCGCTGCCGGGATTCCGTGTAGCGCTGGTCGTCGGCGACGTCGTCGGCCACGGCCTGCACGCCGCGGCCACCATGGGCAGGCTGCGCACGGCGGTCCACAACTTCTCCACCCTCGACCTGCCCCCCGACGAGCTGATCGCCCACGTCGACGAGCTGGTGGCCCGCATCGATCAGGACGAGGCGGCCGTGGAGGGGGAAGAGGGCGATGGCGGCCGGATCACGGGCGCCACTTGCCTGTACGCCATCTACGATCCGGTGTCCGGACGCTGCACCATGGCGCGGGCGGGTCACCCCCTCCCTGCGCTCGTACGGCCCGACGGTGGTGTCGAGTTCGTCGACCTGCCCGCGGGTCCGCCCCTCGGCGTGGGAACCCTGCCCTTCGAGACGGCCCAGCTGCGGCTGGAGGCGGGATCCCGGCTCGTGCTCTACACGGACGGGCTGGTCGAGAACCGGCACCGCGACCTGGAGGACGGGCTCACCCGGCTGCACGGCTGCCTGTCCAGGGCCCGCACCAACAGGTCCCCGGAGGAGATCTGCACGACCGTCTTCGATGCGATGGTGCAACCGAACCCGAGCGACGATGTCGCGCTTCTCGTCGCGCGCACGCACCTGTTCGCCCCTGACCAGGTGGCCACCTGGGACGTGCCCCGCGACCCCGCCGCCGTCTCCCGCGTCCGCTCGGCGTGCGTCGGACAACTCACGGCCTGGGGCCTGGAGTCGCTCTCCTTCACCACGGAACTCATCCTCAGCGAGCTGATCACCAACGCCGTCCGCCATGGCACCGAGCCCATCCACGTCCGCCTGCTCCGCGACCGCACCCTCGTCTGCGAGGTCTCCGACGGCAGCAGCACCGCGCCCCACCTCCGCTACGCAGCCACCACCGACGAGGGCGGCCGCGGGCTGTACCTCGTCGCCCAGCTCGCCGAACGCTGGGGGACCAGGTACACGGAACGGGGCAAGGTCATCTGGACGGAACAGGCCCTCACCACGAGGCCCGGGCCGTTCGACGCCATGTCTTTCTAGCTGTGGTTTGTTGAACCGGAGAGTAGATATTGAGTGGGTGGCCTGCGCCGACGGCCCTGATCCCGCCTGCCAGGCGACGCCTGGCCCGCCCTACGGGCGCACGACGCCACTGCCGAAACACGCCCTAGAAGAGCGCCGGTGTGTCGCCCTCCGTGCCGTTCTCGAAGGCCAGCAGCCGCTGCTTGCGGTCGAGTCCGCCGCCGTAGCCGGTGAGGCTGCCCGACGCTCCGATGACCCGGTGGCATGGGACGATGATCCCGATCGGGTTCTTGCCGTTGGCGAGGCCCACAGCACGGGAAGCACCCGGCTTGCCCAGGTTTTCGGCGAGTTCCCCGTACGAGCGTGTCTCGCCGTACGGAATCAACCGGAGCTGTTCCCAGACGCTGCGCTGGAACGGGGTGCCGTCCAGGTGCAGGGGCAGGTCGAACTCCCGCAGTTCGCCCGCGAAGTAGGCGTCCAGCTGGCAGATCGTCTCCGTGAAGGGGCGCGGGTCGGGCTCGCCGAATGTTTCCTCGGGTGGGCGGTGCCGCTGCCCGGTCATATAGAGGCCCGAGAGGACGCCGTCGGTGGCGACGAGGGTCAATGGACCATACGGGCTGTCGACGACCGTGTGCTGCCGGGTCGCGGCGAGTGTCGCAGTCATGAGTGAACTCCCTTATACAGGAAGGTGATTGATGGGGTGATCGTCGACGGTCCAAAGATACTGGACCGCGTACGCCCGCCAGGGACGCCAGGCCGCCGCGCGCGCGGTCAGGGCTGCGGGGGTCGACGGGAGACCGAGTTCCTCCGCCGCCCGCCGGATGCCGAGGTCGGTGGGGAGGAAGGCGTCCGGGTCGCCGAGCGCTCGCATCGCGATGACCTCGACGGTCCAGGGGCCGAAACCTGGCAGGGTGATGAGTTCGGCCCGGGACTTCTCCCAGTCGGTGTCGGTGCCGAGTTGCAGGGAGCCGTCGACAAGAGCGCCGACGAGGGTCGTGAGGGTGGTGCGACGGCTGCGCGGCAGCGCGAGCTGCTCGGGGTCGAGGCCGGCGAGCGCTTCCGGGGTGGGGAAGAGGTGGGTGAGACCGCCCTCGGGGTCGTCGACGGGGACGCCGTGGGCGGTGACCAGGCGGGCCGCGTGGGTACGCGCGGCAGCGGTCGAGACCTGCTGGCCGAGCACCGCCCGTACGGCGAACTCCGCCCCGTCGACGGTACGCGGCACCCGCCGCCCCGGAGCCTTGTCGACCAGCGGGGCGAGCAGCGGATCGGCCCGCAGCTGATCGTCGACGGCCACCGGGTCGGCGTCCAGGTCGAGCAGCCAGCGGCAGCGGCTGATGGCGAGGGTGAGATCGCGCGGGTCGGTGAGCGAGAGCCGGCACGCGATGTGGTCGGGGCGCGGGGTGAGGGCGACGATGCCGTGCCCGTACGGGAGGGCGAGCGTCCGGCGGTAGGCGCCGTCGCGCCACTCCTCGACGCCGGGGACCGCGGTCGCGGCGAGATGGCCGAAGAGGTTGGAGGGATTGAGCGGGGCCCGGTACGGCAGCCGAAGCGTGATCACTCCCGGCGTCGCCCGCGGTTTCGCGGACCGGGCGGCGCGGGTGCGCAGCTCGCTCGGCGCGAGCGCGAAGACCTCACGGACGGTGTCGTTGAAGGTACGGACGGACGAGAAGCCGGCCGCGAACGCCACGTCGGCCATGGGGAGTTCGGTCGTCTCGATGAGCAGCCGGGCGGTCTGGGCGCGCTGGGCGCGGGCCAGGGCGAGCGGACCGGCACCCAGCTCGGCGAGCAGCTGCCGCTCGATCTGCCGGGCGGAGTAGCCGAGCCGGGCGGCCAGCCCCGGCACGCCCTCGCGGTCGACGACCCCGTCCCCGATGAGCCGCATCGCACGGGCGACGGAGTCGGCGCGGGCGTTCCACTCCGGGGAGCCGGGACTGGTGTCGGGCCGGCACCGTTTGCACGCCCGGAACCCGGCCTGCTGGCAGGCGGCGGCACTGGGATAGAAGGTCATGTTCTCGACCTTGGGCGGCACGACGGGGCAGCTCGGACGGCAGTAGATCCTGGTGGTCAGGACCGCCGTGAAGAACCAGCCGTCGAAGCGGGCGTCCTTGGACTGGACGGCCCGTACGCAGCGCTCGGTGTCGGTGTACATGGCTCAAGCATGAGCCACCCGACAGCGCCGGGCTGGCGGAAATCCGACATCAGCCTTCCGCTGCCAGGGCCTCTTCGAACTCCTTGTACGCATGTGCGTCGAACAGAACGAATCGCACCTCCTCCACCGGAGCTCCCGCCTCCGCCAGGACCGTGCGGACGGCGATCCGCGCGCCGTCGTCCAGGGGCCAGCCGTAGATGCCGGTCGAGATCGCGGGGAAGGCCACGGTCCGCGCACCCAGCTCGGCGGCCACCCGCAGTGATTCCCGGTAACAGGAGGCCAGCAGCGCGGAGCGGTCCTCGGCGCTGCTCCATACCGGCCCGACCGTATGGATCACCCATCGGGCGTCGAGCTTTCCAGCCGTGGTCGCTACCGCCTGACCGGTCGGCAGCCCTTTTCCGTAGTGCGAGGCGCGCAGCTCGCGGCAGGCGGCGAGGATCTCCGGGCCGCCGCGCCGGTGGATCGCGCCGTCGACTCCGCCGCCGCCGAGCAGCGAGGAGTTCGCGGCATTGACGATGGCGTCGACGGACTGCAGGGTGATGTCGCCGCGGACCAGGGTCACCGTGACGGGCGGGGGCGTGCGCATGCTCCCATCATGCCGTTCCCGGGGCCGCTCCGCGGGACGGGAGCTGCGCCGTACCGCGCGTTCACCTGCAGGGCGCCAGGTGTGCCGCATGACCGGCCGGGCAGGACGCCGGTGGCAGCCGAGGTTCGCCGGGCGGTGTGCTCGGGCAGCTGCCCCGCAGCCTCTTCGCCAAGCCCTCAGGTCGCGCGGAGCCTGTGCCACACCGCCTTCGCCGCGTGGTGGCCGGACATCCCGTGCACGCCGGGCCCGGGCGGGGTGGCCGAGGAGCACAGGAACACCGCCGGGTGCGCCGTCGCGTACGGCACGCGGGCGAGCTTGGGCCGGATCACCGTCTGCAGACCGGCGAACGCACCGCACGCGATGTCACCGCCGACGTAATTGGCGTTGCGCGCGGCGAGTTGGGGAGGGCCTGCGACAGCGCGGGCGAGCACCAGGTCACGGAAGCCGGGGGCGAACCGCTCCAACTGCCTCTCGATGACCTCGGTGGCGTCGCCCTCCCAGCCCGCCGGGACATGTCCGTACGCCCAGAAGACGTGACGGCCCTCGGGCGCGCGGGACGGATCGACCAGGCTGGGCTGTGCGGTGATCAGGAACGGCACGCTCGGGTCGCGGCCCGCCACGGCTGCCCGCATCGCACTGTCGATCTCGCCTGCCGTGGGCCCGATGTGGACCGTGCCGGCCCGCCGGGCCTCCTTCGCGGTCCAGGGGACGGGGCCCGACAGCGCATAGTCGATCTTGAAGCAGGAGGCGCCGTACTTGTAGTCGCGGTAGGCGTGGCCCAGTCCGGCAATCCGCGCGAGGGCGGTCGGCGAGGTGTCGAAGACATACGCGCGGGCAGGCGGGAGCTCGTCGAGGCGCTTGACCTCCGTGCCGGTACGGATCGTGCCGCCCAGTTCACGTACGTACGAGGCGAGAGCGTCGGAGATGGCCTGTGAGCCGCCGCGCGGCACCGGCCAGCCGTTCTCGTGGGCCGCGACGGCGAAGAGCAGCGCGATGCCGCCGGTCGCAAGGCCGCTGGTGGGGGCTATGGCGTGGGCGGCCAGTCCGGCGAAGAGGCCGCGCGCCTTCGCGCCCCGGAACCGGCGGGCGAGGAGCGTGGCGGGCTGGATCGCGTCCAGCCCGAACCGGACCCAGCGATACGGATCGCGCGGCAGCCCGATCCAGGGGGTGCGCAGGAAGTCCTCCGCGAGCGTGTCCCAGTGGCCGAGGTACGGGGCGAGCAGCCTGCGGTATGCCCCCGCGTCCTGCGGTCCGAGCGACATGGCGCTCTCCCCCACCGAACCGGTGAGCACGGCCGCGGAGCCGTCCGGGAAGGGGTGAGCGAGCGACAGCTCGGGCTGGAGCCACTCCAGGCCGTGCCGGTCGAGCGGCATCCGGGCGAACGCGGGCGAGCCGATGCCCAGCGGGTGCACGGCCGAACACGGGTCGTGGCGGAAGCCGGAGAGTGTGAGCTCCTCGGTACGGGCACCGCCCCCCACCGTCTCCTGCGCCTCGAACACCTCAACGGAGAAGCCACGGCGGGCCAGTTCGGCTGCGGCGGTCAGTCCGTTGGGGCCCGCCCCCACGACGACGACATCGAGCATCGATGGCACGTTCGGACTCCTTCGTCAGCCGACGGCAAGAAACTCCAGGATATTCCGCTGCGCCGACAGCCGGACCGCGGGTACCGTCCGGACCGATGAATACGGGATCGGCGGAGGAACGAGTTCGCGCATCGATGGTCGGCGACATGGCGGCCCGGCTGACCGCGGTGTCCGGCGTCCGGGCCGTCGCCCTCGGCGGCAGCCGCGCCCGCTCGACGCATCGCACGGACTCCGACTGGGATCTCGGCGTCTACTACCGCGGGACACTCGACCTGGTCGCCCTCACCGCACTCGCCTCTCAGGCGCAGGGTTCCCCGGTGGAGGTGGCCGGCCCGGGCGACTGGGGTCCATGGGTCAACGGCGGCGCCTGGCTGCGGGTGGACGGCACGGCGGTGGACTGGATCCTGCGGGATCTGGACCGGGTCGAGAGCGTCTGGTCCGACTGCCGCGAGGGCCGCTTCGAGGTGGGCGTCCAGCCCGGCCACCCACTGGGTTTCTGGTCGCCCTGCTATCCGGGCGAGGTCGCCCTGGGTCGTGTACTGGCCGACCCCTACGGCGAATTGACGGTACTTCAACAGCAGACGCGCGACTATCCGGAACCCCTGCGCAGGGCGCTCTGCGACGCCGCATGGGAGGCGGATTTCTCCGTCACGGCGGCACGCAAGTCGGCGCACTCCGGGGACACGCTCCATGTCGCGCTCTGCCTGTCGCGGGCATTCGGCATCCTGGCGCAGGCTCTCCACGCCCACCACCGCACCTGGTGCCTGAACGAGAAGGGGGCGCTGGCCGCGGCCGCGCTGCTGCCGCAGACTCCGGCGGACTTCGCCGAGCGGGTCGGTGGGGCGCTGCGCGGCCTGGACTCGGTCGCAGTGGAGACGGCGGCGTCCGTGGTCCGCGATGTGCGGGCGGTTCTCGGGTGAAAAAGGGGTTCTGCCGGGGACCGGGCTCATTCTAGGATCCCGGCATGATCGCCGAACTTCAGTGCGTGGTACTCGACTGCCCCGATCCCGTACGCCTGGCCGAGTTCTACCGGTCGGTCCTCGGCGGCCGGGTGAACGAGCCGGACCGGCGGTGGACGCTCGGCGAGAACTGGTCGACGCTGCACACCGACGCCGGTCTCGTCCTGGCGTTCCAGCGGGTGGCGGACCACCGGCCGCCGCAGTGGCCGGACCCGGCGCGGCCCCAGCAGTTCCACTTGGACTTCGGTGTGCCCGATCTGGACGCGGCGCAGGGGGAGGTCGTCGCGGCGGGTGCGACCGTGCTCGACGACGGGAGCGGGGGCGGGGAGGCGGACGCGGAGCGGCCGTGGCGGATCTATGCCGATCCGGCTGGGCACCCGTTCTGCCTGGTGCTGCACCGGGTGGCGTAGCCGCTGCCGCTCAGTCGTTCCGGATGGCGGTGACGCAGCGTGCGAGCAGGTCGCGCAGGGCGTCGCGTTCCTCCGGGGTGAACGCGTCGCCGAGCCCGGCGTTAGCTGCGTACCGCATGCTCGTCGGCGAGCCGCAGCGCTTCCCAGCCCGCATCGGTGAGCCGGGTCTCCAGCATCTTCTGGTGCCACGGGATGCCGACCGCACCACCGGACCCCATTCCGGGCGGTACGTCGACCGGTTCACGGACACCACCGCCCATGAGCAGGCGCACGACCCGGCAGCCCGGGCCCGGTCCGCCGCGGTGACCCGCGCGCTCATCGTCTGACCGGGGCGGCCCGGGAAGGTCAGCCCCCGGCGCGCAGCGCCGCCAGGATCCGTTCGGCCGTCGCCTTGTCGCGGGCGGCCGTGAACGGCAGGTCGTTGCCCCCGGCGATGCGGAACGGGGCACCCGAGAGCGTGGCCTGGGCGCCGCCGGCCTCGGTGACCAGGAGCAGGCCCGCCGCATGGTCCCAGGCGTACTCCCAGCTGAAGGCGACCGCGTCCTGGTCGCCGCGGGCGACGGCCAGGTATTCGAGGCCCGCGGAGCCGCACGGACGGGCGTGGATGCCGTCGATGAACAGGCCCAGCAGAGCCCGCTTCTGGGCATCGGTGGTGTAGTCGGGGTGCGACATGGCGACTTCGAGTGCGGCGCCGGGCGCGGGCGATCCGGAGCGTATCGGCACACCGTTGAGCACGGCCCCCCGGCCGCGTACCGCGACCGCCATCTCATCCAGAACTGCGGCGTACGTCCACGAGGCAAGGAGTTCGCCGTGGTGGGCGAGGGCGACGAGGGTGCAGAAGCCGGGTTCGCCGCGGACGAACTGGCGGGTCCCGTCGACCGGATCGACGATCCAGACCGGCGCGTCGCCGCCCAGGGCGTCGTACACCTTCGGATCGGCGTGGACCGCCTCCTCACCGACGACCACCGAACCGGGGAGCAGCCGCGTCAGGGACGCGGTGAGGTGTTCCTCGGCAAGGCGGTCGGCGGTGGTGACGAGGTCATGCGGACCGCTCTTCTCGACGATCTCGTGTGCGGCGAGCTGTCGGTAGCGCGGCATGATCTCGGCGGCGGCCGCTGCACGGACCGCCTCCTCGACCATGGTCAGGTCCCCGGCAAGGAAGTCATCGATCATGGCTCCAGCTAAGCACGGTCCATCGGGAACCCGACGACCTGGTCATGACGCGGAGGTGGCCGGTCAGCGACCGACGGCGTACTCCTGCATGCCGCGGGTGTACGCGGCGGCGGAGAGCATCCCGGTCTCCGGGTCGCGGGCGACGGCGCACATCCGCCCTTCCGACCACGGGTCGCCCACGGTGACGTCATGGCCGCGGCGGCTCCTCGACGATCACCGGGCCCATGCGCTCCTCGACGGTGACGCTGCCGCGGGCCCGCGTGCCGCGCGGGAAGAACGAGCCGGGGAAGCCGTCGTTGTGCCAGTCCCGGGCGTCGATGGCGCCCGGCAGGTCGAGACCGCCGCGTACCTCGGCGTACAGGGCGACGGCGAGGAAGAAGTGTTTTGCCGACTGGACAGAAGGGCGGCCGGCGACCCCGACGTGTTCATGAACGCGGAAGTACGGCTCCGGCGAACGGCAGTTGACGAGACGGCGCCCCGCCCGCCGCCCCCCTTCCGGGCGCCCGACAACGACCGGTGCACCGTGGCAGACTACGATCATGACTGAATCCGTGAAGGGTCCCGCCAGTTACTTTCCGTCGATCGAGAAGACCTACGGCCGGCCGATCTCGGAGTGGAAGGACCTCATCCGCTCCTCGCCACTGACCAAGCACATGGAGCTGGTCTCCTGGCTCAAGGCCGAGCACGGCCTCGGCCACGGCCACGCCAACGCCCTCGTCGCGCACACCCTCGCGGAGGAGAAGGGCAAGTAATGGCGCCGTGATCGCCGGAACGCCTCGACGCTCACGGCTCGCGTCGACGGTCCGGCCGATAGGTCGGTAGGGCCGCCGCCGATGGTATGACGGCAACGACGGGCAGCACGATGAGCCTGTGGCGCCGGCGGGGCCGCCGTTCCTGCTCCCGCCGTCGCGTCCTGGTGTCGTTGTCCGCCGGGACGACTTCGGGAGGCCCGTTCTTCGGCCACAGCCCGACCGTCGCCAGGTCCACGGGCCCCTCCCGCAGCGGCGCCGCCTCGGCGTCGAGCAGCCGTGCGGACTGCTGCGCGAGGTGCGCGACGATGCCGGGAGGCAGCCAGGCACCGCGCACGGCGCTGGGACGCGGCCGCTCGGGATCCTCCAACAGCTTGTCGATGTACGGCCGTTGGCGGATGCCCTTCGTCAGGCACCGGGCGATGAGCGCCCGCAGCGCGGCGTCCTCGACACGCGTCAGGTCGGGCTCGCCCTCCACGATCCGGAACATCACCGCGTGCTGATTGCTGGCCCCCTGCCCGAACAGAAGCCGGAGCAGGCGGCGGGCCCTCGGTGCGGCAGGCGAGCATGTCGTGCGCTCGACCGCCGTGCGAGAACCCGCCACGCACCGGCCACGGGCCGCCGCGCATCACGGCACGAGCGTCACCAGGTGTCCGCTGCCGCTGAGCGACGTCAGGTCGATGTCGGCCACGCAGCGGACCTGCACGTAGTTGAGCGTCAGTGTCCCTTCCACATGCACACTGCCGGTTCCCTTCGCGAAGTCGGCGCCGCCGAGATCGGTGGCCGCCTCGTCGACGCGCACCCCGAGGTCCGTGGCCCCTCCGGAATCAGGGAACTTGACGAAGACATACCCCATCTCGGTGAGACGCCGCTGAAACTCCCCCAGGGAGGGCGACGGGCCGCCGACGACGACTTTCTGCCCCTCCTGGGAGAGACGCTCGACGAGTTCGTCCATGAATGGCTCCTCCATGACTGCTACGGGCTTTTTGACGAGCGCGGTGATCCGGCCGGCTAACCGGCCGTCTCCTCCATCTGCCGGCGCAGACTCCTGGGGCGCATGTCGACCCAGACTTCCTTCACGTAGGCAAGGCACTCCTCCTTCGACCCGACCGTCCCCGTCTCTCTCCATCCGGAGGGAACGTCGAGGTACGTCGGCCACAGGGAGTACTGGTCCTCGTCGTTGACGAGGACCTTCATGCGGGTTTCTTCCATTGCTCTTCCGTCTCTGCTGTCGGGAACGGTTCGGCGCACTGCGGCGTGATCCGGGGCGTGTTTCGAAAGCAGCGTCGTCCGCCCGCAGGCGGGACTTTCGAAACGCGCCCTAGGCGAAGAGCCAGGGCGCCTCCTGCCGGCGGCGCACTTCGTAGGCGAGAATCTCGTCCTTGTGGGAGAGGGACCATCCGATGTTGTCGAGGCCCTCCATCATCGAGTTCTTCTTGAAGGGGTCGATCTCGAAGCGGAAGACCTGGCCGTCGGGGGTCGTCACGGTCTGGGCCGCGAGGTCGACGTGCAGGGTCGGCGCTGTGGCGCTCGCCAGGGCAGTGCAGATCGCGTCGACCTCCGACGGTGCCAGGGCGACCGGGAGGATGCTGCTGTTGAAGCAGTTGTTGTGGAAGATGTCCGCGAAGCTCGGGGCGATGATGCAGCGGAATCCGTACTCTCGCAGCGACCATGGCGCGTGCTCACGGGAGGAACCGCAGCCGAAGTTCTCGCCCGCGATCAGGATGCCGGCGTCCTCGTGACCGGGCTGGTTGAGGGCGAACTCCGGGTCGGGCGTGCGGCCGTCCTCGAGGTACCGCCAGTTCGCGAACAGGTGGTCGGCGAAGCCGGTACGACGGATCGACTTGAGGAAGCGCGCGGGGACTATGTCGTCCGTGTTGACGTTGGACCGCATGAGCGGCACCGCGGTGCCCTCATACGTGATGAATTTCTCCACGGAGATCCTTTCTCTGCGTGTCTGTCTAGAGGTCACGGACATCGGCGAAGCGGCCGGTGACGGCGGCGGCAGCCGCCGTCACCGGGCTGACCAGGTGGGTGCGGCCACCGCGGCCCTGGCGTCCCTCGAAATTGCGGTTGCTGGTCGAGGCGCAGCGCTCTCCGGGAGAGAGACGGTCCCCGTTCATGGCGATGCACATGCTGCATCCGGCCTCCCGCCACTCGAAGCCCGCCTCGCGGAAGACGTCCGCCAGCCCCTCCTCCTCGGCCTGGCGGCGCACGCTCATCGAGCCGGGGACGACGATGGCGCGCGTGCCGGCCGCGACCTGCCGGCCGGCGGCGTACCGGGCCGCCAGGCGGAGGTCCTCCAGCCGCGAGTTGGTGCACGAGCCGATGAAGACGGTGTCGACCGTGATGTCCTGGACGCGCTGACCGGGCTCCAGGCCCATGTACTCCAGGGCGCGTTCCATTCCCGCCCGGGTCACCGGGTCGCTCTCGGCGGCCGGGTCGGGGACGGTTCCGGTGACATCGACGACCATGCCGGGGTCCGTTCCCCAGGTGACCTGCGGTACCAGGCCTCCGACGTCCAGGTGGTGTTCCGCATCGAAGCGGGCACCCGGGTCGCCGGCGAGCTGCTTCCACTGCTCCGCGGCGCGCTCGAAAAGCTCCCCGGAGGGTGCGAAGCGGCGCCCGCGCACGTACTCGACCGTGACGTCGTCGGGTGCGACCATGCCGGCCCGCGCGCCCGCTTCGATCGCCATGTTGCAGAGCGTCATGCGGCCCTCGACCGTCAGGGACCGGACCGCGGAGCCGCTGAACTCGATGACGTGGTTGGTTCCGGCGTCCGTGCCGAGTTGGCGGATCACGAACAGGGCGATGTCCTTGGCCGTCACGCCGGGGGCCGGCGTCCCGTCGATGCAGATGTTCATCGTGCGGGGCTTCTGCTGCAGCAGGCACTGGGTGGCCAGGACGTGCTCCACCTCGCTGGTGCCGATGCCGACCGCGAAGATGCCGAGGGCGCCGTGCGTGGAGGTGTGGGAGTCCCCGCACACCACCGTCATGCCGGGCAGCGAGAGGCCCAGTTCCGGGCCGACGACGTGCACGATCCCCTGGTCGGCGTCGTTCATGCCGAGGAGCCTGACGCCGAACTCGCGGGCGTTGTCCTCCATCGTCTCGATGCACATGACGCTCTGGCTGTCGACCACATCGATCAGGCGGCGGCCCGGCATGGTGGGGACGTTGTGGTCGATGACTGCGACCACGCTGTCCGGGCGGTGCACCGGAAGGTCGCGCTCCCTCAGCCCCGCGAATGCCTGCGGTGAGGTCGCCTCGTGCGTGAGATGCCGGTCGATGTACAACATCGGTATCTCGCCGGGCTCGTCGCGCACCACGTGCGCGTCCCAGATCTTCTCGAACATCGTCTGTGGCATCGTGCGGTTCTCTCCTCAGGGGTGCATGTCGTCTCGGGATGAAGGGACGCTCAGGCTCCGTGCGGCGCGCGCATGTCCGCGAAGCCCTCTTCGAGCTCCTCAGGGGTCAGTTCGCGGCCCAGCTCGTTGGCGCGGGCCAGCAGGCCCTCGACCGTCTCCGGGGAGAGCTCCCGGGGATCGCGCCCGCTCAGCATGCAGGCGAGCTTCACGGAGCTCGCGCCGCTCCACGGGCTGACGGCCACGGAAGGGACCCCGCCGATGGCGGCCGGGTCGACTGCGGAGTACACGGTGCGGGACATCTCCCGCAGTGCGCCCTCCAGCTCCGCGTTCCCCGCCTCCCTGGCTCGGTCGGCCAGGTGGTGGGCCTTGAGGATCGCGGCCGTGTGGATGCCGGAGGAGGTGTGGCTGTAGCGCCTCCCGAGCACACCGTGTTCCGGTGGCACGACGCCGACCATCTCCTGATAGCACGTGATCAGCCGGAGCAGCTGCGACATGTCCCACGAGACGGGCAGGCCGGCCTCCTCCTCGATGGCGGCAAAGTTCAGCACGACCTCCTCGAGCGAGGCATTGCCGGAGCGCTCGCCGACACCGCGCGACACCACGTGGATGCGGCTGGCGCCGGCCGCGACCGCCGCCATCGCGTTGCCCAGGGCGTTCCCGGTGTCGCGGTGGCCGTGCCAGTCCACCTGCATCTCGGGCACGCCCAGGGCGTCGAGCTGTTCGCGGACGAAGCGCACCAGCCGATAGGTGCCGAGCGGGCGGCTCACGCCGATGGTGTCGGCCATGGCGACGATGTACGCGCCGCTCTCGACCTGGACGCGGGTGATGGCGCGCAGGTCCTCGGGAGAGGTCTGCGTGGTGTGCTCGGTGCCCGCGACGACGGGGATGCCCATTTCCACGGTCTTCTTGATGAAGGTTTCGAGCGCGTTCAGGATGAACCCCAGGTCCCAGCCCTGGACGAGACGGCGGGAGGGGGCACTTCCCATGAAGACGACGGACTCGAGGCGCGGGTGGATCTCCTTGCACTCGACGGTCCACCTCAGGGACTCCTCCGTGCAGATGGAGAGCACGGAGGGCACGATGGAGGGCAGTTCGTCCCGCATGCGCGCGAGCAGTTGCTTCATCGTCGCGCTGAGTCTGTTGGACTCGCCCGGGTAGATGCCGACGGTGGCGTACTTGATGCCGAAGTCGCCGAGCAGATGCAGGTACCGCATCATGTCGTCAACCGTCGGGTAGCCGGGTATGCCCTGAAGACCGTCGCGCAGACACTCCGAGAAGATGTGCGTCCTGGCGACCTGAGCGGCGAGCGGCTCGCCGGGGATGTGTGTGGGGAGGGTCGAGAGCGGGCTCTCGTCGCTGTTCCAGTTGAAGTTGACCGGGACGTCGAGGCTGTTGATGTCTGTCTTCGCGGATCCCGTTTCCTTTTGCATGGTCTCTCGCTTTCCTTCTCGGGGATTCGACTGTCTCGCTGACGCGTTACCGTCAATCCGGCATGACCGGAAGAATGCCGACAGAGAAACGGATGTAGTCGTCCGAATAACCGAAGGTGGAGCCGGGGATTCCAGCGATCCCGGTCTTCTCCAGGACGGAGAAGGAATCCTCACCGGCCCTGAGACGGCTCCAGTTGTAGATGGTGGCGTCGTCGTCGACAAAGACACGCTCGAAAACACGGTGTTCATCGTCGAACCGCTGCAATTGGGCCCGCAGCCGGGCGCGGCGCAGCCGGTAGAGGCCGCGGATCATTTCGATGATCTGGGGATTCTGGCGGAAGAGCGTGTGGTAGGCCATGAAGCGGAGCTGCCATTCTCCCGGCAGACAGCTCACGCTGTTCATCCAGCTCGACCGCATCGCGACGGAGAATTTCGGATCGCCGAAAACGGCCCAGCCGAACCTGTCCCCGGTGAGGGTGTAGGTCTTGGAGAAGCTGTTCACGTAGATCATCTGGTCGGCCACGTCGGTCGCCGAGGCGAGGCTGCGCATGCGGGCCTCGTCGTCGGCGGGCCGGCCGGTGCCGATGTAGGCCAGGTCGGCGAGAACGTGGACGCGGCGCCCTCGCTGCGCGAAGCGCCGTACGACCGCCATGACGGCCGAGAGCTCATCGGGCGTGTACGCGAAGGTCGTCGGGTTGTTCGTCACCGTCAGGTAGACGACCTCGACGTCCGGGTTGTCGTCGAGGTGCCGTGCGAGGAGCTCTTCGGTCAGCTTGAACCCGTCCTCGGCCCGGGTTCCCACCCGGTGCAGCCGGAACCCGTAGGTCACGGCCTGCAGTTCGGGCATGTTGAACCCGGGAGCCGCGAAGAGGACCGCTCCGGGCGTCCGGGAGCGGAGGCGGGCGAAGTGGGCGAGGCCGCGGAGGATCTTGTCGATGCAGTCCGTCGCGCCCATGCCGAGGGCCACGTTCTCCGCGGAGACCGTCATCCCCCATGGGCGCATGTCCTCCGCCAGCAGGCCGCGCAGCACCGGGTTTCCGACGCCCTGGATGTCATAGATCCGCGGGTCGTAACCGGAGGCGAGGAGTTGCCGCTCCGCGTCCATCATCTGTTCCCTCAGCCACAGGTAGCCCTTGCCCGAGGCGGTGTATCCGTTGATGTCCTCCCCGGGCAGCGCGATGCCGAGTTCGTCCCCCAGCATCCGGTAGTCGCCGGGGCCGCCTTCCTCCCCCTCGCACTCGGTGATGCGCCGGACGTTGACATCACCGATCGTCCGGTTGACGATCTCCAGCCGGGTGGCGACCGGGTCGAACCTCCGCTCCGCGCACTCCCGTTCCAGGTCGTCGACGAGGCGGGCCATGACCCGGATGGGCGGTTCCGCGGTGTCCGCCTGCCGAGCCCGGTGGCGCCGCACCATCTCGGCGCGGGCCCGGCGGACGAGCAGGCGCTGCTCCGCGAGGCCTTCGGAGACCTCCGGGGAGGAACTCTGTGACGTCATGCGCGGACGACCTCCAGTTGTCGTTGCGTCCCAACAGGGCATGCGGAACGGGCGGGGGGTTCAGGACTGCCGGAGCCGGTCCACGATGCGCCGGCCCATCTCCCGGGTCCCGACGACCGTGCGTACCCCCTCGCCGATGTCCTCCGTCCGACAGCCCTCGCGGATCACGTGCTCGACGGCCTCCTCGACAGCCGCGGCCTCCCGCTCCAGGCCGAGGGAGTGACGCAGGAGAAGGGCGGCGGAGAGGATCGCGCCGACGGGATTGGCCCGGTCCTGGCCGGCCAGGTCCGGGGCCGAACCGTGGACGGGTTCGTAGAGGCCGAACATGCCGGACTCGGTACGCCGGGCGCCGAGGCTGGCCGACGGCAGCATCCCGATGGAGCCCGTCAGCATGGACGCCTCGTCGGTGAGAATGTCGCCGAACAGATTCTCGGTGACGATGACGTCAAAGTCCGCGGGCGTCCTGATCAGCCGCATGGCGCAGGTGTCGACCAGCATGTGCTCGTAGGTCACCGTGGGATGGTCGGCCGCCACCCGCTCGACGACCTCCCGCCACAGGACCGAGGAACTGAGCACATTCGCCTTGTCGACCGAGGTGACCTTCCCCTCGCGGCCTGCGGCGATCCCGAACGCGGCCCGCACCACGCGTTCGATCTCCTCCTCGGTGTACAGGAGGGTGTCGACGGCCTCGGTCCCCCCGGCCGTGCGGCGGATCTCGCTGGGCTTGCCGGGCACCGACTCCAGGCGCCCGTAGTAGAGACCGGCCGACAGTTCCCGTACGAAGAGCATGTCCGTGCCCTTGAGGTGTTCGGGTTTCAGCGAGGACGCGGCGTAGAGGGACTCGAAGGGGCGCACCGGCCGGAGGTTGGCGAAGAACCCGAATTCCTTGCGGAGGCGGAAGAGCGCCTGTTCGGGCCGCGGGCCGCTGCTACGGGCCTGCCCGGCCGGGAGGCTGCCGACCGCTCCGAACAGCACCGCGTCGCTGTGGGCGCAGGTCTCGAAGGTCTCGTCCGAGATGGCCGTCCCCTCGGCCTCGATGGCGTCGAGGCCGACGCGGCGCTCGTGGACCGTGAAGGTGTGGCTGTACTTCTCCTCCACGGCGCCCAGCACCGCCAGGGCCTGGGCGGTGACCTCCGGCCCGACGCCGTCCCCCGGAAGCACCGTGATCGTGGCATTGCTCATCTGACACACCTTTCTCGAACGGTTGCGGTTCTCGTGCGCTGGGCGGAATTCCGCGGTCTCACCGCCCTCGGGCAGGTGAGTCCTTCGGCCGGGGGTGGAACGAGCGCAGGCGTTCGACGATGGTGCCGCGCCAGCAGATCATGTCGTGGCCGCCCATGTATTCGCTGTAGTCCACCGCGTAGCCCTTCTCCACGAGGACGTCGCGCATGTTCTGGTGGGTCGTCATCGGGTCGTAGTCGACAATGGCCCGCTCCAGGCTCCCGATGTCCATGGAGAATCGAATGGGAAGTCGGGGGCTTTTCTCGAACTGCCGGGTGAGCCACTCCTCCTCCCGGCCGGGAACGTCTTTGCCCGGCCACCAGAACGACCCCGACTGGGAGATGACGTTGCCGAATCTCCCGGGCGTCCTGAATGCCGCGTACGCCGCAGCCAGGCCGCCGAAGCAGGAGCCGCCGACAACGGTGCGCGCCGGGTCGGAGGTGATGTGGTAATTCCGATGGACCCACGGCATGAGCTCCCGGTTCAGGAATTCGCTGAACGGCTCGTGGCAGGGCAGTTCGCGGGCGCGGACGTCCTGGTCCTCGTTGGTGTGCATGACCAGGACGTACGGGGGGATGCCGCCGGCGTACAACAGGTTGTCCAGCACGGTCGTGATGGCGGCGAAGTTGTAGTACGACCATCCGTCGAAGAGGACGAAGACGTTGTACGCGTCACCGTCGGTGGTGTAGCCGGGCGGTACGTGGACGGTGACGTGCTGCCGGGTCTCCAGGATCTCGCTGTCCATGGTGTGCATGCGGCTGGTGCCCTTGGGCACCCCGCGACGCGGGATGTTCCACGGCTGTTTCGGGGCGCCGGGAAGTTCGAGCACCGACACCTTGAACTCGTTCGGATTGCCCATGAGCGTGTAGTCACGGGGGTTCAGGGGGTCGGGCCGGTATTCCGGCAGACGCTGCAGCACCTCCGCGTAGGAGGTGAACGGCACCATCGCGTCGTTCACCGAGAACAGGTAGGTGGTCCGCAGCTCGGAGGGCAGGAAGTAGGAGCGGTACCAGAGGTCGGTGCCCGGCAGGTGGTCCATCCGGAACTCACTGAAGTCACCGCTCGGCGCGCTGCAGAAGAGCACCACGACGTTCTCGGTGTCTCCGGGGTCCCGCCACAGAAAGGTGACCAGGGTCCGGGAGTCGTCGGGCCCGACCTGTTCCATCAGCGGGGTGCCGGACTCCTCGGCCTCCTTCCAGAACGCGTCGAGGGCCTGACGGTCGCCCGCATCGAGGGCCGCCGCCACTCGGGCGATCCGGGGGCTGATCAGGGTGGTCTCCGCAGCGAACACTGTCTTTTCTCCTTCGCGGGCGTGCGGGAGTGGGGACGACGACGCGGGATGAGCCGGAGCTGTCAGAGCAGGTCGAACAGCTCCGCCGCGTCCAGTTCGCCGTCGTCGCCGTCCTCGACGCTCTCGTCGATGACCTGTGCGAGTGCCGCGACGGTCCGGTTCTTGAAGACCGTGGTGAGCATGAGCGGGATGCCCCACCTCTCCTGGACCTCGGTCGCCATGGAGGCCACGAGGAGCGAGTGGCCGCCGAGGGCGAAGAAGTCGTCGTGGATCCCCACACGGTCCAGTTCCAGGAGGCGGGCCCAGAGCTGCGCCAGGGCCTCTTCGGTCCCGGTCCGGGGATCGACGTGGCTCTCGCCCGCCCGCGCCTGCTGCACGACGTCCGACAGCGCCGGCAGCGCCTTCCGGTCGACCTTGCCGTTGGCGGTGAGCGGGAACTCGTCCAGCTGCACGAAGTAGGCGGGCACCATGTACTCGGGGAGCCGTTCGAGGAGATGCGCCCTCAGCTCGTCCGAAGGCGCCTCCCGGCCGTCCTTCACGGTGAGGAAGGCGGTCAGCCGCTTGTCGGCGGACGTCACCTCGTGCACCACGACCAGGCAGGACCGGACGGCCGGGTGGTCTGCCAGGACGGCCTCGATCTCCTCGATCTCGATGCGGTAGCCGCGGATCTTGATCTGGTGGTCCTTGCGCCCCGCGTACTCGATGACGCCGTCCGGCCGGTACCGGGCCAGGTCGCCGGTCGCGTAGAGGCGTCCGGAACCGAAGGGATCGGCGACGAACCGTTCGGCGGTCAGGTCGGGACGCCCCAGATAGCCGCGCGCCAGCTGGACGCCACCGATGTGGAGCTCTCCGATGACACCGTCCGGCACCGGCTCCATCGCGTCGTTCAGGATGTACAGCCGCGTGTTGGCCACCGGACGGCCGATCGGGACATTGGTCGCCCCCGCGGTGTTCCGGCACTCCCAGAAGCTGACGTCGACCGACGCCTCGGTGGGCCCGTAGAGGTTGTGGAGGCGGGTGTCCGGCAGGGCCCGGTGGAACTGCTCCTGAACCTCGGGTGGCAGGGCCTCCCCGCTGCACATCACGTGGCGTACGCCCCGGCCCTGCCGGGTCACGGTCTGCTGCTGCAGGAATGCCTGCAGCATCGAGGGCACGAAGTGGAGGACGCCGATCCCCTGCTGTTCGACCAGCTCGGTCAGGTAGGCGGGGTCGCGGTGCCCCTCAGGACGGGCGAGGTGCAGGTGCGCGCCGGTGATCAGAGGCCAGAAGAACTCCCAGACCGACACATCGAAGCTGTACGGGGTCTTCTGCAGGACGCGGTCGTGCTCCCGCAGGCCGTAGGCGTCCTGCATCCAGTGCAGACGGTTGCAGATGCCGCGGTGCGACAGCATCGCGCCCTTGGGCCGGCCGGTGGAGCCGGAGGTGTAGATCACGTAGGCCAGGGTGTCCGGGCTCACGGCGACGTCCAGGGGACCGGCACTCGCCTCCAGCCAGGAGGTGTCGCTCCCGCCGAGTTCGACCAGCCGGACTCCGCGCTCGGCCAGGAAGCCCACGCGGTCCGCGGTCCCGGGCTCCACCAGCGCCAGTTGCACCCCGGCGTCCTCGGTCATGTAGGCAAGCCGCTCGGCCGGGTAATCGGGGTCCAGCGGCACATAGGCGCCGCCGGTCTTCAGGACGGCCAGCAGACCGGTCACCAGGTCGAGGGAGCGGTGCATGCAGACGCCGACGCGCGACTCCGGACCCACACCGAGGTCGCGCAGCGTCCGCGCCAGCCGGTTGGCACGCCGGTCCAGTGCGGCGTAACTCACCTGCTGGTCCTCGTAGGACAGCGCGATGCGGTCGGGCGACCGGCGGACCTGCTCCGCGAAGAGCTGGTGGAGGCAGACGGGCCGCAGGGCGTCGTCGTCCCGCGTGGCGTTCCGTGCCTCCACGATCCGCGCCCGCGCCGTCTCCGGAAGCAGCGGGAGGCGCCGGACGGGCGTCTGCGGCCGGGCCAGCGCCGCTTCGAGGAGGATCCGCAGGTGCTCGCCCATGCCGGCCACGGTGTCGCGTTCGAAGAGGCTGGTGCTGTATTCGAAGGTGTACTGCAGCTCGCCGTCGCGCTGCTGGATGCTGAGACCCAGGTCGAACTTGGCGACGCCGATGCCGTCCTCCGTCACGTCGTGGATCCAGGCGGGCTGCTCCTGCGTCCCGGGCAGGTCCTCGAAAAGCTTGTCGAGACCGGTGAACATCACCTGGAACACGGGGCTGTAGCTGAGGCTGCGCTCGGGCTTCAGCTCCTCGACGATGCGGTCGAACGGCACCTCCTGACGGCTCTGCGCCTCCAGGAGCTTCCAGCGGACCTGCGCCAGCACGTCCGAGAAGTCCGGGTCGCCCTCGAGGTCGACGCACAGCGCCACTGTGTTGACGAGGAACCCGATGAGCGGCTCGGTCTCGACGCGGCTGCGGTTGGCCACCGGGATGCCGATCACCACCTTGTTCTGTCCGCTGTAGTGCGAGAGCAGGACGGCGAAGGCGCTCAACAGCACCACAAAATGCGTCGTCCGGTTCTCGCTGCTCACCCTCTCGAGCTGCTCGACGAGCTCAGGCGGCAGGGAGCGGGCGAGGTTGGCGCCCCGGAATTCCTGTACCGCCGGCCGGGGGTGGTCGGTCGGCAGCGAGATCAGCGCGGGCGCGTCGGCCAGCTGCTCCTTCCAGTACTGCAGGTGCGGCCGCAGCCGTTCCTCCTCGAGCCACTGCTGCTGCCACACCGCGTAGTCGGCGTACTGGAGAGCCGGCGGGGCCGGCATCGGCGGGCCGTCCGGCCCCAGAGCGTCGTAGATCCGCAGCAGTTCCTCGTTGAGGATGCCGACGGAGTAACCGTCGAAGACCGCGTGGTGGGCGCTGAAGGCGAGGAGCGCCTCGTCGTCGGACAGACGGACGAGCAGGGTGCGGAACAGGGGTCCCTCGGCCAGGTCGAAGGTCTGCGTCCACAGGTCGCGGGTGACGTCCTTCACCGACTCGGGGCGCCGCTCAGGCGGCTGTGCGGACAGATCGGCCTCGGTGAGGACCACGGTCCCGGTCTCCGCGATGTCCTGCCACACCCGCCCCTGCCCCTCCCGGAACGTCGTCCGCAGGATCTCGTGGCGGGCGATCAACTCCTCGAGTGCGCGCCGGAGTCTGGCCGGGTCCATCGCGACAGGGCGGTGGAGCAGCCAGCCCACGGTGTACAGGGAGCTGTCCGGGTGCAGGCGGTCCATGTACCAGAGCCGCTGCTGGTCGAAGGTCGCGGGGATGGGCTCGTCGCGCGGCACCGGCGCCAGGGGGACGGCGGCGTACGGCTCCCGCGCCTCCAACAGGGTGTCCAGTTCGGCTGCGACGCGAGCGAGGGCCGGCTGCTCGAACAGGACCCGGACCGGGAGGTCGACGCCGAAGGTCCGGCGGACGCGGGCGGCCACCTTCACGGCGAGCAGCGAGTGTCCGCCCAGATCGAAGAAGTCGTCGAAGGCGCCGATGGGCCGGTGTCCCAGCACTTCCTCCCAGATCTCGGCCAGCTTCGCCTCGGTACGGGTCCGCGGGAGCGCACTCGCCGGGAGCGTGGCCGCCGGGCCGTCCTCGGGCAGCGGGAGCACCCGGCGGTTCAGCTTGCCGTTGCTG
Source organism: Streptomyces sp. NPDC056231 (assembly GCF_048270745.1). NCBI lineage: Bacteria > Bacillati > Actinomycetota > Actinomycetes > Kitasatosporales > Streptomycetaceae > Streptomyces > Streptomyces sp. NPDC056231. The sequence goes on along the minus strand of NZ_JBLVKW010000067.1, from coordinate 3,560 downwards.
TTGAGAGGGAGCTCGTCGAGGAACACGAAGGCGGACGGCACCATGTAGGCGGGCAGCTGCTCCCTCAGGTGGGCCCGCAGCGTCTCCTGCGCCTCGGCGGTGTGCCGGAAGTCCTGGTCGACCACCGCGTAGGCGACCAGGCGCTTGCCCGGACCGTCCGGCTGGGCGAGCACGGCACAGTTGTGCACGAGCGGGTGCTGCTCGAGCACCGTCTCGATCTCTCCCAGCTCGATCCTGAAGCCCCGGATCTTCACCTGGTTGTCGATGCGCTCGACGAACTCGATGCTGCCGTCGGGCAGGTATCTGACGAGGTCCCCGCTCCGGTAGAGGCGGCCGCCCGGCTCCTCGCCGAACGGGTCCGCGACGAAGTACTCGGCGGTGAGATCGGGGCGGTTCATGTAGCCCCGGGTCACGCCGACGCCGCCGATGCAGAGTTCGCCGGGCACTCCGGCCGGGACGGGCTGCATGTACGGGTCGAGAACGTAGAGCCGCACGTTGGTGATCGGCCGGCCCATGTGGATGACGTCCAGGTGCTCGTCGGTCCGGCCACCGGTGGCGAAGACGGTGGTCTCGGTCGGCCCGTAGACGTTGAAGAAGGTACGTCCGGGCGCCCACGTGCGGATGAGGTCCGCCGAGTACGCCTCGCCGCCGACGACCAGCGTGCGCAGACGGGGCAGTGGGTCGTCGGTCGGCAGGGTGGCGAGCGCGCCCGGCGTGAAGTTCAGGCTCTCGATGGCCCGCTCGGCCAGAATCGCCTGAAGGTCGGTGCCGATCATCCGTACACCCGCGGCGGGGATGTGGAGCGTGCCGCCGGTCACCAGCGGCAGGAGAATCTCCCAGACGGAGAAGTCGAAGCTGGTGGACGCGACCTGCAGGACGTTCTGGCGCCTGTCGAAGCACGGGTGGTGGCGGATCCACGGCACGATGTGCTGGACGCACCGGTGGGCGACCATCACGCCCTTCGGCCGCCCGGTCGACCCCGAGGTGTAGATGATGTAGGCGAGGTTCTCCGGAGTCACCGCGGTCGCGGGCGCCGTCGCCGGACCGGAGGCGACAGCGGACCAGCCGGTGTCCAGGCAGAGGGTCTCCAGATCGTCACCCGGCAGCCTGGACAGCAGGGAGGACTGGGTGAGCATCAGGTGCAGGCGTGCGTCCTCGACGACGTATTCCATGCGGTCGAGCGGGTACCTCGGGTCGATCGGGACATAGGCCCCGCCTGCCTTGAGGATGCCCAGCAGGCCGACGATGCCTTCCAGGGAGCGCTCCAGGCACAGTCCGACCAGGACGTCGGGCCCCACTCCGCGGTCGCACAGCCAGTGGGCCAGCTGGTTGGCCCGGCGGTCGAGCTCGGCGTAGGTGAGCTGCCCGTCCTCGTGGACCACGGCGACCGAGTCCGGGGTGGCCCGCACCTGAGCCTCGACCAGTTCGTGCAGGAGCACGGGCTCGACGGCGGTGGTGGTCCCGGTGCTCCACTCGCCCAGCGCCCGGGCGCGCTCCTCGTCGGTGAGCAGAGTCAACCGGGCGAGGCTCTGCTGCGGCTCCGTCACCACCGCGTGGCAGATCTGCCGCAGGTGCCCGATCATCGCCTCGACGGTCCGCCCGTCGAACCGGCGCGTGTCGTGGAGGATGCTGACGCCTATCCGATCGCCCACGGTGATCGCGGTGTTGATCGGGTAGTGGGTCTGCTCCTGCGAGCCGAGTGCCTCGATGCGCAGGGCGTCGTCACGGCTCTCGCCCTCCGGGTAGTTCTCGAAGACGAAGAGGCTCTCGAAGAGGGGGGCGCCGGCGGGGAGCCCACTCCACCGCTGGACCTCGCTCAGCGGGCTGTATTCGTACTGCCGCATCCGCAGGTTCTGTTCCTGCAGGTCCTGGAGCCAGGTGAGCGCTGTGCTCTGCCCGGGCAGCCTCACGCGCAGGGGGAGCGTGTTGATGAAGAGTCCTGACATGCGCTCGACGCCCTCCACGTCGGCCGGGCGCCCGGAGACCACCGTTCCGAAGACGACGTCGTCCGTGCGGGCGTAACGGCCGAGCAGGAGCGCCCAGCAGCCCTGCAGAACAGTGTTGAGGGTGAGACGGCACCGCTGTGCGAAGTCCTGCAACGCCGTGGTCTCCTCCTCGTCGAGGAAGCCGTCGGTCCAGGCGTACGGAGCCGGCTCCCCCGGTGCGCCGTCCGGCGCGTCCAGCGGCTTCCCCGTGTTCGGGGAGGTGGCCTCCTCGACGCCGTGCAGGGTTTCGCGCCAGTACTCCTCGGCCTGGCCCAGGTCCTGCCGCTGGAGCCAGGACACGTAGTCGCGGTAGGGGCGCGACGGCGTCGGGTCCAGTCGCCGGCCCCGGCTGAGGGCGCCGTACCACTCGGCGGCCTCCTTGAGGATCAGACTCATGCTCCAGCCGTCCAGGATGGCGTGGTGGGCGCTCCAGACCAGCTCGTACCGCTGGTCGGCCGTGCGGACGAGGAGCATCCGCCACTGCGGGGCGTCCTGGGGGTCGAAGCCCCGGACGCGGTCCTCCCGCAGGTGACTCTCCAGGCGGTCCTGCTGAGCAGCGGGGCTCTCGGACCGCCAGTCCCGGATTTCGAGCGGGACAGGGAGATCGGCCCAGACCAGCTGGAGGGCGTCGTTCTCCGCCGTGGTCCGGAAACCGGTCCGCAGGATCGGATGCCGTCGCATGACCTCGGCCCAACTCTGCCGGAAGACCTCGACATCCAGTTCCTGATCGATCCGCAGCACGTTCTGTACGTGGTAGAAGCCCTCGCCCCTCGCGTACTGACTCTGGAACCACATGCCCTGCTGGGTGGGTGTCTGCGGGTAGCAGTCGTCGAGCGGACGCGCGGACCGGCTGTTCTGCCACTGGGGCAGCGCGCGCAGTTCGTCGACGAGGTCGTCGATCTGCTGCTGTGTCAGGCCGCTCAGCGGGAAGTCGGAGGGGCTGTAGCCCACCGTGTCGGGCCGGGCCGCCTCGCCGGCCAGCGCCCGCAGGGCGTCCAGCGTGTGCTCGGCGACCCGCCGGATCGTCTCCTCCTCATGAGCCGCCCCGCTGTAGGTCCACTCCATACGGAGCTCGCCGTCCTGGACACTGCTCACAATGTCGATGAGATGAACGCGGTCGTTGGCGGGATCCACATCGGGGCCGGCCAGGCCCGTGAAGGCGGCGAAGCTCCCGGCGAAACTTCCGTCGAACTGGCCGAGGTAGTTGAAGCTGATCTGCGCGGGCGCGGTCCCGGTCAGAGCGGTCGCGGCCGGCCCATGAGCCAGGAGACCGTAACCGATCCCCTGCCGAGGACGAGCACGCAAAAGCTCCTTGATCCGCTTCAGCCCCTCGCCCAGACCCCCGGCCGAAGGAACCGGCAACCGCAACGGAGAAATCGTCGTGAACCAACCCGTCGTCCGGGACACATCAAGATCATCGAAGAGATCCTCACGACCATGCCCCTCGACATCCACCCGCACATGACCATCACCGGTCCATGCCCCGACCGCAGCAGCCACACCCGTCAACAGCACATCATTGACACGCGAGTTGAACACCGCCGGCACATCCCGCAACAGCGCCCGCGTCTCCCC
>NZ_JBLVKW010000066.1:0-44700 GCF_048270745.1 Streptomyces sp. NPDC056231 | reverse complement strand
ATCGGCCAGATCAGTCCGATCGCCTACGAACAGAGATCCATTACGCTGACCACGGCCGCATAGGAATCGATGTCCACGATCCAGGGGGAAGCCCCCAGCTCCGTGGCGCCTGCCCATTCAGTTATGGCAGCACCATCAACTTCGGCGAGCGAATCGTGCCCGAGTCGGAGATGACGGCGTTCTGTGTGTTCGCGCCGATGGCCCTCGGCAGAGAGGACTACCTGGGCATCGACGTCGGCGTCCCGGGACACGAGGGTCACGACGTGATCAACATCCAAGGGATGTACCCCATCCACGAGGTGGAGCGGCAGTTCATCAACGAGCACGGGCTTGAAGCCTTCTGGAAGAGCGATTGGGAGCCCTCTGACGTGCTGCGTCGCCCCGCAATCTGATCTGGGGAGAACAGCCTTGATCTCCATGACTCATAGCTGAACAACATCAGGTGAGCAGGACTCGCTTGCGAAGGAGTGCGAAGCCGGCTCGGCCGAACATCTGGCGCTTGAGCATCTTGATCCGGTTGACGTGCCCTTCGACGACGCCCGAACTCCAGGGCAGGTCAGGCCGGCGATAACGGCGTCGCGGTCGCGTTCAATTCCTGCGGTGAGGGCGTGGAGGTTGGGCAGGTCGTCGCTGCGAACGGCTTCGATCCACTGCGGAAGCCGTTCGCCCTGGCGTTGGGTCATCATCTCGGCGAAGGACCGGACATGCCGGGTCAGAGGCCACTCTCCGAGGTGCACTGAGCCTCTACGCGCACCACCTCACTGGTGACCTCAACCGACAGCACAGAGACGTCCAGCGACGGGAACAGCAGGCTCTCCAGCCGTAACAAGACCTTGTCCACGGCTCAAACTGTCAGCCAGACCCACCGGGGCACTGATCAGTTTCGGGCAACCTGACGAAGACCCTCATGAGGTCATCCATCACTCAAAGTGCATGCTCCACAGAAGTTGTGCCAGAACCTGAGTTCGGGCAGCGCCTGGTGATCAAGCCGCCGACCGAAGTTGACGAGTTTTGACAGCACCAGGCTCCGTCGGGGTCTGCCAGGCCCGCAGAGTGCTGTCAGCGGCTGGGGCTAGGGTCCCTGATGTGAGTGACTACTACGACCTGTTCCTGGCGGTGGACCTGCCGCCGGACCTACCTGAGCCGGTGCTTCTGGAACTGAGGTGGCTCCTGGGGCAGGCGGACATGCCGACAGAGTTGAAGTCGACCGACTGGGAGTCGTGGGGCGGTCCCTGGCAGGCCTTCGACGGCGGCTCGGCGAGCCACTCGTTCGACGGGGCCGATGTCTCCCTGCTGGTCCGTGCCACGGACAGGCCGAACCTGGACGGCAGCGAACCGTGGGCCCTGACCGTCCGGACGTGCGTCCACGAGGACGACTTCGGGGTGATGATGGACGTTGTTGGGTGGCTTCTTCGACACGCGACCACGCCAGGGTGGGTCGGGTTCGTCCGTGACTCCGGCCTGGGCCAGGTCCAGCATCTCGTGCGCCACGAGGATGGCTTCGATCTTGTCGATGTCCGCCCGGCCGGCCAGCAGAAGCGTGTTCCCTGGTCATTGCGGTAGCCAGGGGGTGTGGCCGGGCAGGTCACGCGGTTCCGCTCCCGGCAGGGTCCGGTCCCGCCCGCTCGGCGGTCCGCGAGGTGAGGATGTGCAACGCGTCGTCTCCGAATGCGGAAGTCGGTTTCCTGGAAGGTCAGTTCGCCCACGCGGACGACGAGTTCGTGGGGTCCGTTCTCGCGCGGATCCCGCGCACGTGAGAGATGCCGGTGAAGTCCGGGATCTGGCCCGAGGGCGGCGGGGCCCAAGGGCTCCGCCGCCCCTGCGAGGTGTGTCAGCGGACGGTGGCGCGTGCGGCCCGCTCAATGACAGCGGCGACGAGGTGGGGGTGGGAGACGGCGACCGAGTGGGAGGCGGCGACCTCCGTGGTGTGCGCGTGGGCGCGCTTGGCCATGAAGCGCTGGACGGCCGGGGGGATGTTGAGGTCGCGGGTGGTGACGATGTCCCAGCTGGGCTTGGTCTCCCAGGCGGCCGTGGTGGCCTTCTCCTCCAGGGCGGACTGGGCGATGGGGCGCTGCTCGGCGGCCATGAGGGCGGCCTCCTGGGCGGGGACGTCCGCGGCGAACTGGTGACGGAACTTGTCCTGCTGGATGTACAGGTCGGCGGCGGTCGAGCCGTCGGCCTGCTGGTAGGTGACGGGGTCGAGAGCGTCGGGAAGGGTGGAGCCGGGGTACTTGTTCGTGAGCTCCAGGGCGCTCTCGCCGGTGGCCGGGAGGAAGGCGGCGACGTAGACGAGGGCCTTGACCTGCGGATCGTCGGCGGCGGCCTGGCTGATGACGTTGCCGCCGTAGGAGTGGCCGACCAGGATCTTGGGGCCCTTCACATGGTCGAGGACCGTGCGCAGGGCGGCGGCGTCCGAGGCGGGACCGCGCAGGGGGTTGGCGGCGGCGATGACGGGGTAGCCGTCGGCGCGCAGATCGTCGATGACGCCGTTCCAGCTGGAGCCGTCGGCGAAGGCGCCGTGTTCCAGGACGATCGTCGGCTTGGCGCTCCTGTGGGTCTCGACGGTCCCGGTCGCGCCGCTGGCGCTCCCGCTGAGGGTGAACGCGCCGAGCGCGAGCCCCGCCGTGAGCGCCGAGAACACACCCGTCACCAGTCGCTTGCGCCCACCCTTGTTACTCACCACGACATATCCCCTTCAGGCACTTCGACAAGGGGTGGACCGGCCTCACCGATCGAAGTCACCGCCTTGACTGGTGACGAACTTGTCATATGGAGTCGTCACCTGTCAAGGCGGTGACGGAAGTTGATTGCATTTCCGGCCGCTGCACGGGGCTGGGTATCGCGCGGACGACCACGGATGGGCAGGTGAGAGGACGTGGCTGACGTCGAGGGGAAGGGCGCGCCGCCGGCTGGCGAGCGGTGGCTGCTTCCGGGGCATGCAGGAGGTGAATCGGTCGCTTCCCGGGGTGAGGCGAACCCGTGCGGGCCGTACCGGCGACGACGGCAGGTCCCTTCCGACGCCGGGGCCTCCGGACAGCGGTCGGAGGCGGTGGGGCCCGAGGCGGCGCTCGCCGACCGGGGTGTCGGGGGCGTTACGGGATGCGCAGCCTGGGCCTGGTCGGAGCGTCAGGGCTACCTCCAGCGCTGCCCGGACGGCTGCACCTGCCACGTCCCACGCCCGAACCGGCACCGCACCTGCCCAGACACGACGGCGGGGCCTGAAATCCGGCTCGGCCGGGAAGAGCATCGCTCTTCCCGGCCGTGTGTATGAGCCCTGCGCACACGTGTCACGGCGCAGGCGTGAGGGCGTTGAGGGCGGTCATGTTCCCGCCGTGCCCGTTGACGATCAGGATGCGGGAGAAGCCCGCCCGGATCACGGAGCGGCAGATGTCCCGCAGCAGCGTGGGCAGCTGAGCGTGAGGGTGCCACCGAAGGGCATGTGGTGCTCCGACAGTCAGGTCGGGACCGAAGGCGTCACCACCACGCCGGTGTGCTCCCGGGCCAGCGCCGCCAGAGCACCCAGTTCGGCGGCGGTCAGACGGTTCCACTGGACTTCGCTCATCGGGGGACTCCTCCTCGGAGTGGCCGATGCGGGATGCGGGCCACCACGTCGGTGTCGGGCGGGGCTCAGAAGTGATCGACGTCGACCACTGCCTGCGCGAAGGCGGTCGGCGCCTCCTGCGCCAGGTTGTGACCGATGTTCGTGATCGTGCGGTGCTCGTAGGCACCGGTGAAGTGACCGCGGTAGGCGGAGCCGTCGCCGGGCGGAGTGAAGGGGTCGAGCGCGGCGTCGAGGGTGATGGTGGGGACGTTGATGTTGGGCTGGGCCGCGAGCTGCTTCTCATAGCGGTCGTAGCGGCGTTCACCCTCGATGAGACCGATGCGCCAGCGGTAGTTGTACAGCACGATGGCGGCGTAGTCGGGGTTCTTGAACGCCTCGGCGGTGCGCAGGAACGTGGCGTCGTCGAAGTTCCAGTTGGGGGAGACGAGGGTCCACGTGTAACGGCACAGCGCGATCCGCTTGTCGACATCCTCCATGGCCTTCTTGCCGCGGTCGCTGGCGAAGTACCACTGGTACCACCAGTTGTGCTCGACGGCCGGGGCGGCGGGCTCCAACTGCGCCTTGCGGTCGGTGATGAGGTAGCCGCTGGTGGAGATGAGGGCCTTGACGCGTTCGGGCCACAGGGCGGCGATGATGTCGGCGGTTCGCGAGCCCCAGTCGAAGCCGGCGAGAACGGCCTTCTCGATCTTGAGTGCGTCCATCAGGGCGATGATGTCCAGGGCGATGGCGGACTGCTCGGCGGTACGGGGGGTGCGGTGGGACAGGAAGCTGGTGCTGCCGTGGCCGCGCAGGTAGGGAACGATGACGCGGTAGCCCTGGTCGGCGAGGAGCGGGACGACGTCGACGAAGCTGTGGATGTCGTAGGGCCAGCCGTGCAGGCAGATGACGACCGGGCCGTGCGCGGGGCCCGCCTCGGCGTAACCGACGTTGAGAACACCTGCCTTGACCTGCCTGAGCGTGCTGAAACCGGTGTGGGTGCCGGGGGTGACGGCCGGCACTGTGGGGACGGGTGCGCCCCCTGGCTCGTGCGAGGTGGTCGCGGCGAACGCGTTGTTCTGCAGGCCGGACAGCGTGACCGCGGCTGCACCGGTGCCCAGGCCCACGGCCTTGCTGAATATACGCCTGTTGATCATGGGAATCCCTCCGTCGTGCGTTTCCGGTGACCGGTTCGCGCCCAGGGGACCTCCCGCTCGCACCGGCGGTACGAGATCACCGCGGCGCCTCGGCGCGATGACTTGCACACTCGGTTAGTCACCTATCAAGCAGGTGACTAAAACGTGCTCCGGTGAGCCGAGGGGTAGGTTCACAACTGCTTTTCTCAGGGGCGTCGACTCCGATGCCACATACTCTCGTCCAGGCGAAAGCAGAGAAACATCAGTCATTTGACGGTGCGGCGCGGACAGCGCGACGCATGTGTGTGAGGTGTCTGTCCGCCGCCCGGCGCCGTCACATGGGTACGCCGGGCAATTCCCCTCGTCCGTACATGGGTATGCCGGGCGGTTCTCATTGGCGCGGGGCCGGCGTTCTTCCCCGCGTAGCGATGGGAACCGCCCGGCATACGGCCGAGGCAGCCTTCCCGTCGGCTCGCGTCAGCTGCCCTGTCCCTCCTCGAGCCTGGCCAGCGCGTCGCGCAGTGCGGCGTGGGAGGTGATGCCGAGTTTGGGGAAGACTCGGTTGGCTTCGTTCACGTTCAGCAGCAGTTGGCGATCAGCACGCGCGCAAATGTTCATGGGAAATGACGGCACTGTCCTCAGTGAGGGCGTTCGCGCCGACCACGGGGATGACCGGCACCTCCGGGGAATCAGGCACGGTAACCTCGGCCCATGTCCGAGATATCGGTGGCGCACTTCTACGACGAACTGGCCGACGACTACCACCTGATCTACTCAGACTGGGACGCAAGCATCCGTCGGCAGGGGGACGCCCTGGACGCCCTGATCGACCAGGATCGTGCGGCGGTGCTCGACTGTTCCTGCGGCATCGGCACGCAGGCCATCGGCCTGGCGCTGCGCGGGCACCGCGTCACCGGGACCGACCTCAGCCCCCGCGCTGCCGCCCGCGCTGCCCGTGAGGCCGCCCGCCGGAGCCTGAGTCTGCGAACGGCCGCCGCCGACATGCGACGCCTCCCGTTTCCTGACGGCCGGTTCGACACCGTCGTCTGCGCCGATAACTCGCTGCCTCACCTGCTGGCTGAGCAGGATGTGCACACCGCCCTGGCCGAGATGCGCCGCGTGCTGCGTCCCGCCGGCCTGCTATTGGTCAGCACACGTCCCTACGACGACCTGCTGAGCGACCGCCCGGCTTCGACGCCTCCACAAGTCCACCGGACCACCGACGGCGCCGACGGCGGGGAACGAACCGTCACCTTCCAGCTCTGGCACTGGCACGATGACGGCGAGCACTACGACTTGGAGCACTTCCAACTCCTTCCGGCAGGCGGAGAATGGCGCGTCCAGGTCCGCCGGACCACCTACTGGGCACTCGGCCAGGACCGGCTGGCCGGCCTCGCGGCCGAGGCCGGGTTTGTCGCCCCCGTGTGGCGGATGCCGCAGGAGACTGGCTTCTTCCAGCCGGTGCTCGTGGCCCGCGCTGGTGAGTAGGTGATGGTTCCACCGCCCGGCGTGGGACGGCAGGTGTCAGCCGGCCCTGGCGGGCTCTTGGGCTCGGGTGCCGGCAAGGCGGTAGGAGGCGGTGCCTGTTTCGATGATGGTGCCGTTGAGGGTGAGCCGGTCCACGATGGCCGCGCAGAGGCGAGGGGCGGTGAAGGTCTTGGTCCAGCCATCTGGGGCCGGTCGAGGCCGCATTCGGCGTCCGACTGGTCTGCCCGGTCGACGAGTTCGACGCCTCCCGCCATGTCGGAGACGGCTTTTCCGCGAAAGATCTTGCTGGCTCTCGCCAGCAGGAGGCGCGCGCCATGTGAGTTGCGCGGGACACGCGTCACCGACTCAAGATCGCTCACGGAATGTGTGCCAGAACCGAGAACCGAGAGCACCGGTAAGAGAGTGTGGGCGTGTCGGAGGTCAGCGGCACAAGTGGACCGGGCGAAAGTAGGCAGCTGCTGCGGCTCGGTTAGCGTGGGCGCATGGTCCGTCTCAAGGAGCCACAGTTGTCCGGGCTGGGACAGAACCCAGCCGCGCCGATTGACGCTTTGGTGCGTTTGGCCGCGCACGAGGCGGGCCGGCACGGGCTGGAGCTGCGCAAAGGACAGCTGCCGAACCAGGTGGTCGAGGCCTTGCTGACATACGGCGGTAGCGATTCGGCAGTGCTCCTGAACGGAACCCGGGTCTCCCCGACGATGCGCTGCCGGATCGCCGAGCATCCCGACCCGGCGATCCGTGATGCCCGTGCGGACTTCATCCGGACCATGGTCGAGCGCGAGGTCCGGCTGGGCGGCATCGAGGACCTGGTCGAGGCCTACGGCCGGCCGCCGACTGAACTCGCGGCCACCTCCGACCCCAAGCTGCGCGCGATGGTCGCGCGGACCTGGCGGGAGCGGCCGATCGCCGTACAGTTGGCGCTCCTCACCGATCCCGACCCCGAGGTGCGGGCCGCGGCCACCCAGGACAAGCACCCAGGTGTCCCTCCGGAGTACTACGAACGCTGCCTCGCCGATCCGGTCGTCCGGGCCAACATCGCGCGTCATATCCCGCTGACACCCGAGCAGTTCGACCGGTTGCTGGCGACCGGGGAGGAGACGGTGCTGCACGCGGTGGCAGGCAACCCGCACTTGACCGTCGACATGGTGGCCCGCCTTCAGGACAGTGCGGACCCGTCCGTGCGCGTTGCGGTGGCCTACAGCCGCCATGTCACCCCCGAGACCCGGGACCGGCTGCTCGCACTGGTGGAAGCCGAGGACGCTGCCGGCAGTGACGACGCCGCTGTCGCTCTCCGCTGGTCGCCCTACACGCCGAGCTGGCTGCGAGACGCACCCCTCGCCGAGCGGCTGGCCTACCTCGACTGTCCCCACACGATGTTCCGGAAGGTCCTGGCCACAGGGCGGGACCTGCCGGCGGAGGCCTGGCAGAGGCTGGACGACGACCCGGACGTGTCCGTCCGCCGCGCAGCCGCCCACCGACCCGACACACCGCCCCATATCCTGCTGCGGCTGATCCGCGCCCACGGCGAGCGCTCCCATGTCCGGCCCCTGCTGGTGGACCACCCCAACTTCCCGCGCCAAGAGCTGCGCGGCCTCGTGGACGAGCCGAACCCGAGGACGCGCCTCCTCGCCCTGAAGGATCCCGAGCTGCCCGTCGCGGAGCTGCGGCGGTTCGGGGACTCCGCGGAGGCCTTCCTGCGCGCGGGCGCGGCCCGGCATCCCAACGTCGGCGCCGACCTGCTGGAACGACTGCTGATGGACCCGGATCCCCACGTCGTCGAGGACGCTGCGGCCAACCCCGTGCTGCCGCGAGCACGGATGGATCGCATCATCGCCGACGCCGGCCTGTGACGGAACACAACGACGGAACACAACGACAGTCCCGAAGCAAGCACCCAGGCGCTCTCAGAACTCAGGTTCTGGCTCAACTTCTGTGGAGCTCGCTGGATCGGTCGCTGCCGCGACGGCGGCTTCAGCCCCTGACATGCAGATTTCCTGAGCCAGCCACCCTGGCCGGCTCATCTCCGGCGCCGACACCACAGAAGTTGAGCCAGAGCCCGAGAAATGACGTGAGAACCCATCCTTGGACCTCGATTGATCTCCTCGCGCTCGCCCGGTTTCATCGCGGTGAGTGCGGACATTGCCGAGCACGACCTCAGTCGGACAGCGCGACCGGGGACCACATGCCGAACCACTGCTCGGCGCCCCAATCCTCGTACCGTTGCACCTCGGTGAACCCCAGCTTCGCCGCGAGGCGTATCGAGCGCTCGTTGGCGGTCTGGGTGGTGAGCACCACCGGCTCGCCGGGCAGCGCTCCGGCGCACCAGTCGAGTGCCGCCGCGCACGCCTCCGCGGCGTACCCGTGTCCCCACGCCTGGGGCAGGAACATGTAGCCGAGCTCGGCCTCCGAGGCCCCGGGGCGGACGTGGACCGGATGCTTCGGGTCGCGCCGGTCGAGCGTGACGATCCCGATCATCGCCCCGTCGAGATCGACCACGAAGAGGCCAGGGCGCCGTTTGGGCGCCTCGGGCACCGCACGCTCGAACTCGTCACGCTGTCGAGGGCCACCGATGTAGGTGCCCACCTCGGGCGAGGTGAACAACTCGATGACCGCCGCACGGTCCCGGGCCTCGGGCTCACGGAGCACGAGCCTCTCGGTCCTGATCGGGGCAGGCGGCCAGGCGACGGGTCCAAGATCAGTCATGCCGACCAGCCAATCAGCAGGCTCGGTAGCGATCAAGACTCGCGGACCGATCAACCCACCTGCCCGGGCCCGTCCTTCTTCTCTCACATCCGCTCCAACGAGCCACAGCCGCACTGCTTCGCCCTGCGGGTTTAAGGATGGGTTCTGACGTCATTTCTCGGGTTCTGGCTCAACTTCTGTGGAGCTCGCTGGATCGGTCGCTGCCGCGACGGCGGCTTCAGCCCCTGACATGCAGATTTCCTGAGCCAGCCACCCTGGCCGGCTCAGCTCCGGCGCCGACACCACAGAAGTTGAGCCAGAGCCAGAGCCAGAGCTCAGCGACATCGCCTACCTGGAGCCCTGGGTGCTCTCGCCATCCAGCGACAGGTGCTCTCCCGACTCGGTTCTGGCACACATTCCGGGAGCGATCTTGAGTTCGGCCTCACCGGACCCCGATGACGCGTGGCCCGGGCAGCTCACATGACGCGCGCGGCTCCTGCTGGCGAGAGCCGGCAAGATCTTTCAGGGAATGTGTGCCAGAACCACTACTGCTCGATAAAGCCAACCCGGTAGGGGCGGGAGCTGACGGTGTGCGGCGACAGGTGCATCCGTTGGCCGATCTCCTTGTTGGTCGGGCCGATGGCTGCGAGACCGGCGATCTGGCTCTCCTGCCACAGGACGGTTCGCTCAGCTGCGCCGACGCGGTAGTGCAGGTCCAGCCGCCGCCGCGCTTCCTCGTCCGGGAGAGCCCTGACCGGCGATGTTTTCGACGTAGCGGTGCAGGGCGACGGTGACGGGTGCTTCGCGCAGGCGTGCGTCCTCGATGGCTTCTTCGATGGCGGTCACGCGGGATTCGTAGATCGCGGCGAGGAGTTCCTCGCGGGAGGCGAAGCGGCGGTAGACGGTGTGCCGGTCCATGCCCGCTTCGGTGGCGATGCTCGTGCCCGGGTCGGCGGCGAGCATGCGGGCTCCGGTGGTCAGGACGGCTTCCAGATTGCGCGCTGCGTCGGCTCTCATGAGTCAACGCTGAAGCGGAGGATAGAGGCCTTCTCGCCACGGTTATGTGTAGCTAACAAAGAAAAGTGCTACATTGACGTGACAGTTAAATGAGTCGTCCAAACGGACCGAGAGCACCGGAAGAGAGCACGCACATGATCACCTACGACCGGCTTTTCATCGGGGGTTCCTGGGTCGAGCCGAGCGACCCTGAGCTGCTCGACATCGCCTCGCCGCACGACCAGTCGCCGATCGGCCGTGCGGCACAGGCCCGGCCGGCGGACATCGACCGGGCGGTGGCGGCGGCGCGCGCCTCGTTCGAGACAGGTGTGTGGCGGCTGACCCCGCCGGCTGCGCGGATCGCGGTCCTGCGGCGGTTCAACGCTCTGCGCGAGGAGAGCGCGGAGAAGGTCGCCCACCTGATCTCGCTGGAGAACGGCTCGGCCGGATGGTTCACCCGGGCCGGACAGCCCAGTCTGACCCGGCAGGCGAACGCCTACCTCAAGGCGGCGGAGGAGTTCCCCTGGGAGGAGACTTTGGTCGCCTCCGACCCGGCTTCCCCGGTGCGCAGTGTGGTCCGCCGCGAGGCGGTGGGCGTCGTGGCCGCGGTGATCCCGTGGAACTCGCCGTTCTCCTCGGCCACTTCGAAGATCATCCCGTCGCTGCTCGCCGGTAACTCCGTGGTTCTCAAGGTGTCCCCGGAGAACTCGCTGAGCATGGGCTTCCTGGCCGAGCTGCTGGAGCAGGCGGGTCTGCCGGAGGGCGTGATCAGCGTGCTTCCCGCCGACCGGGAGACCAGCGAGTACCTGGTCTCGCACCCGGACGTCGACAAGATCGCCTTCACCGGTTCGACGCGCGCCGGCCGCCGTATCGCCTCGATCGCGGGCGAGCAGCTCAAGCGGGTCAGCTTGGAGCTGGGCGGCAAGTCCGCCGCCATCATCCTCCCTGACGCCGACGTGGAGAAGGCAGTCGCAGGCCTGAAGTTCGGCTCCCTGCTCAACAACGGCGAGTCGTGCATCGCGCAGACCAGGATCCTCGCCCCGCGCAGCCGGTACGAGGAGGTCGTGGCCGGGCTGAAGGAGCTGGTGGAGTCGTTGAAGGTCGGGGACCCCAATGACCCGGACACTTTCATCGGCCCGATGATCCGTCCCGACCAGCAGGAGCGGGTGCGTCACTACATCCAGCGCGGCATCGAGGAGGGCGCCCGTCTGGTCACCGGCGGTTCGCAGATCCCCGAGGGCCTGGAGAAGGGCAACTACGTCACGCCCACCGTCTTCGCCGACGTCGACAACTCCATGCGGATCGCGCAGGAGGAGATCTTCGGCCCGGTCCTGGTGGTCATCGCCTACGACGACGAGGACGACGCCGTCCGCATCGCCAACGACTCCGAGTACGGCCTCTCCGGTGGCGTCTGGTCCTCCGACGAGGCTCACGCCCTGGCGGTCGCCCGCCGCGTCCGCACCGGCACCATCACGGTCAACGGTGCCTCCGTCGCCTTCGACGGTCCGTTCGGCGGCTTCAAGGCCAGCGGTATCGGCCGCGAGTACGGTGCGGTCGGTCTCGGCACCTACACCGAGTACAAGACCATCACCATCTGACCCGGCAGACGCTCCGGCGCGGCGTTTCCGGCTGTCCACTCTCCACCGGCTGTGTCCGCCAGCGGCGATGCCGCTCACCGCGGCCCGGTTCGCGCGGCGCGTCCCGTGCCGGAATCGGTCATATGACTGTGATGGTGGCGCTCGGCTGCCCCGGGGCCATGACCATGGCCGCTGCGGCGTCCACGCTGACCGAGGTGCCGGAACGTGCCACGGATCCCGCCGCGAACGCGGTCCCTCCGGTCCCTGAACCGCCCTCGCACACCGGGTGCCGCGCGTTCCGGTCCTGCCGGGTGACAGTCAAACAACGGATCCATGGCACACCCGGTGGTCTCGACAATGTGGACGCTGGCGACAACCGGGAAAGGAACCACACCCCGTGACGATCATCAACAGCCCGCTGCCGGACAGAGAACGCGAGATCGCGGGAAGAGCGCTGCAGGCGACCCTCGTCGACCTGCTCCACCTCTCCCTCGTGGCCAAGCAGGCGCACGGGAACCTGTACGGCCCGCGCTTCCGCTCCATTCATCTCCAGCTCGACGAGGTCGTCACCTCCGCACGCCTCTACGCCGACACCGTGGCCGAACGTGCTGCCGCCACGGGGGTCAGCCCGGACGGACGGGCCGCCACCATCGCGGGGACCAGCGGCGTGCCTGCCTTTCCGTCCGGCTGGACGAAGGACGTCGACACCGTCGAAGCGCTGGTCCGGACGTTCTCCGCGGTCGTCGAACGGGTGCGGGGAGGCATCGAGGAGACGGGCCCGGCGGACGCCGTGACCCAGGATCTGCTGATCGGGCTGACCGCCGACCTGGAGAAGCAGAGTTGGATGTTCCAGGCCGAGAACCGGGCCTGAGGAACGCGTGCCCCGCAGTGGGTGAACCGCCCTGCGGGGCACGTGTGCGTGGCAGTCCGGAGTGCGGCGCTCTCAACGCCGACGACGCGCCCGCAGAGCCGCTGCCTTGGCGCGGTTCCCGCAGGTTCTCATCGCGCACCATTCCCTCCTGCGCCCCCGGGATCGATCGAGGTAGACCTGTGTGCAGTCGGGATGTCCGCACTCACGCAACAGGGCCGACTCCTCGCCCGCGAAGACCTCGACAGCCTCGCGGGCGAGATCGGTCAGGGCCTGGGAGGCCGTACCGAGACGTCTCGCGCCCCCCGGACACAGGCACGTGACCACCGGCGATCCGGCGGCCTGCCGGTTCACCACCGTGACCGCCCAGCTGGGCAGGGGGCCGCCGTCGATACGGGACCGGGCCAGCGAGTAGATGGCCTCCCGCAGGTCCAGAGCCGCGCGCAGGTCAGCCGCGTCGGAACCGGGCTCCTCATCGAGCAGCCTGGACTGCGCGAACCAGGTGTCGAGTCGCCCGGGGGTGCCGATCCGTTCGTCGGGAGTCTGCCCGCGACGCGCCTGCAAGGTGCCTACGAAGTCGAGGGCGGTCGTCCCGCACGGAAACACATGTCTCACATGACCTCCTGACAGGTGGCTGAACACACCTCAAGAGTAACCGTCTTGACAGGTGATGCACATACGTGGGAATCTCTCGTCACCGGCCAGAACAGTTACTTCTTGGTGAGGAAAGCCCCCATGGCAGTTGTACGGTTCCACCTCGTCTCCACGCTCAGCCCGAAGGATGTGCTGGGAGTGCTGACCGACTTCGGCCCTTCCCGGGCGGAAGCCTGGCCCACGATCGACGCCGGACACTTCGAAGTCCACGACCTCGGCGACACCTGGGCAGAGGTCACCGAGGGCACCGCCGCCGCCTGGGAGCGCGCGCGCTACGAGTGGACGCCGGGGGGTGACACGGTCACCATCACCACCCTTGACTCCAAGCTCTTCGGGGCCGGTGGTGGCTGGGTCTTCCGGATGACCCCCGAAGCCGGCGGAACCCGGGTCGACGTCGAGCTGACGCGGCAGCCGAGCACGTTCAAGGGCAAGATCCTCGCCTCGCTGCTCCCCGTCGTCGCTCCTTCGTCCCTGCGCAAGTCCTTCGCGGGCCCCCTGCGAGCCAGCTGACCCGCTCCCGCCGCCCGCAGGTCCCCAGGGTCACCGCAGCGGCGGTGCTCACCTCGCGAGGGCCGGCCATGTGTGCGGCCGGCGCTTCCGCCGAACGGGGAGTGGGGGACGCGTGCCCTGTGCATACGTGTTCGTCGAAGTCTCGGTTCGCCCGAACATGTGTGCCAGGTCTGCGGCGTATTCCGCTGAAGATACATGTACGTCATTGGCTGTTCCTCGGATCATGTTTCGGACCCGGATCACGCGGGTGGGTGGGGTGGTGGTGCCGGGGTGTCGCGGTCGATCCTGCTCACGTCCGTCACGTGATAAGGCCGGGAATCCGTGGACACGGACCGTCAACTGACTGATGTCGAAGGCCTGATGAGAGCCCAGGGTGGGAACCGGGGGTCGGTGGCGTCCTGCCGTCGGCTCGCCCGAATTCAAACCCACACCCCATTTCGTCACCTGCCTAACCGGTGATAAGGCCTGGATCAGTCTTCGGTGAACCCGAGGCTGCCTCGGGTTGCACACCCAGGGCACGGAGGCATGCACACGGACATCGTCCGCGTGAGCCCGTCGCCCAAACCCCCTGTCCTGCTCCGCTGCCGTACACATGTGTCGCCGCGCGGCCAGGCACCCCCTACTTCTTGGATGGATACCCATGAGACGACTTCTGACTGTCCTCGCGGCCGGTGTGCCGCTGGCTGCGGCGGTGTACCTGCCGACCGCATCGGCGGAACCCCAGAACCCCGCCGCGTCCACGCCGGTCAGCTGCAGCACCGTGCCGGTGGAGGCCCCGGCGGGCACCGAGGTGGAGTCCGTGACAGCGGTCCGCCAGGTAGGCGGCACCATCGACGGCACCGGGATCCTGGGTGGTACGGTCTCCGGTGTCCCCGCCTTCTGCGAGGTGACTGTCACCCTCACCCACCCGGGCGACGACGACCACGCCAAGGTGCGGACCTGGCTGCCCGAACAGGGCTGGAACGGCCGCTTCCAGGCGCTCGGAGGCAGCGCCTATCTCGCCGGGGACAACGGTGTCGGTCTGGGCACCGCGGTCAAGAACGGCTACGCCGCGACCAGCACCGACGCCGGCGTCGGTGACGCCGTGGACGTCAGCTGGGCGCTGGACGCCAAGGGGCAGGTCAACACCGCGCTGCTGACGAACTTCGCCTCCCGCTCCCAGCACGAGGCGGCCGTCGTCGGCAAGCAGGTCATCGCCTCGGCCTACGCCAAGCCTGCTTCCTACTCCTACTTCACCGGCTGCTCCACCGGCGGACGCCAGGGCTACATGGAGGCCCAGCGCTACCCCGACGACTTCGACGGCATCCTCGCCGACGCGCCCGCCGTCAACTGGGACGAGTTCGAGGTCGCCACCCTGTGGCCGCAGGTCGTCATGAACAACGAGAAGACCTACCCGGCCCCCTGCGAGCTCGCTGCCTTCACCGACGCCGCCGTCAAGGCATGTGACTCGCTCGACGGTGTCAAGGACGGCCTGGTCAACGACTCCGCGCGGTGCGATTTCGACCCCCGCCGCCTGATCGGCACCAAGGTCGTGTGCAAGGGCAAGGAGCTGACCATCACCGCGGCCGACGCGGCTGTGGTCCGCAAGATCTGGGACGGCCCGCGCACCACCTCGGGCACGAAGCTGTGGGCCGGCGTCCCGATCGGGGCCGACCTGTCGGCGCTGGCGGGTACCTCCGACCCCGACGCCGACGGCAACGTCAAGGGCGTGCCCTTCCCGGTGCCCCAGTTCTGGGTCTCGTCGTGGCTGAAGAAGCAGCCGTCCTTCGACGTCTCGACGATCACCTACAGCCAGTTCACGGAGCTGTTCAAGCAGTCCGAGGCCGAGTACGACAAGATCATCGGCACGGACGACCCGGACCTGTCCGACTTCCGCACGTCCGGTGGCAAGCTCCTGACCTGGCATGGCGAGGACGACCAGTACATCCCCACCCAGGGCACGGTGCAGTACCGCAAGCAGGTCGAACGGGAGCTGGGCGGCTCGAAGAACGTCGACGACTTCTACCGCCTCTTCCTCGCCCCGGGTACCAACCACTGCGGTCTCAACGGCGGTGACGGTTCGGCCGACGGCCTCGCAGCCCTGACCGCCTGGGTCGAGCACGGCAAGGCGCCCCAGACGCTGCCTGCCACGCTGACCAACTCCGCCAATGAGCAGGTCGACCGCGACCTGTGCAGCTACCCCCAGATCTCCCGCTACAAGGGCTACGGCGACCCGGCCGCCGCCTCCAGTTTCCGGTGCGTCGCCCCGTTCCAGCACTGACCGCGCCGCCGACGACCCGCTGACCTGAGAAAGGCCGAACCTTCATGAGTACGCAGACCTCGACGCCGTCGGACCCGGCGGTGACGGACGGACGCTCCTCCCTGCTGAGGCTGTACCTGGGCCGCGGCGTCCTCGCCGTGGCGTGGGCCCTGGCGTTCGCCCGAGCCCA
The DNA here is from genome assembly GCF_048270745.1 of Streptomyces sp. NPDC056231. NCBI lineage: Bacteria > Bacillati > Actinomycetota > Actinomycetes > Kitasatosporales > Streptomycetaceae > Streptomyces > Streptomyces sp. NPDC056231. The sequence goes on along the minus strand of NZ_JBLVKW010000066.1, from coordinate 28,825 downwards.
CGAGGACATCGACGCCGTGGCGGTCACGCTGCTGGTCGTCTACCCGCTGATCGACGCGGTGTCCTCGGTGATCGACTACCGGGCCCTGCCCGACGGGTCGGAGCGCCGGGTCACGGCGTTCAACGGGGTGCTGAGCACGCTCGCCGCCGCCGCGGTCGGCATCGCCGGCACAGGCGGTGTGGCGTCAGTGCTCCACGTGTTCGGTGCCTGGGCCGTCCTCTCCGGCGCGGCCCAGGTGGTCGTCGGGCTCCGGCGCCGCGGCCCCGAGCTGGGCAAGCAGTGGCCGATGCTGATCGCGGGCGGACTGTCCTTCCTCGTCGGCGTCTTCTACAACATCCAGGCCGCGGGCGACGATCCGTCGCTCGACGTGCTCTCGGTCTATGCCACGGGCGGCGGGGTGTTCTTCATCGCCCAGGCCGCGCTGCTGGGCTGGAAGACTCGGCAGCTGCGCAGCCGGACCGTCTGACCCGCCGTACCTTCCCGGTGCCGTCCCGGCCCGCGCCCTGTGGCGCGGGCCGGGACTTCGTGTCGTTCCGGACAGGCCCGGCCATCAGCGACGCGGCAGCGCACCGGCAGGGACAGCACACCGCGGAACATGCCGGAGCCGATCCACTCCAACGAGTCCACCGGTGCGGCGAGTTCCGGTTTTGGGAAGCCGGGTCAGCAGGGTATGCAGGGCGATGGCCGTTTCCATCCGGGCGGGCGGGGCGCCTGGACAGTGGCGGGTGCTGTGTCACGTCGAGTACGCCGGGATCGGCGTCCTCGGCCTACGGGTCGTCGCGCCCGGCCGATCCGAGGGCGACGATGACCCACCCCACGGGGGATGCGGACTCCGTCCGGTTCGAGGTCCTCCGCCGCGTAGCTGCTCGTGGCGCGTGCGACGGCGGAGGTCTCGGGGTGCAGGAATTCCTCCACCGCACCAGACACCAGCTCCGGCTGCTTGCGCAACCACCCGAGCTGCTCGGGGTGGTGCAGCAGCGTCAGCGCGGAGTTGCTGCGGCAGATCGACGGAACTCTGGTGGCCCGCGACGATCAGAAGCCGGCGGGCTCCTCCTCGGACAACCGGCCGTCCGGCCCGTCGTGGACGGCGACAAGGTCGGAGGGCGCGTCGTCCGGCGGGGCGCACTCGTCCTCGGTCGCGGCCGGCCAGCAGCCCGTGCAGACCGGCCGGCGCGTGTCCGTTCCGAAGGCCGGACCCAGGTGGTGGCCGATGACCAGTCAGCCCTTGAGACCGAGGTGGAGACGGGCAGGGTGGATGGGGCTGGGCTCTCACAGCCGGGCGTGCTGCCGGGGCGCGTCCGTCCCGAAGGCCGGACCCGGGCTGATTCTGCCGTCCTGACACGGGCACTGCTCGTGGCCGCCCAGGGGACACCTCTCACGTTCCGGCGGTCTTGTGCGGTTTTCCGAGGGCGGCCGGGTGGCGCCCTCGGGCCGTCGCCCTGCGAACTAGCTCGCTCCGGAGCAGGGACCCTGCCCGCCTCACACGGGAACGCGGACACGCCACAGGGGCATGCGCGCCGCGCATGCCCCTGTGGCGTTCGGGGGAACTCAGTTGTCGCTGTTGAAGATCGTCAGCACGCGCAGCACCTCCAGGTAGAGCCACACCAGCGTCAAGGTGAGACCGAAGGCGGCCAGCCACGCCTCCTCGCGCGGGGCGCCGTAGGCGACGGCGTCCTCGACCTGCTTGAGGTCCAGGGCGAGGAAGGCCGCGCCGAGCAGGATGCCGACGACGCCGAAGACGATGCCCCGGCCACCGCTGTTGAAGCCGAGGCCGTTACCCGCGCCGAAGGCGGAGAAGAGAAGGTCGGCGAGGAGCAGCAGGAGGAAGCCGGTCGCGGCGGCGGCGACGAACCCGGCGAGCCGCTGGTTCACGCGGATCCAGCGCATCCGGTACGCGATGAGCACACCCGCGGAGACCGCGAAGGTGCCGAGCACCGCCTGGACGATGACCCCCGGTGAGATGTACGTGGAGACCGTGCTGGAGAACACGCCGAGGAACACCCCCTCGAACGCCGCATAACCAAGGATCAGCGCCGGTGTCGGTGTCCGCTTGAACGACTGGATCAGCGACAGGACGAACGCGACGAGGGCGGCGCCCACGGCGATGCCATAGGACCGGGCAAGGTTCGCCTCGTCGACGGGCAGCAGGAGCCACGAAAGCACGGCTGCCAGGGCCACGGTGCCGAGGGTCGTCGCGGTGCGGACGATGACGTCGTCCATGGTCACCGCACTCCGGCCGGCCCACGCTCCGGTGTCCGTGTCCGTCTCGGCAGCGGGGGCGTAGGGGTTGGTCCCGTAGCTGCCCGTCAGCCCGCCGCCGACCGCGGTACCCAGCGGCTCGCGCGGGTACGCGCCCGCCGGGCCGGCGTCACGGTTCGCGCCACCCAAGCGGGAGAAGATCGGGTTGCTGGTCCTCACGTCATTCCTCCTCGTCCGCCGCACTCGCGGCCTGCCGCACAGCGTTGTCGTCAGGGCGTCCGCGGTGGCACACGTGTGACCGTGGAACATCCACCGGGGCGACGACTGCAACCCCGTTCGTCACCACTCTGACAGGTGACGGAATGGGAAGCAAGTTCCGCAGCGGCCCGCCCTCCCTGCCGGGGCAGGGCATGCAGTCATTCGGACGGCATGCCCGGTTCGTCGAGCAGTTCCATGAGGAAGCCGTCCCAGTTCAGACCGTCCATCTCCGCCTCGGCCGAGACGATCCGGTAGGTGGCGTCGAGCCACTCCGCCAGTGCCGCGGTGGGCAACTCGAACAAGGCTTCCACCTCCTGAGACTCCAGGAGCAGCCACGACGAGGGCTGCTCCCTGGACAGCGTCGGCCACATCCGCACATCGCCGGCCCCGCTCATCGACGTCACTCCGCGGTACAGGAGTTCACGGCCCAGGTGCCAGATGAGACTGGGCCCCCGTTCCGCCAGGAACTCCACCGTGATCACCGCGGCCACGTCCGGGTCGAAGCAGAACTTCGCCCGCATCGGCAGCCGGGTGAATTCATCGAGCATCTGGTCGAGATCCAGAAACAGGGAAGGCACGAGTGCGGGCGTCGAACGCGCACGCAATGGCGGCTGATCACGATGCATGACGGGAGTTCCCCTCCGTTGGACGAAGTCTGCGAGCTCCACTCTTCGCCCGGGGACGGACCCCGCACATCGGTCAGTTGACGGTCGAAGGCCGGGGCGACGCCCGGCGGTTGACGGTACCGGCACGTGCGGTACGGATTGCCGAGGGTGTCCCGTAAGTCAATTGGCTGCCGCGTCCGGGAGGGCCGGGCGGGAAACCGGTCACGCCGGAGGCCCTGCTTCCGGACGTGCGGGACGAATGCCTTGGTGAGGGCGATCAGGCCGAAGACGCTGGTCTGGCGCTGGCGGTGGGCCTGCTCCACGGTGGTGGCCTACAGCGGGGCGGCCTGGTAGTGGCCGGCGTTGTTGACCAGGGCGTCGACCCGGCCGAACTGCTGGACAGCGAGATCGGCGAAGCCCAGATCTGCGTCCTCACCCGTTGACGTCCAGGAGCAGGGGGGCGCATGTTGGGCAGGTGGTCGTGGACGGCCAGATTGCCGTCCTTGCGGACGGTGGCGACAACGTTCCGGCCTTCGGCGGCGAACCGCTCAACGCCGCTGGCGGTCACCGGCTCGGTGATTTCCGCGCTCGACGTGATCATGAGCGTCGCCACCGTGCCTGACAAGGCGGAGATCGGTCTGCTGTGTGAGAAGGCCGAGCCTCACCTCCAGCTTGCCCTGGGGCATCCGGCTACGGGGTGAGGCGGACGAGGAGTTCGCGGCGATTGCCGTCGCCCGCGGGCTCACCACCTCCTCACCCGTCCCGGTCCGGACGCGCTTCAGGCGGTCCGGCCGGTGAGCGGGAGGTGAGCTAATGTGCGACATCCCGTGAGTTCCTCTGACCTCCGTTGCGTCCCCGCCCCCGTGGCCAGGGGGTTCTTCCACGTTCAGGTGTCTTGTCATCGAGTGACGTAACTTCGGGATTATTGAAGCGTTCTCACCGTGTCCGACTGGCGTGCAGTCGGGCTGAAGGTGAGGAGGCTCGGGTTGGCGTTGGCGGTCGTACGGGACCTGCGCGAGATCCGGGCGCCGGTCTCGACGGAGGAACTGGAGCAGTTCGAGACCGATGTGCTGGCCGGGTTCGTCCTCGCACGAGCCTCGGCCGGGCTGGCGGACGGCACGATCCGCGGCGATGTCGGGCACCTGGAGCAGATCCGGTTCTGGTTCGGCCGGCCACTGTGGGAGATGGAGCCAGCCGACGCCGACACGTACTTTGGGAAGGTGCTGCGAGGCTCGCCCAGCGGCACCCGACTGGCTCGCTCGCAGGCCCTGAGCACGTACTTCCTGTTCCTGGAGCTGCGGCACAAGATCGAGATCCACCGGATGACCGGGCGCGTGGTCGAGTGCCCGATCGACGAGATGAACCGGCCTCGCGGCTCCAAGGACGCCCAGCTGCGGATCCCGCCGGCCGAGCGGGAGGCCCGGCAGCTGTTCACCGGCTGGGCTGGCGGGCTGGCCACGTGCCGGAAGTTCGCCCCGACCGCCCGGAACTATGCCGCCTCAAAGCTGATGTCCGAGGTGGGGCTGCGGGTGAGCGAGGCCCGCAAGCTCGACCTGTCGGACATCAAGTGGAACCTGGGCCGGTTCGGCAAGCTCCACGTCCGCCACGGCAAGGGTGCCCGCGGCTCCGGGCCACGCGAGCGGATGGTGCCGCTGATCAACGGGGCGGACCGCACCCTGCGGTGGTTCATTGAGGACGTCTGGGGCCAGTTCGACGACGACCACACCCGCCCCGGCGCCCCGTTGTTCCCCTCCGAGCGCAAGAACGCCGACGGAACCGCCCGCCAGGTCGGCGACGACGCCTTGCGCAACGGCCTCGCCGACGCGGTCAAGGCCCATCTGCCGGGCTGGACGGACCTGCTCACCCCGCATGTCCTGCGGCACTTCTGCGCGTCCCAGCTTTATGAGAACGGCCTCGATCTCATCTCAATCCAGGAGGTTTTAGGGCATTCGTGGATTGCTACGACGATGCGATACGTCCATGTCCACCGCACCCGGGTCGAGGACGCCTGGGTTGCCGGGACCGAGCGGGCCGCGAAGCGGCTGGAAGGGCTGATCCAATGAGGTGGAACCTGCGGCTGACCGCCGCGAACAAGGGCATCTGGAAGGCGTCCGAACTCCAACGGAGCCTGGCCGAGCACGGGTTGGTCATTTCGGCGGGGAAGATGTCCGGGCTGTGGTCCGGGCAGCCGGTCTCCCTCAAGTTGGAGGACCTGGACGTGATCTGCGTCGTCCTGGGCTGTGAGATCGGCGACCTGCTGATCCCCGAACCGCAGAAAGTCACCCGCCCCGGCCAGGACACCGATGCCCGGCAAGCGGCCACCGGCTCCTCGGGACCGGCCCCGACGGTGGTTCCTCGCCGCCGTGATGGTCGGTCCCTTCCTCCGATGTGACCCATGGACCCGAGTTCCTGCCCGCATTGCCTGTCCTGGGGGCGCTTCTTCGAGCCGCGGTGCTCAACGTGTTCCTCGTTCGCCAGCCGCTGGAGGGTAGGCATGTGCGCCGGCTGCACGCGCCAAGTGCCCCTGCGGGCGGAGTACTGCCGTCTGTGCTGGGTCCAGGCGAGAACGGAGGCCGTCGGGACTGGCGACAGCCCGGAGTCCTTCCTGCCTCACCTCCGCCACCAGCAGTTGTTCTTCTACGGACTGACAGCCCTCTGGGACCGGCGTCCCAAGCCATCGGCAGTCAAGTACGGTCGCCGGGGCCGGCCCCGGCGACCCGATCCGGCCCCTGCACCCCCTCCGTCCGCGGTCTGGTGCCAGCTCGCGTTGTTCGAGGCCCGCCGAGACCTCACGGGGCGGGCCAGCGATGAGGACGCTCGCCGCGGCAATCCCTGGCTGGCCTGGGCCCGTCATAGCGCCCACCGCCTTGGCGAGGCCCGCGGCTGGCCCCGCAAGACGCGTCTGAACGTCGACCAGGCCCTGATCACCGTCCTGACCGGCCATGTCGAGGGCGACGTGGTCCGGTACTCGGAAGTCTTCCCGGTGCTTCGGCTGCGCGGTCTGAGCGTCGGGCGGACCACGGAAGTGCTCGACCACATCGGTGTGTTCCTCGACGACCGGCCGTCGTCGTTCGAGCTGTGGCTGGAGTCCAAGCTCGACGGTCTCGCCACCGGGATCGCCTACGATGTCGGAGACTGGGCCCGGCTGCTGCACGACGGCGGCCCCCGTTCCCGGGTCCGCCATGCGGCGACGGTCTGGAACTACCTCAACCGGATCCGGCCCGTGCTGCTGGAATGGTCGGACCGCTACGACCACCTGCGCGAAGTCACCCGCGACGACGTACTCGCTCACCTCGAAACCGTGCAGGGCTCGCAACGGCAGGCCACGATCATCGCCCTGCGGTCGCTGTTCGGCCGGGCCAAGAAGAACGGCACCATCTTCAGGAACCCGACCAGCCGCATCCGGGTCGGCCAGCGCGAGGAAGGCGTCATCCAGCCCCTGGAGCCTGAGCACATCAACGGTTCCATCGCCGCCGTCACCCGTCCCGCCGACCGGCTGATCCTCGCCCTCGCCGCCGTCCACGCGGCACGGCCTGCGGCGATCCGCCGCCTCCGACTCGACGACCTCGACATCGGCAACCGGCGCCTGTCCATCGACGGCCGCACCCGCCCGCTGGACGAACTCACCCTTCAAGTCGCCCGGGAATGGCTGGATTTCCGCCGCTTCCGCTGGCCCGACACCGCCAACCCGCACCTGCTGATCAACAAGCACACTGCGCTGGGAGCCGGCCCCATCGGCAAGAGTTCGGTCGCCGGGCCAGCACTGCACCGCCAGACCGCCACCCTGGAACGACTCCGCATGGGCCGTCAGCTCGAAGAAGCCCTCGCTCACGGCCCCGACCCGCTCCACCTCGCCGAGGTCTTCGGCCTGAGTGAGAAGACGGCAATCCGATACGCGAACTCCGCCCGCGCTCTTCTGGAGCGGGACCTGGAGTCCCACCCGTGGCTTTGTCAGTGACAACCGACTCCATCGGTAGGTCTGTGTCGACTCCACTTCGCGATCTCAGATCCAAGATCTGAAGGTGAGAAATAACTCCGCCCTGAAGGCCCAGGCGTTGCAGTCGTCCGGTACTCGTTCATCGGCGGGGTAAGCAGATGCGATGAGCGTCCGACGCTGTCAGGCTGCGTACCATGGACCGCGAAATGATCTCTCGGCTGTCACACGCTGATCACCCCATCAACAGCCCTCTTGACGATGAGTCGGTGCGCCGACTGCTCCATCGAACCGTGGACCGGGGCGATGAACGCGTGCTCGACCTCGGCTGCGGTGAGGCGGCTTGGCTCCTACGGACTTTGGCCACTCATCCGGATGTGACCGCCGAGGGCGTCGACAACTCAGCCCAGGCCCTGGCCAAGGCCCGAAAGGAGGCGGCCGATCTGGGAGTCGAACAACGACTCGTACTTCACCACCAGGACGCCACGGAGTTCGCGTCTCGCCAGCCCTTCGATGCAGTGCTCAGCGTCGGTGCCACCCATGCCTTCGGCGGTCTCCTGCCCACCCTCGATGCTGCCCACAGGCACCTCGTCCCCGGTGGCCGCGTCCTGGTCGGCGATGCCTATTGGGAGTGCGAGCCCACCGCCGCCGCCCGCGAGATGCTGGGCGAGTACGAGGACCTGGCAACCACCATGGACCGCGTCGTCGCCCACGGCTGGACCCCTGTCTTCGGGCACATCAGCACACGTCAGGAACTCGACGACTTCGAGTGGTGCTATACCGGATCCCTGGCGACGTGGGCGCTGGACCACCCCGAGGACCCCGACAGCGCCGAGGTTCTCGCCGTTGCCTCCACCCACCGCTCTCAATGGCTGCACAGCTATCGCGACAGCTTCGGCTTCGTCACCCTTGTACTTCGCCGAACCTCCGAGTGACCACTGCGGGTGGCAAGCCAGGGGCCCTCGTCAGGCGCGTCCCGGTGGATCGCGGCGTACAACTCGACCTTGGAGACGGGTGCTTACGCCCACTCGATCCCAGTAGCGCCCCCGATACTCCCACCACCCCGCCAGTGGAGTCACACTTCTCACCAATAGAGACAACCCCGCGACTTCACCGCGAACCCACGGGCCCACTCCCTGGAATCCGGGCACCCGACCATCGGGTTCACGCTGAGAACCCTTCAGTTTTCGCGAACTCGCGGGGGTCGAGGGGGATCGCCGAGGTAAGCCCAAAAGGGGCCATGGGATGATCTTGGTTACTGGTCGAGATTGCTGACGCGGTTCGCGTACTCGCGACGGGCCTTGCGCTGTGCCGGGATCGCTGCGGCGTTGCCGAGCGGCTGGCAGCGGTCGAGGAGTTGGCGGTGTACCGCCAGGATGGCGCTGACGCGGAGGGTGTAGCCCTGGCCGCGTCGTACGGTCACGCCCTGGTCGAGCGCGGCCCGCTCGGCGGGCTCCAGTTCGGTGGTGCGGAGGAAGTCGGCAACCTTGCCGGGCATGTCGAGGAGGACCGGCAGCTCCTGGGCCGGGGCGTCCTGGTCGACGGCGGTGTGCTCGGGCAGGAGGTCGGCGACTGCGGTACGGGTGGCCCCGCGGCTGACCTTGTGGTCGCGGGCGAGAGCGGCGGTGGAGCGGCCCTGCAGGTACGCGGTGCGCACGTCGTCGGCCTTGATGGCCGGGATGGCCGGGCGGCGTCCGCCCTTGTTGTCCTTGGCCTCGGCGGCCCGCAGACCGTCGTAGGTCAGTTCGCGCTGGAGGTCGCGCTGGAGTTCGCCGGCGGCGGCGAGGGTCTGCACCATGAACTTCACGGTGGACAGCAGTTCTCCAGTGCGCGGGTGGCGTGCGGTGAGGTCCATCGCGGAGAACGCGCCGTCGTGGATGCGCAAGGCGAGGCGGTCGCGGTGGAGGACGTCGAGCACGTCGAGGATGTGCTGCGTGCCCCGTACGAGGCGGAACATCTCGGAGATGTGCACGGTGTCGCCCGGCCGCGCGTACACGAGCAGCTCGCCGAACTTGGGTCGTTCCAGCGGGTGGAGGCGGCTGGAGGTGCCGGCCTCCTCCTCGAAAACGACCGGGTCCTCGGCCAGCCACCAGAGCTCGGAGCCCGTCCAAGTAAGTGTCCTCGCCGGTAAGCGGTGCCCAGCGGTCCGCGACCTGCGCCAACCGGGGCAGGTCGCCCGGGTCGAGATTGCCGAATACTTGCTCCCGGTAGGTCGCACGGTCATCGTCTGCGCGCCGCCGAGCCGCTGTCGCCCGGATCACGATCTCTCCAGCGGTGTAGTACCAGATCGCACGGTAACCGTGCACGGCCCGCTCGGGGGACAATCCGCATTCGACCAGGCCGTCGACTATCTGCTCGACGAACCACAGCGCGGATGCTGACATCAGGTCATCGGCGGTCAGCACCTCCACGATCCAGGGACAGGCGGCGAGCGCCTCGTGGATCACGGAGGCGGCAACGACGACCCGCTCGCGAGGGTGGGCGGGCAGTGCGGGTCGACGCAGTGCCCGCGCGGCATAGTCGTCCAGCAGCAGGACGAGCAGTTCTTCCTTGTTGCGGACGTGGTGGTAGAGCGCCATCGGCGTGCTGCCGATCTCCGTGGCCAGCCGCCGCAGGCGACCGGGGGTGGCGCTGGCGGCCGCGGCGGTCGCCCAGTTCGTCTTCGCCCTGGACATGTCGGTGGTCAACGTTGCACTGCCCGCAATCCGCACCGCGTTGGGATTCGCGCCACTCGATCTGTCGTGGATCGTGCACGTCTACGCGCTCACCTTCGGTGGACTCCTGCTACTGGGGGGCCGCGCCTGCGACCTGCACGGTCACCGCCGGCTGTTCGTGGGGGGCCTGACTGTCTTCGGGCTGTGCTCGCTGGCGGGCGGACTGGCCGAGGTGCCCTGGCAACTGATCGCTGCCCGTGCCGGCCAGGGGCTGGGTGCTGCCGCGGCCGCCCCAGCCGCACTGGGGATGCTCACGACTACCTTCCCTGAGGGCCCTCGGCGTGTCCGGGCGCTCGGGGTGTGGAGCGCGGTGAACGCCGCAGGGGGAGCACTGGGGGTACTGGCAGATGGTCTGCTGACCGAGTACGCGGGTTGGCGCTGGGTGATGCTGGTCAACCTGCCCATCGTCGCGGCGGCTCTCGCGCTGGTTCTGGCAGGCGTGCCGGTCGGAGCGCGACCCGACCGGCGCGAGAGGCTGGACGTACTCGGCGCGGTCCTGGCGACCGGCGGAGTCGGGCTGCTGGTGTTCGGTGTCGTCCGCACCGACGCCCGAGGATGGGCATCCCCGGACACCGTGGCGACCCTCGCCGCGGCGGCCGCGCTCCTGGCCGCCTTTGCCTTCGCCGAATCCAGGGCCTCCGCGCCGCTACTGCGCCTCGGCCTGCTGCGCAGTCGCTGGGTGGCCGGCGCCAACCTGCTGGTTTTCTTGGCCGCGGCCGGGCAGTTCGCGGCGTTCTACTTCGTGTCTCTGTACATGCAGCACGTCATGGGCATGGGTGCCGCAGCGACCGGCACCGCGTTCCTGCCCTTCTCCGCGAGCCTGGTCGCGGGCACCATCATGGCAACCCGCGTCACCGCGGCACGCACCCCCCGAGCGGCCCTGGTGCCCGGCGCCCTGCTGGCCGCCGTGGGCCTGGCCTGGTTCGCCTTCATCAGCCCCAGCGGCGGCTTCCTCACCGACGTGCTCGGCCCCTGCATCATCACCGGCGTCGGTGTCGGACTGGTCCTGGCCCCAGTCGCCGCTGCCGCGACAACCGGCGTCGCCTCCCGCGAGGCAGGCATGGCCTCCGGCCTTTTCAACAGCTCCCGTCAACTCGGCGGCTGCGTTGGCCTGGCCGTCCTGGCCACCATCGCCGCACTCCGCACCGGCCCGGCCACTGACCCCGCCGCGCTCAACGGCGGCTACGCCCTGAGTCTTGCCGTCACCGCCTGCCTCTTCGTACTCGCGGCAGTCGTGGCGATCGGGGTGTTGCCCCGCTGCGGGGCCGCCATACCTGACCCGCAATCCGCCACCCCCACGAAGAACCGACTGGAAGGAACGCCGTCATGACGACACCCCTCATCGACCTCTTCGCCTCCGCGCTGCAGTTCCGCCCCGACGGCGATGTCCAAGCCGCCGAACGGCAGATGACGAGCAGCGACTCCAACGCCTGGCAGATCGCGACTTTCCACGTGGAGACCGATGCCGACGTCCACGCCGACCACTGGCAGATGCACACGGAGGCCGAAGAGGCGGTGTGCTGCCTGAGCGGCGGCGTCCGCCTCTACTTCCGTCCCACCACACCTGGCGGGGCCGAGGACATGGTGCAGCTGCAGGCAGGCACCGCCGTGATCGTCCCCCGTGGCCGCTGGCACCGCCTGGAGCTGGACGCCCCCAGCGACCTGATGTCGATCACCCTTCGCCACGGCACCCGCCTCGAAAGGCGCACTGACACTCGCTAAGCGGAATGTGGCCCGGCAGTCGCGCTGCCGGGCCACCACACAACCTCACCCAGTACGCGCTCAGCGCCGGGGTGTCACACTCCCGTCATGCCAGCGGTCTCGCACAACTCGTCGTACTCCTGGAGGGTTGTCCCAAGCGCGTTGTGCAGTTCGCGTGCCGTAGTGGCGTGCAGGTAGTGCGAACGGGCGACGATGAGCCGGGCGGCCGTCGGCAGCGGCATGACGTTCTTGGAGACCTCGTTGAGGGCGTGCAGGCTGCACGCCCTCGCGAGCGCCGCATCCTGGCCCTCGTCCTGCGCAAGGCCGATGGCATCAACGCTGGTCCGGCGTCCGTACTGTTCAAGGGGCATGGCTGGGTCCTTCGGTGCTCAGGCGGCCGTACCGAAGCCGGAGGCGGCCGGTTCCTGTTCGCGGAGCTGGGTGAAGTCGACGTCGAGCTTGGGGTCGTACGCCTCGGGTTCGACGCCGAGTTCGTGGGTGCTGTACTCGCCGAACCGCTTGATGTGCTCGGTCAGGTACGGCGAGACGTGGGCCAGGTCCTCCGGGTCGATCTCCCATCCCTCCTCCAGGAGCTGGCGGACGATCTCGGCGATGTCCAGGGCGTTGTGGAAGATCACCGCGTTCGTCAACAAAGCATTGAAATTCATCGCCTTCTCCTGCTCGACGGGGTCGTTGTCAGCGATGACGCCGCGGTTGGCGAAGCCGACCCACTGGGAGAACCGGTTGAACGACTCGACCTTGATCGTCGCCGCTGTCACCCGCCGGCGAAGCGGCGCGTCCGTCAGGTACCGAAGCAGTTGCACGGTACGGGCCACACGGCCCACCTCGCGGAACCTGCGCGATCAGCCGCTTGTGCGTCTGACTCCTGCGGAGAGGGACCGAAGGGACTGGTATCCGGGATTGTGGAGCGGTCCCCGCATGGTCACCTCCGGTGCCGATGGGATCGCAGGGTTCGCTGTGGGCGCCGGATGGGCGCCTGTCCAGGGGTCACTCCGCCCGGACGGTCTACAGGCCCAGGTCGAGGGCCAGGCACGAGTAGTACTTCCACGAGTTCTCGTCGCTGTAGGAGGCATTGCCCCCGCTGTTCGGCGCGGCCTCTGTCTCTTCGGTCATGTCCTCGAAGCGGATCCGCTCGGGGAGCTTGCCGAAGCGTGCGTGCCGTGCCGCCGTGTCGGCATCCGTGGTGAGTTTCTTGTTCATGACCATGCTCCACTTTTCGTTGATCGTGGATCGTGTCCTGCCTGTCGCCTTGGGCGACTGTCATCAGCGTGCACGCTCATCCGTCACCTGTCAAGCAGGTGACGAAAGTCGAGCCGATGGGAGTCCCCGAAGGCACCTGCAGGGGTGCGCCTGCACACGTACATGCCGGCGCCGGTCCGCGGGTCGGCGCCGGGCACATGTTTCCGTTCTGAGGTCACCCCATTGCATCGGCTTCGAGGATCGGGGCGGCGAACGCGTCGGGTCGCTCCTGGGGAGGGTTGTGACTGTCGCCCGCAACGATGTGGTGCCTCCCGGGACCCGAGAAGTGAGCGGCGTGGCCGCTCCCGTCAGTCCATGGGGTGTCTCCGTCGGCCTGTCCGTCCAGCGTGACCGCGCACGTCTTGCAGGCTCGCCTCACACGCGAGCCGCCGGTTCTCTCGTCGGCCGCGCCCCGGACACCGAGTGGGGGCGCGACGAGGCGGGGCGGGTGGTATCGCGGGTGTGCACATACCTGCGCTCGAACAGGTGACGCGCGGGAGGAGGGCCGTGAGCAAATGCGTTGCAGGGTGGCCTCAACAGTTGCTAGCCTCCTCGACGTGTTGATCGAAGTGGACAGAGCCTAGCCTGAGCCCACCGCCCAACGGTCCGGGTCCAGGCTTCACCCTCGTGTGACCCCTTGCCAGGACTCCGGCACGGCGGGCGCGCTCACGTCGCCCATGCCCCAGCGGCTCTGACCTTCCCCGGCCCGTCTCCGCCGATCACTCACCGCTGCGACAGAAAACCCTGTCTGCCCAGAACACCTGCATGTTCTCAGTGTGTGTGCAGTTCTTCGGACTGTGCCGTTCCTTTTCGGTCAGAGCGATGTCATACGGAAACGGAACCATCGCCCATGATGAACAAGAAGTCCCGGTCACGGACACGCCACCGCCGAGCCCACTGGAAAGCGGCTCTGCCTCTCCTGGCGAAATGCGCCAATGCGGACTGCGGTCTGCCGACCCCGCCCCACGCCGCCTGCCAGCACTGCGGAACATACCGGGGCCGTCAGGTACTGCCCCCGGCCGCCTGACGTCACCAGCCTGACGTCAGTGGCCGGGAATTGATGCCGGGGCACCCGTCGTGCCCCGGCGCAGATCCGGTCTGCCACGGCTTCGACGAAGGCCGGACCCGGCGACCCATGTCCGCCGGGTCCGGCCGCCCGCTCCCGGTGCGGCGGGCCTGCCTCCTGACGCTCCTCGGCGTCGTCTGCACGGCAGTGGTTCCCACCCGGACGACCCGGGCGGGGTCCGTCTCCTTCGTCGTGCTGTCGATGATCTCGTCCAGCTCCCGCAGCGTCGCCTCGTCGGCGTGGGCCGCGTCGCCCCAGGTCTTGACGGCGACCATCAGCAGCCTCGGGGGAGTGGGCTGCAAGCGGGCCACGACCGCGTAGAAGGGCGCCCGCAGTTCCTCGCGGCGTGATCAGGACCGCTGGAGCCAGGGCCGTGCCGGGTGCGTAGCCGGTCAGATCAGTCCGCGGGCGGCTGCCCGGACGCCCGCCTGGAAGCGTGTGTCGGCGCCCAACTTGGCCAGGACGGCGGCGACGCGCCGGGTGGCGGTGCGGGTGCTGCACCCGAGCTGGCGGGCGATGGCCTGGTCCTTCAGCCCGGCGTTGAGCATGCCGATCAGGACGACATCGTCCGCGTCGAGACCGTCGTCTCCGGGCGCCAGTCCGGTGAGCGGCTCGGCGCGGGCCCAGTAGGCCTCGTACAGCTCCATCAGGGCGTCGAGGACACCGGAGCGATGGACGACGACGAGGTCGTCGTAGGCCGGTCCGGACAGCGGGATCAGAGCGATCCGTTGGTCGATGATATGGAGTTTGAACGGCAGGGACGGCAACATCCTCGATCGCTTGCCCAGTTCGGCGCGCCGGAGCAGTGTCGCGAACCGCCCGGGCCGTTCCATGGACTGCGGGCAGTAGATCGACCGCACGTCTATGCCCCGCCCGAGCCACTTCGTGGTGATGCCCAGCTCGTCCTCGTCGCTGTGGTGCCGGCCGTACGGGCGGTCCACGTATGGAGGTCGGTCCAGGGCCCAGACGTGGCTGGTCACACCGGAGCCGATCTCGTCGATCCGTTCCAGGATCAGCTCACGGTCCGACAGGACCTCCACCAGATTGTCCGGATCGGAGCGCAGTCGGCCCGCCCGGTGGCGCTCGGCGATCCGGTCGATCTCCGTGCGGGCCGAGGCCAGCGCGGTCTCCGCCTCCCACTGCCGTCTGGCCAGCAGGGGCAGCAGTGCGGACTCCGGGTCCGTCGCCCGGTAGTGGCCTCGGCCGGTGACATACAGGAGCCCGAGGTCTTTCAGACGGGTCAGGCACTGCAGGACGTGGTGCTCCGACGTCCTCAGGGAGGCGGCTATGTCCGCGACGGTCACCCGACCGTGGTCCACACAGCACCGATAGACCTGCTCATCGGACTCGGCTATGCCCAGGGCCGTGAACACGTATGCGCACCTCCGTCTATCGGCACATGACATCTGTGGCGCGGTTGGCCATCCGTCCAAACCTGCCAGCAGAGTATCTGGACACCTGTCTGAGGTATAGCGTTCACTGTGCACGCTGCGACGACACCCTGTTGCCGTGTGACGTGTGCGGCATCGGCCGTCGTCACACTTCCCGCTCCCGCACGCGGTCGGGGAGGGTGAACGAACCGGGTGATCGGCTGAGGGAGGCGTGCGCTGGTGAGACGGGCCAACACCGATGCCGGTCGACTCCCAGCACTTTCCCTGCCGCGGTTCGTCGGGCGGGACCGGGAGGTTGCCGTGCTCGGCGAGGCGCTCGGGCAAGCGCCTGCCGTGGTCCTGGTCGACGGTGCGGCGGGCATCGGCAAGACCCGGCTGTTGCGGGAGTTCCTGGTGCCCTCGGGCGAGCGTGGCCGTCGTGTCCTGGTCGGCACCTGCCCGGAGCTGCGCGTGCCGTACACGCTCGGCGCGGTCGTGGACGCGGTGCGCGACGGCGTCGGCAGCGTCTCCGGGCTGGGGCTGAGCGGACTGTGCGGCGCGCTGCGGCCGCTGTTTCCCGAGTGGGCGGCCGACCTGCCGCCGGCGCCGGAGCCGCTCGAAGACGCGACTGCCGCCCGGCACCGACTGTTCCACGCGTTCGTCGAGGTGCTCAACCGACTCGACGTGGCGGTGCTGGCACTTGAGGACGTGCACTGGGCGGACGAGGCGACTCTGGAGTTCCTGCTGTTCCTGGTCTCGCGCCGACCCCAACCGGTGAGCGTGGTGGTGACGTACCGGCGGGAGGAAGTGC
Source organism: Streptomyces sp. NPDC056231 (assembly GCF_048270745.1). Classification (NCBI taxonomy): domain Bacteria; kingdom Bacillati; phylum Actinomycetota; class Actinomycetes; order Kitasatosporales; family Streptomycetaceae; genus Streptomyces; species Streptomyces sp. NPDC056231. Next base: position 12,907 of record NZ_JBLVKW010000066.1, on the reverse strand, counting down.
CCTCCGATTCACTGCTGTTGAGGCTGACCTCACGGCTGCCTGCCGACGCACACCTGGTCAGGCTGGCACTGAAGCCGCTGGGGATCGGCGAAACCGCCGCGATCGTCTCCTCGATGTTGGCCGACGAGCCTTTGTCGACCGAGTTCGCGGCCTTCCTGCACGCACGAACGGAAGGCATACCGCTGGCGGTCGAGGAGTTGGTGCGGTTGATGCATGACCGGGCCGACCTGATCCGTCAGGGCGGCGGTTGGGCGCGCCGCCGGCTGGACCGCATTGAGGTGCCGCCCACGATCCGCGACGCCATGCTGGAACGCGTGGGGCGGCTACCGTCCGAAGTCCAGGTTGTCCTGTACGCCGTGTCGGTGCTCTCCGCTCCGGCCGACTACGTGACCTTGAGAGCGGTGGCCGGTCTGTCCGAGGACCGGTTCGCGGAGCCGGCGGCCGATGCGCTGGGGTGCGGTCTGCTGCGTGAGGACGTACGTGGGCATTGGTCGTTCCACCACGCCCTGGCGCGTCAAGCCGTGTACGAGGCCATTCCGGCCCAGGAACGGCGTGCCCTGCATGTGCGCGCCGGCCGGGCGTTGGAGAATTCGCCGCTGCCGCCGGTGGCGCAGCTGGCCCGGCATTTCCGGCTGGCCGGCGACGTCGAGGCAGCGTGCCGGTACACCGAGCAGGCGGCCGACCTCTCCATGCAGACCGGTGACGTGGCTACCGCGGCGCTGCTGCTGCACAACCTGGTCACCACCGTCGCTCTGCCGGTGGAGCCGCTGGTGCGGCTGGCGATGAAGATCCAGTTTCAGGCGCTGCCGGGCTCCGACCCGTACACGACGATCATTGAATCGTTGCAGTCGGCCCTCCGGACCAACGCTCTGACGCCGCAACAGCAGGCACCGGTCCGATTCCAGATCGGTCGGGTGCTCATGGTGGCGGGTGTCATCGAGGCGGGTCGGCACGAGATATTGAGAGCGGTGCCCGACCTCGCGCCGGACTCGCTGGAGGCGGCACGAGCCCGAACCCTCCTCGCCCTGCCCCTCGGGAACGCGCAGCCCGTGTCGGAGCATCTGCGATGGCTGGGCGAGGCACCCGCGGTGGCGCCGTCGATTCCTCCCCACGAGCGGCTGCGTCTGGTGCAGGAACGCGCCTTCGCGCTGCTGCTGCTCGGTGAGGTGGCCGGGTGGACGGAGGCCCGGCGGATCCCGGACGACACCGCCGATCCGCGGGAGGCGGCGACGCTCGCGATAGGTCACAGGAATGTCGGCGATGCGGCGATGCGGTGGGGACGGAGCGATGAGGCCGGCGCACGACTGGCCAAGGCCCAGGCACTCGCCGAGCGCCACGAGCTCCGGGACTACCTTGGCCCCATCGCCTCGAGCCGGGCCCACCTCGACTGGTTCACCGGCGCCTGGGCGGGACTTGCCGAGAGAGCGGCCCGGCTGATCGATGACGAGGACGGGGTGCCGCTGAAGGACCGGTGCGAGGCGGTCCTCGTGGCGGGCTTGCTCCAAGCTGCCGCCGGAGACCGGGCGGAGGCCGCGGAGCGTCTGCGTTTCGCCGCGCAGGACGATCAGCAACGCATCGAGGCCGCAGCCGCGCTGGCCCAACTGTGTCTGCGTGACGGCAACATCGACGAGGCACTCCGCCTCACGGAGGAACCGGTCGAGATCAGCGTCGGCACGGGAATCTGGTCCCGGGCCGTCGAGGTCGCGCCGGTACGCGTCGCGGCCCTGGTGGCCGCCGGCCGGCTCGGCCACGCCGCCGACCTGGTGACTGCGTTCGAACGGGCGTTGGGCGGCAAGGACGCTCCGGCGCCGCAGGCATCCTTGGTGCTGTGCCGCGCCATGCTGGCCGAAGCCGACGGCCGACTCGCCGACGCCGCAGGTTTGTTCGCCCGGGCGGCCGACGCATGGCAGGCGCTGCCGCGCCCGTACGACGCCCTGCTCGCTCGGGAGCGCCACGCCCGTTGCCTGCTCGCCGCCGACCGGCACGAGGCCGGCCTGCTGATCCTGTCCGATGTCTCGCGGGCGTTGGCGGACCTCGGCGCCCACAACGACGCCGCCGGGTGGCACAGACCCTGAACGAGCGAGGGCGGGACACCCGGGTGGCGCGGGGCCGGGGCCGCCCCGGCTACGGCAACCAGCTCTCCCCACGCGTGCTGGAGGTGGTTCGTCTGCTGGTCGGCGGCCGGACGAACCGTCAGATCGCTGAGGGGCTCGGGGTGTCGACGCAGACCGTGGCCAGCCAGTTGAAGTCAGCCATGCGCAAACTGTGTGTGACGTCGCGTACCGTACTCGCGCTCAAGGTCGTGGAGTTGGGTCTCGTCGGTGAGCAGGGGCAACTGCCCACGGGCGACGAGTAAATTCCACCGTCCTCGCCCGGACGCGAAGAAAAACGCGTGACCGCGCGACGGCTTTAAATCCCGCATCTGACCAATCGAGCCGCAACCGGGTTCGGTTGCACACTCGTCGCCATGGTGCCCGCAGAACCGTCTGCACCCCAGTCGGCAGGTGACCCAGCCGTGCCGGCACGCCGGGCGAACGGCGAACCCTTACCGGCTGGACCGTCGGTCGAGCCGGCAGACGCCCCCATCACCCGGAGCGAGGGCGATGCCGACGACGTCGACGAGTACGGACCCCTCTAGTGCTGCGACCGGAAAGGTTCACCGGCTCGCGACGCCCGGCACGGCACCTCGCTGCGTTGTCGCATCCCCCGAGTACGTCCGGTACGAGGGCGATCCTCCGCCTTGCGATGCACCGCACCGGACGCCGCGAGCTTCCCGGCAAACCTTTCCGGTCGCAGCACTAGCAAGGCGGCGCGTGGCCGGACCGCGCTTGCCCGGGCGACGACCTTGTGCTCTTACGCCGTCTGCCCTCCCCAGCCGTTCCTCGTGAATCCAACAGGAGATCGATAGATGAAGCGAAGTCCGACAACCCAGCGTCTCAGAACGCGCCTGGCCGCGGTGACCGTCGGTCTGGCCGTCTTCGGGGCGATCATGTCGCCCACGGCGGTACACGCCACCGATTCGGCCCGGCAGGCGTCGCACCCGGACGCCGTGCAGAAGAAGGTGTCACCGACCGCCGATGACGACCTGCGCAAGATCGTCTCCGCGGCCGGCGGGACCGTACCGGTCACGCTGATCACCGGTGACAAGGTGGACGTCGGCGTTGACGCCGACGGCCGACCGGTCGTCCGTAACGTCGAGAGCGCGGCGCGGTCCGAGAGCACCCCCGTCGTCTTCCAGACCATTACCCACCTGGGCACCGTGCACTTCGTGCCCAACGACGCACTCGGACTGCTGGACGAGGGACTGCTCGACTGGGGGCTCTTCGACCTGACCGAGCTGGTGGAACTCACCGCGGCCGGCAAGACCCACGCGGCCGGCAGGACCGGCGAGGTGCCGGTGCTCGTCACCTACACCGACAAGAATGCCGCGGCCAAGGCTCCGAAGCCGGCCGGTGTGACCGGCGGCAAGGCGCTGCCGAGCGTCAACGGTCGCTCGATGAAGATCGACGGCGGCAGCCGGTGGTGGCAGCAGGTAAAGGGCAAGACGGACACCCGCTCGAGCGTCGCCCGGTCCGCCGGGTCGCTGTCCGGGGTCAAGAAGGTGTGGCTCAACGGGATGGCCAAGGTCACCCTCGACACGTCCGTGCCGCAGATCGGCGCGCCTGTCGCCTGGGACCGCGGGTACGACGGCACCGGCGTGTCCGTGGCGGTGCTGGACACCGGCATCGACCCCAACCACCCGGACGTGGCGAAGAGCATCGTCGAGCAGGTCGACTTCACCGGCAACCCCGACGGCCCCGAGGACGGGCACGGGCACGGCACCCACGTGGCGTCCACGGTCCTAGGCACCGGCGCCGCGTCCGACAGCCGGTACAAGGGTGTCGCCCCCGGGGCCAAGCTGCGGGTCGGCAAGGTCTGCGACGACAGCGGACACTGCCCTGAGGACGCGATCATCGCGGGCATGGAGTGGGCCGCCCACTCCGGGGCCAAGGTTGTCAACTTGAGCCTCGGCGATGTCCCCACCGACGGGACCGACCCGCTGAGCCAGTCGCTCAACGAGCTCAGCCGCAGCACCGGATCCCTGTTCGTGGTGGCCGCGGGCAACAGCGGCCCGACGAGCGGAACGGTCCTCAACCCGGGCTCCGCCGACGAGGCACTGACCGTGGCGGCGGTGGACAAGCAGGACAAGATGGCCAGTTTCTCCAGCCGCGGACCGCGGATCGGGGACGGCGCCGCCAAGCCGGACATCGCGGCTCCGGGTGTCGACATCGTCGCGGCACGTGCCGCCGGGACAACGATGGGCACGCCGGTGAACGAGCACTACGTCTCGTCCAACGGGACCTCGATGGCCACACCGCATGTGACCGGTGCCGCGGCCATCGTCGCTGAGCAGCATCCGGACCTGACCGGCCGGCAGATCAAGTCGTTGCTGATGAGCACGGCCACCAACCTGGGCTTCGCCGCGGCCGCGCAGGGTGTCGGGCGGGTGAACATCGCCGCCGCGATCGATCCGCGGATCACCACGGCGGGAAACCTGGGCTTCGGCCGCCTGGCGTACCCGCACACACCGCTGACGAAAAAGGTGACCTACATCAACCACACCGACGAGGAGACCACGCTGCACCTCACGGCGTCGCTCTCCTCCGCCGGGAAGCCCGCCGTGGCCGGCCTGATCAACCTCAGCACGGATGAGGTGGTCGTGCCTGCGGGCGGATCGACCGAGGTGTCGGTGACACTCGACGGCCGGGGGGCCGACACCGACGGGGCCTTCGGCAACTACACGGGCACGCTGAGCGCCAGGGACTCCTCGGGAGCCCTGTGGGCGGCCACACCGGTCACTACCTTCGTTGAGCCGCCCAAACTTCCCCTGACCGTGAAGGTCGTACCCCCGCCGGGTGCCACCGACATCCATTACGGCTACGCCACTTTCATACCGGTGGACAACGATGAGATCCCCGGCCTCAACAGGGTTCCCTCGAGTGTCATCGGCCGGGACACGGTCACCACGTCGCTCTTCACCGGAACCTACGCGGCCACTCTCCCCGTCAAGTGGCGGGACGCGTCGGGGGAGTGGCAGCAAGCCACACCGATGGCGCCGGAGGTGAGTCTCACCAAGGCGACCACGGTCACCCTGGACCTGCGCGACCTCAAGCGGGTGAACGTGCAGTTCCCGGAGACCACCGAGGTCTACGCCATGGTCGACCTCACGACCCGGTACTCGGCGGACCATGCATGGGTGATCTCGGCCTCCATGGTGACCGGGTACGACGGCACGACCAATTGGTGGACGCTGCCGACCGAGAAGGTGCGCACGGGAACCCTCACCGAGGAGATCTCCACCGTGCAGACGACTCCCGTCGTCACCATGAAGGCCACCGGCGGCGGTGCTCCCTTCAGCCTGGCCGCCCGCTACCGGACCCCGGACGTCTCGCTCGTCGGCTCGCAGACATGGCTCAAGGACGGGAAGTCGGTCCGCCGTAATGTCTCGGTCCCGATCGCGCGACTGCCGATCAAGGGAGATGTACCGGTGGTCTACGCGGGCACCGGGACCCCCTCCGAGCTCGCCGACACAGACGCCCGGGGCAAGCTGGTGCTGCTGAGGCCGACCGACATCTGCCAGGACACCTGTGACTTCCCGAAGCTCAGGGACGACCGGGTGGCCGCCGCTGCCGCCGCCGGCGCCGTCGGTGTACTGGTCGCGGCACCGGGTCTCACCTCACTGGGCGGCTCCGCACAAAGCACCGTCTGCACCGACGGGCCGAAGAGCTGCCCCGAGGTCCAGCCGTACGCCGCACTGCCGATCGTGAGGGTGCCCAACGCCGAGGCTGACCGCCTGATCACGCGGATCAAGGCCGACCCCGACGTCAAGATCACTCTCGGTGGCGCAGCCACGCCGAGGGTTTATGCCGCCCATTACTACTCGGACGGTCAGATCGCCTCGAACCCCGAGCGCCGGGTCGGTACGGAGCAACTCGACAGGGTCGACCACCACTTCCACGCGGACCGGCCCGGAGTGGTCACCAACATGGCCTGGACGCAGCTGTCGGATTCCGTGCCGGGCGGGATCAGCATGTACCTGCCCCGTGCGGCCACACAGCAGACCATGACCACCTTCATCAAGCGGCAGGACAACGCCATCAGCCAATTCCTCACCGCCTGGGCCGACCGCGGAGACGACCGTGTCCTGGTCCGGGACCGCAGTGAGAGCCGGGAGATGGTTCTCACCGGGCAGGACGAAGTCCACTGGAACCAGGGACCGCTCGTACCGGGAGCCGCGCCGCAGGTGCGGAGCAAGTCCGGATTGTTGTTCGACTCGGCAACGCCGTGCTCGGGCTGCCGGCAGGGCGACACCTTCTACCCGGCCTTCCAGCTGACCAGCAGCGGCGGAGCCCGTCAGGCGATGGTGGGAATCGTCGACAACGACCTGCTCGCGGAACTCCTCTTCGGCACCTATGCCTGTGGTCCGACGACCCCGCCCAGCCAGCCGACCCTCGACTACACCTGCGACTTCACGTTGCGGAACCAGTCCGGTGACGAAGTCGAACGCCGTCTGACGCCAGTGCAGTTCGACTACTGGGGGCTCCTCACCATCACCGGCAAGCTCGCCGGTTACGACCTGCCGGCGGAATCGGGCCGGTACACGTTCGAGGCCAGGACCAACGGGGTCAGGACCGAATGGACGTACAGCTCCGACAAACCGGCCAAGGATGACGTCCCGCAGCTCCACCCCTGTGTGGGCAAGGTGGTCGGCGACAGTCAGGCGGCCTGCCGTCCGGAGCCGCTGACCTTCCTGCGGTACGACCTCGGTCTGGCCCTGGACAACACCGCCAAGGCCGGGGCCACCCACCAGATCACGATCGCCGGCTACCACCAGGAGGGCCTCACCGCCTCGCCCAAGCTGACCTCCCTGCACGTCGAGGCCAGCTACGACGGGGGCAAGACTTGGCGTCCGGTGTCCACCAAGGAAGCCGCGACGGACACCTTCACAGCGGAGATCAAGAACCCGAGCCGGAAGCAGGCGCCCGAGGGCGTCGGGCTGCGGATCAGCGCGACCGACAGCCAGGGCAACACCGTCAAGCAGACCCTCCCCACGGCGTACAAGCTGCGCTGACGGGTGCCGCTGCAACGGTGAACCGACCGAAAGGTCATGGGCCGGGGCGAGACCGAGCTCTCGCCCCGGCCGTCCACTGTTCCTCGACAACACCTCGACCAGGCTGGTCGGCCCGTGTGCTCGCGACGGACGTCAGGGGCTGGGCTGCCGTGCGGCCTCAGTCCAGTGCTTTCAACGCTCCGGTGACGGCGAATTCCAGGAACGTGCGGTCGACGCGGGCCTGGCCCATCACGCGAAGGCCCTGGATGAACGTGATGAAGAAGCGGGCCAGTTCCACCGGACTGTGCTCGTTGCCCAGTTCTCCCCGGCCCCTGGCGCGGTCCAATGCCCCGGTCAGCACGGACTCCATGGCGATCACGGTCGCGTGAGCCTGCTCCGCCGTGCCGTCGTGGGTCGCACGCTCGGTGGTCGAGTTGACGAGCAGACAGCCGCGCTGCCGGTCCACCGCGTCGGCCGTGACCATCGCGATCAGGATTCCTCGCAACGCCGTACGGATGTCGGAACCGGCCCGGACGTCCCGGTCGAGAGCCGCGACCAGATCGTCGCAGTAGCGTTTCAGGGCCTGGGCGTAGAGGCCGTCCTTCGAACCGAACGCCGCGTACAGGCTGCCGCTGCCGATTCCCAGCAGTTCCGTCAGCTGTGGCACCGGCGTGGAGTGATAGCCCTGTCTCCAGAACAGCCGCATGGCCTGTTCCACTGCCACGCCGGTGTCGAATTCACGAGGGCGTGCCACAGCGGGATCCTTTCGTCGGCGAAGTCCTCGGGCCTGCGGGAAGGCGATGGTCAGGGCCCGAGGCGGGCGGGGCATCCGGTGGGGTGCCCGACGCTCGATCTGCCGGCCCGGGAGTACTGGGGATGTGGGAACGGAACACCGTCCTGACTCTGGCAGGGCGGCTCTCGGCAAGCATGAGTCGATCGACTGTAAACGTGCAGCCGCCGGTTGATTTCGTAGCTTGTGCAGCTTTGTGGGTGAGTTTCAGATTCGGCGAATATTACGTTGAGGATGCTGCCTCCTCTCGACGGCAGTGGCGGGCGCGTCAGGTGGGATGCCCTTCCCACGTGTCGTCGCGGGCCGGCCGGGCCGGATTCGGGACTGCTCACGCAACGTGGGCCAGAACCTGTGCCCCACCAATGGGGTGGCCATCCGTGGCACGATCGGGTTCCACATCGATATGACCAGAGGCATGCTTGGCCGGGTGTTCTGCGGTTAGCCTCAACGACATTGACGGCAACAGTCCGAGGACTCACATGCAGGAGCACCTGAACCCCCCCTCTGGTGCCCGGTAACGCGCCCCGGCGTGCGGCTGCCATAGTCGCGAGCGCGGCCGACATCAGCGGTGCGGAACTGGATTACAGCCCCGAGAGCATCGATCTGGTCGAGGACATAGTCGACGGCTTGCGTGCCGAAGGTGTCACGGGCGAGCACATGGCCGAATCCCTCATCGCGTTCGGTTGTTACATCGGCGAGATACTGACCCGCCACGTCGGAGGAGCCTGGCGGCAGGCCCCGATGGTCTCCCCTACCGCTGTCCCCCTCGTCGTGGAACTGCCCGACGCACGGGGATGCCAGCCGATCGACTGAGTCTTCCACCGGCTTGAGTTCGGAGCCGACGTCAGTATTCGCGACCTTTACGCGGCGGCCGACGCGGGAGACGGACCCCCGGACGAGCAGACACGGACGTGAGGACGTGTGCGGGGATGGCAGGGTGTGTGGGCATGTTCATCGATGCCCCTGTTCCGCGGCGAACGGTCCCCTCCGACCCAGGGAGCGCTCATTTTTGTCTGCACTCATCCCAATGGAGAGGCGCCGACAGAACCAGGCATGGCTCTGTTCACGTGAAGTAGCAGCGAATGGCCAGCGGTTGGCGATCAGCTCGCTTCGGCAGATCGCCACCCTGGCTTTATTCACCGGTTGTGAAGTCAGTTGTCCTCGTCCTGGTCCTCGTCGGTGGAGGGAGGTGGCTCGGGTGTGGGGGAGGTGGCTGGGGCCGTGCTCGGCTCCGGGGAGGAATGTGGCGGCGCCGGGGCGGGGCTTGTCGTACGGGTCGCCGGGTCGGTCTGGGGGATTTCCGCCGAGCTCCGCTCTGGTGAGAACAAGGTCATGCCGAGCAGCATCGCGGCCAGGAAGGCCAGGGCGGCGGCGAGGGTACCCAGCAGCCTGGGCCGACGGCCGACGAGGCGGCGGACCTCGCCGGCCCGCTGCCGGCGGTCCCGGCGGCCGCGCCCGCCCGCGGGTACGGTGGCGGATGGGAGTACGTATGTGGTCGCGGGGCCGGGTTCGGTGAGTGGAGGGTTCTCGACGAAGGAGGCGACCGTAGTCGGGAGGGAGGAGGGCAGTGGCTCGGGGTGGCCCTGCCAGGCGCCGGCAGCGAACCAGTCGGCCATCTGCTGGGCGGTGGGCCGGTCCTCGTGCTGCTTGGTGAGGAGGCCGAGCAGGTAGTTCTCGAAGGCGGGCGGGAGCACGATGCCAAGCTCACGGGGAGGTACGGGCGTGGCGTCAAGGTGCTGGCGGAGGATGGCGATAGCGGTGTCGGCCTGGAAGGGCGGGCGTCCGGTGAGGAGTTGGTAGAGAACGCAGCCCAGCGAGTACATGTCGGAGGCGGGAACTGCGGGCTTGCCCAGGGCGCGTTCGGGGGCGAGGTAGAGGCTGGTGCCGATGATCTGCCCGGTGGCGGTGAGGGCGGCGGCCGGGTCGTCCAGGAAACGGGCGATGCCGAAGTCGCCGATCTTGAGGGTGCCGTCAGCGTCCAGGAGCAGGTTCGCGGGCTTGATGTCGCGGTGCACGATGCCCTGTTGATGGGCGGCGGCGAGTCCGGCCGCGGCCTGGGCGGCGATGCGGGCGACGCGCTCGGCGGGCAAGGGCGCGGTGGTGGACAGCAGACCGGCGAGGCTGTCGCCGTCGACCAGCTCCATCACCAGGAACAGGCGGCCCTCCTGCTCGCCGAAGTCCAGCACGCTGACGACGTGGGGGTGGTTGAGTCGGCCGGCGGTCTGCGCTTCCAGGCGGAAGCGGGAGGCGGCCGTGGGGTCGGATTCCTGGGCGAGCAGGAGCTTGAGGGCCACCGGTCTGCCGAGGGTTTCGTCGCTTCCCCGCCAGACCTCCCCCATCGCACCCCGCCCGATCGGGTCGTGCAGCCGGTACCGGCCCGCTATCAACATCTGTGTTTCATCCTCATGCCGTGAGACGACCGCCGCAGGCCAGGGCAACACCCGCGCGGGAGCGGGTGAGGGGGAAGCTGCAGCGGCCCACAGCATATCGGCCTTCTGACAGACGGCATCGGCACGCCAGTTGGCCTAAGGGCTGTCCCATCATCCCTGGTGGATCAGCGCGCGGCGTCAGATGCGGTGTATCGCAAGGCGGAGGACGTCCTCATACTGGGTGTATTCGGGCGCCCCAACAACGCAGCGAGGTGCCGCAGCTGTCGTCGTTCGCCCGCCAGGGATTACGGGACAGCCTTTAGGGTGGCTCCGACTCAGAGGAGCTGTGTCCCTCGGAGAGGCGTCTGATGAAGGCCAGACCATGAAGGCCGGACCGGACGAGCAGCAGCGGCCTCGTCCTACCGGGCGGTGCGGGAGGCCGCACGGGGGTGCCGCAGCTGGCGGCGGGCCACACCAACGGCGTTGCAGGCGCAGACAAGCCCACCTCCTGATCCCACCCCCGCACCAGGACGCGCACTCCATCAGGTGGGCAGCCCGTGGCGTCGATGGAGCACTGCTCCTCATCCTCGTCCACCGCGACGGCTTCGACGACTACGGCAAGTTGACCGCATGTTCACCTTCCAGGACCTGCGCATGCTCCTGTCCTTCGCCGGCGCTGTTGTGATCACCGCGTGCACATTCGCTCTGCTGCGGGTCTGCCGCACCCCGGGGCGCATCCACGCCGGGGTGATCCCTGGCGCAGTGCTGTTCGGTACTGGCTGGGCGCTCTCAGGTGGGTACCCGGACATCCCGATTGTCCAGGTCGCCTGCGGACACCTGCCCGTCCTGGTCACCATCGTCGACGTCACCCTCGGCATCCGGCTGTGCCGCCCGGCCCACGCCCGGTACCTCCACCTCGACCGCGGCTCCTGCGGGCTGTAACCAGGGCGCCCACCGACACGCCTGCCGAGGAAGCGGCCCCCCGGTCGGAGCCGCTGCGGCTGGTCAGCCGAAGTGGCGCGGGTCGCCGCCGTGGGTGGACTCGGCGCGGATACGCCCGCCCATCCCGTCCTCACACAAGGAATCCTCGCAGGAGGATCACACATGCCGCACACAGCGTTTCGAAAGCCTTGTTAGCGTTGCTGGCTGCTCCATTACATGTGCGAACATGACCAGGCCGTGGCTCAGGCGGGCCGACGGCGTGCCGAACCAGGAAGACTGGAAGACTGCGGATGGATTACTGCTCCTCATGCTGTCGCCATCTCAATGGCGCCCTGGTGTGCCCCGGGTGCGGCGCCTACGCCCCGGACATCGCCCCGCCCGTCGAGGGCGGCTGCAGCCAGTCGGCCCCGGCGATGGCGAGCACCGCACCGGCCACAACGGCTTACCGGGACACCGCGACTGCCGACACGTTGCATGACATGCTCCTCGACGGCGAGGCGGAGTCCAGCGATTCGACGAGCGTAGCCTCGCACGTTGCCGCCGGTGTCGAGGACCTGCCGCCCGTGCGGCAGGGGCGTGCGGCACGCCGGCGCCAGTTGGTCCGCTGGAAGAAGAACAAGCGCCGGGCGGCGGTCGCCAGCGCTGTCGCACTCGTTGGAGGCGGCCTGACCATTGCCATGATGGAGCGAACCTCCACCGACCGGGTCGAGGCAGCCGTGGCGCCGGACGCCCCGAGCATCGGCGCCGTGGAGGAGCCGATGCCCGAGCAGAATCGTTCGGCTTCCGTGCCAGCGACCGATCAGCGCACTCACCGGTCGTCACACGCCTCTTCCCAGCCGCAGCCGCCGGCGAGGACCAACGCCCCGCGAGAGCAGGCCCTCGCGGTCTCGCCCCGCACGATGCCACCGATCGACCGGCCGGGGGCCGCCGCGCCTGGCCGCCCGGCCGCGACGCCGACCCCGCAGCCGCACAGCACCGCCCCCTCCGCCGGAGACACGGCTCCCGACCGAGCCGGAGACACGGCTCCCGACCGCTCCGATACAACGGCGCAACAGCCGTCGACGCCCGCGCCCACCAACGGCACGGACGCGGGTCCGTCCCAGACCCGCCCCGCACGGGTACTGACGTCGCCGACGGACGTCTGCCTACTCGGACTGTGCCTCAGCTGACCAGGCCTGCACCCGGTCGAACGATTTTCGAAGTTCGCGGGCCGGGCGTCAGTCTGTGGGCAATAGTCCCAGCCGACGGGTAGGAGAGGAGGCAAAGCCCATGAGTCCCCGCGACGAATTCCAAGTCTTCCTGCGCCGCACCGGCCGGTGGTGGGCCATCGACATTCCCCGCCTCGACCTCCAGACCCAGTGCCGCACACTTGAAGGTGCGGAGGGCCTGGCGCGCGGCCTCGCCGCCGAAGCCGTAGGGGCCCCGCGAACCTGATCGTCCTGAAGATGGTGGTGCCCGAACTCGAGCCCGTGCTCGGTCCGGTAGCCGAAGCGCGGCACCGTCGGGCGGCCGGCCACTGGCATGTTTGCGTGGAACGGTGGTGCGGAATGGCCACCGACAATTGTGCAGTCAGCGTGACGGGCTGTACCCTCCGCGACGTTGCTCGGCCTCGCCGCCGCTTAGGGTGTGCAGATCTTTAACTCGTCTTTTTGGCCTTGGTTTGGGTGGGGTCGGAAGCGAGGAACCTCGCGACGTCGGCAGGTGTACGGAGGCGGG
>NZ_JBLVKW010000065.1:0-47323 GCF_048270745.1 Streptomyces sp. NPDC056231 | reverse complement strand
ACACCACCCCATCCCCTATGACACCCCGACTGGGGGGCTGGTTTTGGTTTATAACACCCCGGTCCGGTGGAGGCTGATCAGCCTCCACCGGACCCCTTCGCCATGTGGCTATGCGCCGTACGCCTTGAAGGCGATCACGTGCGCGTGTCGTGCCCCGTGCGTCGCGTCGACCACGAGCCGTAGTGCGTCGGTGCGTACGGGGCTGCCGTCCGCGGCCTTCAGCTCGTGTACACGGTGGCGGCGCCGGTTGTCCGTCACCTTCAGGAGTGTGTGCCAGGTACCGGCGGCGTCGCGGCTCTGGATGCGGTAGTCGCGTACGAGTTCAGGCATGACCTCGTACGGGGTGCGGTGGCGGTGCAGGTTGTTGAGGTATTCGTCGACGTCGTCGTCGAACACCAGGCGCGTTTCGGTGAGTTCCTGCTCGTTGTGCCAGTCGAGACGGAGCCACTCAGCGGCGCCCTCCGGCGCGGAGGACCACATGTGCGGGCCGCCGTAGGGACGTTGGTATCCGCCTACGGCCCGTTCGGGGTGGAATGCCGTGGTGTCGGGGGCCGCCCGAAAGGCGAAGGTCTGGCGCCGCAGGCCGCGGGCCTGCCATTCCAGGACCAGTTGTCCTTCTTCTTCCGGGATGTCGTGGTCGACGGCCGCGTCCCCCTCGGCCTTCCTGCGCAGGGCGAGGACACCGTCGGTGCGTTCGGGGAGGAGGATCAGGGCCGTGTCCGCGCAGGCCCGGACGATGAGGATCGCGTTCTGGGGGGTGTCGGGGTAGTGGTCGAGGCGGGCCGTGACCCAGTGGGGGCCTTCGGACGGGACGGTGACAGTGGTCGTGAGGAGGTGGTCGGCGGGGACCGCGTTCTCGGGGTGGCCCGTGCTCCACAGTTCCACGGTGAGTTCGCGGGACCGGCCGTTCGGGGCGCCGTGGACGAGGAGGTCGACCGTGTCGAGTGCAGGGTCGACCGGAAGCAGGAGGGCCAGGTCGCGGGTGAGGGGGTACGGGGTGCCGGGCGCGGCCGGTGTGGGTTCGGCGGCCAGACGGGTCAGGTGGGAGGAGGCGGTGACCCGGGCCGTGCGCGCCAGGTTGTCGGGGTCGTCGTCGGCGACGCCGATCACGGAGGCGTCCTGGCGCAGCAGGGTGTGACGTACCAGTTCCGGTCGTTTGGTGGCGAGTTCGCGCGGCGTGAGGCCCTCGGCGACGCACAGGGCCGCGGCGGTGCCCGCGGCCTCGCCCAGTGTCGCGCAGGTGGCCATGACGCGGGTGGCCCCGAAGGCGATGTGTGTGGCGGAGATGTTGCGCCCGGCGAAGTGCAGGTTCGTGACGTTCGCCGAGTACAAGGAGCGCAGCGGGATGTGGAAGATGCCGTCCGCGTATCGCTGGCGGGCGCCGGGCTCGTCGGCGTACATGCCCTGTACGGGGTGGAGGTCGACGGACCAGCCGCCGAAGGCGATCCGGTCGGCGAACTGGCGCTGTTGAAGGATGTCCTGCTGAGTGAGGACGTAGTCGCCGAGGAAGCGGCGGTACTCGCGCTTGCCGGGGAGACTGCCGACCCATTCCAGGGTGAGGTTCGCCGCGTCGGGGAACTGGCCGGAGTTCTTGATGTGGTCCCAGACGCCCATGATCACGGCCTGGAGCTCGTCGCGGATGCGCTCGTTGTCGTGGACGGTGTCGAGTTCGCCGCCCCACTCGATCCACCAGTAGTCGCAGCCGTTGTCCCCGGTGCGCAGGACGCGGTTGCGCAGGATGGGCGTGGTCGACAGGTCCTTGGCGTAGGCGGGGGGTACGAACTTCGCCGGCCGACCCGTGTCCCTGGTCTGGAAGAGGATCGTCGAGCCGAGCAGCGCCTGGTCCGCCTCGGCCGGCGCCCAGGGCTCGTCGAACTCGGTCTGCGCCTCGCGGCCTATCCGGTAGCGGGCGCCGACGAGGTGGCCGAGCAGGCCGTCACCGGTGCAGTCGAGGAACTGGCGTGCATGGAAGGTGATGCGGCGCTCCGAGCCCACCATCCAGCCGGTACAGGAGTGCACCTCGCGACTGTCGTCGGGGCCGCTCGCGTCGACCTCGCGTACGTCGGTGTTGAGGTAGAGGTCGATGTTCGGTTCGGCACGGACGGCGTCGAGGACGACCTGGTCCCAGTAGTAGGGGTTGCCCTCGGGGTTGCGGTACTGGTTCTCGGTGTACAGCTCGCCCATGATTCCGGTCTCGCGGGCCCAGCGGTGTACGCCGTGTGCGGTGGCGCCGCAGACCCAGACGCGGATCTCGCTGCTGGCGTTGCCGCCCAGGACGGGCCGGTTGTTGACCAGGGCGACGCGTCGGCCGAGCCGGGCCGCGGCGATGGCCGCGCAGGTCCCCGCCAATCCGCCGCCGATCACAGCGATGTCGTAATGGACCTCTTCTTCCCGCACGGTGCGGCCTCCTTGGTGTGAAGCTCGGATACTCCCCGCCGCAGCGGAGCGGCCTTGAACGTACATCACATCCATATTGTGCAACTACTGTTCATGCAGTGGGATTCGTTGTAAGTTCCGGTTGCGGCCACCAACCTGGCTGTCGCGAGCCGAAGTAGAAGTTCCGAGCAGGTGGGGCGAGTTCGCCGGCCCTGCACAGAACCGGCGATTCACCGACCAAAAGGGTTGACGCCATCGCACGATATGGAGAACGATCCCGCATGCTGCAACTTGTATTCACTGGAGCATGGATGGCGTTCACACAGGGCCCCGGCGCTCCCGCCCCGTTTGAGAGGACACACCCATGAGTACGGCCGCACCTCCCCAGAAGGCGCCCCCGCCCCGTCAGCGGACCGGCCGACGGCTCTCCAACGGTGCGTTCGCCCTGCTGCTGACCGCACCCGGACTCGCCCTGTTCGCGGCGATCATCGTCTACCCGCTGCTGTCGGCGCTGTTCACCGGCTTCTTCAAGCAGGATCTGCGGCTGCCGGGCCGGGAGTTCGTCGGCCTGGACAACTTCACATACTGGCTGGACGGCGACTTCCTCACGATCCTCAAGCAGACGCTGATCTTCACCGTCGGCGCGACGCTCGTCCCCTTCGCGCTCGGCTTCGCGCTCGCGCTCGCGCTGAACACCGGCCTCAAGGGCAGCGGCTTCCTGCGCGGCTTGTTCCTGTTCCCCTGGGTGATCCCGGGCGTGGTGGTCTCCTTCCTCTGGATGTGGATCTTCAACGCAAACTACGGGGTGCTCAACGGCATCCTCATGGAGACCGGAATCATCGACGAGTCCGTCGCCTGGCTCGGCCGGCCCGGCACCGCGATGCTCGCCGTCATCGTCACCAAGACCTGGGCCAGCTTCCCGTGGATGATGGTGATGCTCCTGGCCGGTCTGCAGACCGTGCCCAGGGAGCTGCACGAGGCGGCCTCGATGGACGGGGCGGGCTCGATCCGGCGCTTCTTCGCCGTCACCTGGCCGCAGGTCCGCGGTGTCGCCTCGATCGTGCTCCTGCTGGAGTTCATCTGGAACTTCCAGCACTTCGACACCATCTACGTCCTCACCGGCGGCGGACCGGCCGGCACCACCGAGACGTTCGCGACCGCCGTGTACCAGACGGCCTTCAAGGGTTTCGACATCGGCCGGGCCACCGCGCTGGGCGGTCTGTGGATGCTGCTCCTGCTGCTCCTCGTCGCCGTCTACCTCAGGATCACCGAGCGGAAGGGCGACGCCTGATGACCTCCACCACCTCCACCGCGCTGTCTGCCGTCGACCGGCCGCGGCCGTCCGCCACGCAGGCTGGGCGCAGCGCTCGGCGCCGTATACGCAAGGACCTGCTGCGCTCGCGGATCGCCGCCTGGAGTGCGGTCGTCGTCATCGGCGCCTTCGGTCTGCTGCCGGTCTACTGGCTGCTCGCCACCGCGCTGAGCACCCCCGAGTCGACCTTCCAGTTCCCGCCGAAGCTGATACCCACCGATCTCACCCTCAGCAACTTCACGGCCCTCGCCGAGAACGACCAGCTGATCAAGTACATGATCAACTCGCTCATCGTGGCCTCGATCACCGCCGTGCTGAGCGTGGTCGTCGCCACGTACATGGGCTACTCGTTCTCCAAGTTCCGCTATCGCGGGCGCCGGTCGCTGATGCACCTGGTGCTGGCCTCCCAGATGTTCCCCCAGGCGCTCCTGCTGGTGACGCTGTACACCGTCTTCTCCAGCTTCGGCATGCTCAACACGTACACCGCCCTGGTGCTCTCCTTCACCACGTTCACCATGCCGCTGTGCGTCTGGATGCTGAAGGGCATCTTCGACACCATCCCGGACGCCCTGCTGGAGGCGGCATCCATCGACGGCGCGTCCCGGTGGCGGACGCTGCACTCCATCGTGGCGCCGCTGGCCGCGCCCGGGATGATCGCCGCCGGGCTCTTCGCCTTCGTACGCGGCTGGAACGACTTCATCTTCGCGCTGACCCTGGCCGACAAGGAGAAGCAGACCCTGCCTCCCGGCCTCGTCTCCACCTACATCGGCGAATTCCAGACCGCCTGGCCCCAGTTGATGGCGGCCTCGCTCATCGTGTCCATCCCGGTGGTCGTCGCCTTCATGTTCCTGCAGCGCTACCTCGTCGGCGGCATGACCGCCGGTTCGGTCAAGAGCTGAACCCGCGGGATCAGCCCGCGCCCTCACGTACCTACCCTCCCCCTCTACTCCCCCATGGAGAGATCATGACCACCTCTGGCATCAGTCGGCGCGGCGCGCTGCGCATGTTCGGCATCGGCGCGCTCGGTGTGGCCGGCGTCGGTGTGCTCGGCGCCTGTGCACCGTCGGGCGCCGGCAGCACCTCCAACGGCGGCGACCCGAAGTCCAAGAACTTCGACTTCACCTCCTGGTCGCTCAACGAGGAGGCCGCCAAGCCCTCGATCGAGAAGATCATCGCAGCATGGGAGAAGGCCGAGAAGTCCAAGATCCGCGCGGTCTCGTACCCGTACAACGAGTACCTGAGCCAGCTCACCCTCAAGCTGGGCGGCCGGGAGACGACGGGTGCGGTGCACCTCGACATCGCCTGGCTCGCCGCGATGGCGCAGATGGGCAAGCTGGCCGACCTCGGATCGGTGGCCGGCAAGGGCGGCTACACCGACGTGGCGCTGAACAGCGGCAAGTACGACGGCAAGCAGTACGGGCTGCCGTGGAACACCGGATCGATCGGTGTGATCGCCAACTCCCAGCTCCTGGAGAAGGCCGGGATCAAGAAGCACCCCACCACCGTTGAGGAGTTCGAGGCCGCACTGCGGGAGCTGAAGGGGCTCGGCGGCGGTGTCGTACCGTATGCCGCTGCCACCAAGGTCGCGCAGCTCAAGGACATCTTCCCGTGGATGCAGACCTTCGGCTGCAAGCTGCTCGACGGTGGGAAGGTCACGATAGGCGACGACGCCTCGATCGACGCGGTCACCTGGTACAAGAAGCTGCACGACGAGAAGCTGATCGCCGCCGACGTGGACCGCTTCGACGCGCGCGCCCTGTTCGGGCAGGGCAAGGCCGCCTTCTACGACGACGCGATCATCGGCAAGGGCGTGACCTCCGCCCAGTCCAAGGACGAGACGCTGGCCAACGCCATGCAGCCGATGGAGCGTCCGGTGCTCAAGGCCGGGGACACGCCGCAGGCGCTGCTGTGGGGCGGCGTGATCGCGATCGTGAAGGGCAAGGGGCAGGACGCGGCCACCGAGTTCGCGCTGCACACCACCAGCGACCAGGCCACCACCTCCGAGTACTTCGCCGCCCGCGCACTGCCGCCGTCCACCACCGCGGGTCTGGCCGCCCCGGAGGTCGCCAAGGACACCTTCACCACGGAGTGGACCGAGAAGATCACCAAGACGGCGACCGGCAGCCCGTTCTGGCAGTTCGCGCAGAATGCCCAGATCGAGGAGGCCGTCGCCAAGCAGGTGCAGGCCGTCCTCGTCGGCAAGTCGAAGCCGAAGGACGCGATGAAGCAGGCCGGCGAGGAGGCCGCCGCGCTCATCAAGCGCTGAGGCCGAACGCTGCAGTCCGGGCCAGGCGAACGTCGCGCCCGACCCTCGCCTGGCCCTGCTCCGTACCCCGCACGACGACCGCACCGGCCGGCCCTCGGGCCGCTGCCGTCCGCGTTACCTCCACGCCCGCGCACGCACCCGCGAAGGAGCTCATCTTGCGACGTCCCACGGTACGCACGTACACCGCCTCGGCCACGGCCCTGGCCGCCCTGCTCCTGCCCGTCCCGGCCGCCCGGGCCGACACCGCGCAGAGCAGAGCAGCCGCGGCGGCGGTGATCGAGAAGGTCCCGTACGCGATGGACTCGTCGAACCAGGCCGCTTGGTGGACGCCGGTCGCCACGTACAAGGGACGCGGCCAGTACACGTACTTCGCCTTCAACAAGCCGGGCTCGACGGCCGCCACGCACCGGCCCGCCATCGCGCGGCGCGACCCGGACGGGGTCTGGAGCCTGCTGCCGCTACTCGACCGGAGCGGGGCGCAGGCGGAGTTCCCTGACGACAACGGCCACAACCAGCCGTCCATCGCGCGGGACGGCAACGGACGTCTGCATGTGTTCGCCTCCATGCACGCCGACGCCTGGCGCTACTTTCGTACCGAGGCCCCCGGCGGGGACGTCACCGACCATGCGGCCGAACTGCCCGACCAGGGCCAGGGCATCACCTATCCGATCGTCGCCACGGCGCCCAACGGCGATCTGTACCTGGCCGCCCGTGTCGGCGCCGGCGCCGATCAGCGCCCCGGCAAGCTCTACCGCTGGGACAACGCAGCGGCGCGCTGGAGCGTGGTTGCCACGTTCGCCGGCGCGCTGAACCGCTCCGTGTACCCCGACGACCTGACGGTCGACAGCGAGGGGCGTGTGCACCTGCTGTACGAGTGGGCCAAGGCGCCGGCCACCGGGTTCCGCCACCAGCTCTCCTACCTGCGCTTCGACCCGGCGACCGGCGACTTCGCCGACAGTACGGGTGCGGCGCTCACCGTCCCGGTGACGCCCGGCACCTCCGACGTGATCCAGCAGCTGACCACCGGCGAGGAGTGGAGCATCGACAACGCGTACGCCGGTCCTGCGGTGCAGAGCGCCAAGCTCACCCTCGACGGCTCCACCCCGAAGGTCGCCTACCGCTACCGCTCGGCCGACAGCGGCGGCAACTTCCGCGTGTACTACGCCTATCCGAGCGGCGGCGACTGGGTCAGCAAGACCGTGTACGCCGGCGGACAGACCGCAGCCGCCCTCGGCATCACCTGGGACGAGACGGACACCAAGCGGATCTACTACGTGACGACCTCGGGCACCGACCGGGTCTTTGCCGCGACGCAGTCGGCGGACGGGGCCTGGACCGCGCAGTCCGCCGCGCCGGGCGTGAGCGCGGACCGGCTCGCGGTGCGGCGGGACTCGGACGGTCACGATGTGCTCTATCTTCCGGACACCGTGCACAACTCCCTCTACTACGTCCTCCGTTGAGGCCAGTGCGTCGCCCGCACCATCTGTACGGGGACGAAGCCGTCCCCGTACAGGACCTGCAAGCGGTCAGGTCGCGGGCCTGCTCGCCAGGTACTCGTCCAGCCCTTCACCGGTGAGCGGGTAGTAGTCGGAGAGCAGGCCGCCCTCGTCGAGGCGGCGGCGTGCGAACGCCTCACGGTCCTGGTGCAGGAGCGAGTCCTCGGCCAGCGGGACCGCACGGTCCTGCGGTACGACCACGGCACCGTCCTCGTCGGCCACGATCAGGTCCCCCGGCATGACCAGTGTGCCGCCGACACCCACCGGCACATTGAAAGCGGAGGGGAAGAGCTCCGTCTGCGAGGCGTAGTGCGGGGTGACTCCGGTACACCAGATCGGCACGCCGAGGGCCCGGATCCGGGCCGCGTCCCGCACCCGCCCGTCCACAACGATCCCGGCGCCACCGCGCAGCTTGAAGTAGCGCACCAGCATGTCGCCAAGACAGCCGGTGAAGTGGCTCGCCTGCGCCGAGATCACCAGCACATCGCCGGGCGCGATCGACTCCAGCACCCCCCACAGCGGGGTCTTGCGCTCGATGTCCTCCTGTGCGGCACCGTTGAAGACGTCCTCGCGCTGCGGCAGGAACTGCAAGGTCACCGCACCTCCGGTGATCTTGATGTCCGGTTCCTGGTGCAGCGGCACGGGCCCGTCGATGAAGGTCCGGGTGATGCCCATCTGGTGCAGCTTCGCGCAGGCGGTCGCCGCGCTCACATCCTCGAGTGCCTCCACCATCCTCCGCGTCGGCCGCCGGAAGGACGAGGTGTAGACCGGAGACCGCATCGACTCGTAGGTCAGGGTCTCCTCCGCCGTCGACGTTCCTTGATCCCTGCTCGGGTTCATTCATGTGCCTCTCCGCGCGCTCCCCGCACGCAACGCCAGTGACATCATCACCTATCGATGGTAGATAACCTCCTATCGATTAGTGCTGTCAATCCGTCAGGAGTCTTCCGTGTCCACTGCATCCGGCGGGTGGTTCGAGACCGCGCGCTTCGGACTGTTCGTCCACTTCGGCCTGTACAGCCTCGCCGCGAGGCACGAATGGGTACGCAGCCGGGAGGCCATGTCCCAGGCGGCATACGACCGTTACCTGGAGCGGTTCGACCCCGACCTCTTCGACGCGCGGGAACTCGCACGGGCGGCAAGGGAAGCAGGGATGCGCTATGCCGTGCTCACCGCCAAGCACCACGACGGATTCTGCCTCTTCGACTCGTCGCTGACCGATTACACCTCGGTGCGCGCGGCCGGCCGGGACCTCGTGGCCGAGTTCGCGGAGGCGATGCGCGCCGAGGGCCTGCGGGTCGGCCTCTACTACTCACTCCTCGACTGGCACCACCCCGGCTTCCCGGTCGACGAGCACCATCCGCTGCGCGGCTCGGAGGGCGGGCGGGAGGCGGGGGACTTGGCGCGCTACCGGTCGTACATGCAGGGCCAGATACGTGAGTTGCTCACCGGCTACGGACAGGTCGACCTGCTTTTCTTCGACTTCACGTATCCAGGTATGGGGCCGGAGCAGTGGGGGGCGAAAGAACTCATCGAAACGGTCCGTGAGCTGCAGCCCGGCATCCTTGTGAACGACCGGCTGGGCGTACCCGGTGACTATGTGACACCCGAGCAGTACCAGCCCGACCGGCCGCTGGAGCGCGACGGCGTGCCGGTGCTGTGGGAGGCGTGCCATACGCTCAACGGGTCCTGGGGCTACGACCGCGACAACCACGACTACAAGGACCCGTCCCAGTTGGTCCGCATGCTGGTCCAGTCCGTTTCCTGTGGCGGAAATCTGATCCTCAACGTCGGCCCCACCGGAAGGGGTTCGCTCGATCAGCGGGCGCGCGACACCCTTCGGGCCATCGGAGAGTGGAGCGCCCTGCACGCCCGCGCCGTACACGGTGCAGGACCTTCTTCCTTCCGGCCGCCGGCGAGCGCCCTGTACACGCAGCGCGGCCGCCGCCTTTATCTGCACCTGCTCGCCTGGCAGTTCAATCACCTTCATCTTCCTGGCCTGGCCGGGCGGGTGCGCTATGCCCAACTGCTGCACGACGGTTCGGAGATCGCCTTCCACGAGGTCGACGGTGCCCGCCACGAACACAACAACCTGGCCCCGCCGAGCCAGTCGCCGGGCACCCTGACCCTGACCCTGCCCACCTCACGGCCCGACGTACTGCTGCCGGTGGTCGAACTCTTTCTGGAAAACGAGGAGTTGCATCCATGACAGGGCCGCTGAGTGAACGCCCGGCCCCGTGAGGGAGTCGCCTACTGGTGGGTGGGAGCCTGCCGCGTCCTGGAGATCCTGGACCTCCTCGCGCAGATCGGCGGCGACGCGCTCGACGCGCGTGACCTGCCGCTGGGGTGCGCGGCTCGGGCAGTGAGAGAACGGGAGCAAGCGGTTTCGGCAGCACCCTTGAACATGCGGGATGCCGCCCATAGCATCAGTAATCGATAGGCGATTATTGTGAGCGCCTACCGGGACCCGACCGCACCGTTCGGACGCGGCACCCCTCCCCTTCCTCGCGAACTCGAACGAACGCCTGCACTTGCACGTCAGCTATCGATTATTCACGACTATGCAATGGAGCGTGTCCGATGAGAACCATGTGGCACCGAGCCTCCGCACTCGCCGTGGCTCCGCTCGTGATGGCATCCGCCGTCGCCTGCGGGGGAAGCGGGTCCGACGGGGCCGCGGAGGGTACGACTCTCCGCATCATCGTCAACATCTCGCCGAACCTGACGGAGCAGTACTGGAAAGGTCTCTTCGCGAAGTACGAGAAGAGCCATCCCGGCGTGAAGGTGAAGCTGGAGCTGACGGGGACGATCTCGGCCAACGCCAAGCTCACTCAGGACCTCGCCGCCGGCGACCCGCCCGACATCGCCCAACAGATCATCCCGGCCCCCGACACGACCAAGCTCTTCGCCGACCTGTCCGACCAGGCCTGGACGAAGGACACACCGCTGGTCGACCAGTACGCCGTCAGCGGCAAGACGTACATGGTCGGCGTGGGCGAGCAGATCCAGTCGCTGGTCTTCTACAACAAGGCGGCCTTCGCGAAGGCCGGCGTGGACGCGTCGAAGATCCAGACGCTGGATCAGTTCACGGCCGCCATGAGCAGTCTGAAGTCCGCGGGCTACAAGCCGCTGCAGACCGCGGGCCAGTGGGTGACGGGCGGGCAGTTCTCGATGATGGCCGACGCCGGTGTGCTCACCGAGAACCCCCGGTGGATCAAGCAGCGCAACGACGGCAAGGTCTCCTTCGCCGACAGCGGCTATGTGCCGTACCTGAAGCGCTACGGACAGTGGATCGACAAGGGGTACCTCGAGAAGAGCGCGCTGGGGCTGACGTACGCCGACGGGCAGACGGCCTTCCTCAACGGCAAGTCAGCGATGTACATGATGGGTTCCTTCTTCGTGCCAGCGGCGGACGCGGCGAAGAAGAGCGACGCGATCGGTGTCTTCACGATGCCGACCGACGGCGCCTACCCGTCCGGCCAGTTCGGCAACGTCGCGAACCCCTACGCCGTGGTCAACCAGTCGCACCACAAGGCCGAGGCGATCGAATTCGTGAAGTGGCTGGTCACCGACAAGGAAGCGATCAAGAGCCAGCTCGCCGCTGACGGCAATCTGCGCACGGGCTTCAGCTACCCGATGTCCAGCCTCGGCGCCGCGGTGCAGAGGATCCTCGACAAGACGCCGTCGGTGCTCGTGAAGTCCGGTGAGAACCAGCCGATCGCCGGGTTCAGCGACGAGCTCAACAAGCAGATCCAGTCCCTGTACACGGGCACCTCCGCGAAGGATGCCGCGGGCGGATTGGACAAGTGGTGGAACTCGCAGAACTGACGCCGCCGGGGCGGCGCTCCGTCGCCGCCCCGGCGGCCCCCGGCTCCGGCCGCAGGCGGGCCCGCTTCCGCGAGGCGGCCGTCACGTTCGGCATGGTGGGCCCGGCCGTGCTCCTGTACACGGTGCTGACGATCGTGCCCATGGGCGTGGCGA
Source organism: Streptomyces sp. NPDC056231 (assembly GCF_048270745.1). Lineage (NCBI taxonomy): Bacteria > Bacillati > Actinomycetota > Actinomycetes > Kitasatosporales > Streptomycetaceae > Streptomyces > Streptomyces sp. NPDC056231. Next base: position 35,892 of record NZ_JBLVKW010000065.1, on the reverse strand, counting down.
TCTACCTCAGCTTCACGGACTGGGACGGCTTCTCCACCGCGAAGCTCATCGGGTGGGAGAACTACAAGCGTCTCTTCGACGACCCGAGTTCGACGGACGCCTGGTACGTGACCGCGCTGATCGCCGTGCTCGGCACCGCCCTGATGATCGGCGCGGGCCTGGTGTACGCACTGATCCTCAAGGGCCGGTCGCGTACGAACTCGTTCTTCCGCGCCGTCGCCTACTTCCCGCACGTGATCAGCGCGTTGATCCTCGGCTATCTGTGGGCGGCGATCCTCGGCACGAACGGGGCGGTCAACAACACCCTCGCCAGGTTCGGCATGGAGCCGATCGGCTTTCTCTTCGACGAAAAGTTCGCGCTGTACACGCTGATCGGTGTCATCGTGTGGGCCGGATTCGGCTTCAACGTCGTCCTGTTCGTGGCCGCCCTGCAGACCGTCCCGGTCGAGCTCCTGGAGGCCGCGGCAATCGACGGCGCCAGCAGGCGGCAGATCAATCTGCGCATCGTGATCCCGTTGATCGCGCCCGTGGTCACCGTGGCGACCGTACTGAACCTGGTCGGCCTGCTGAGGGCGTACGACATCGTGGTCAGCCTCACCGGCGGCGGTCCGGCCGGCTCGACACAGACCTTCACCTATCTCATTCTCGCCCGGTCCTTCGAGGGCACCAAGGTCGGTTACGCAACGGCCCAGGCGGTCTTCCTGATGGTCGTCTCCGCCGTGCTCGCCCTCGTCGTGACCGCGCTGCGCAACCGCCAGGACCAAGCTGCGACCGGTTAGGAGCCGATGGTGGTCGTCACTGAACCAAAGGTCCACGACAGACCGCGGACCGCACCGGTTTCCGCCCCGGAGGTCTCTCTGTCGGAACTGCGGGAGTCCCGCTCGCCCCTGCGTTGGGTGCTCCTCGGCCTGCTGTTCGTCGTCATGATCGTGCCGGTGTACCTGCTCGTCGTGAACGCCTTCAAGTCACAGCAGGACATCCTCGACAACCCGTTCTCGATCCCCCTGAGCGGTCTGACCTTCGAGCACATGTCCGCCGCCATCAGCAATCCGCAGTACAACGTCATCGGCGGCTACGGCTTCACGCTGTTCCTCGTCGTCACCGTGGACGTGCTGTGCATCGCGCTGGCGGGACCGGCGGCGTACGCGATCGCGCGCAGCCTCAAGAAGCGGACACAGCTGGTGCTGCTGTACTTCCTGGCCGGCACGTTCATCCCCGGCGCAGCCGTGATCATCCCGGTGATCTACGTACTGCGCGAGGTCGGTCTCGCCAACACCGTGACCGGCCTGGTCGCGCACGACGTGGCGTCGACGCTGCCGGTCAGCATCTTCCTGTTCGTGGGCTTCATCCGCACGATCCCGGTGGACATCGACCATGCGGCGACAATCGACGGCGCGGGCCGCTACCGGACGTTCTGGACCATCATCTTCCCGCTGATGCGTCCGGCGGTCGTCACCGTCCTGATCCTCAACTCCATCGGGATCTGGAACGACTTCATCTCGCCCCAGATCCTGCTCAGCCCGTCGTCCGGTCACTACACGGTGACGACGGCGATCTACGCAGGCATCAGCCAGTACTCCACCGATCTGACGAAGGTGTTCCCCAACCTTCTGCTCGCCGTCGCGCCCGTGATCATCTTCTTCATCTACATGCAGCGCCACATCATCAGCGGTCTGACGGTGGGCGCGGTGAAGGGATGAGCGGGCGGATCGTTCCCCTCCAGAGAAGAAAGGACCATCCAGTGTCGAGGAGATGGTGGCCACGCCCCGGTAAGGGGTCGTGGTCCTTAGCCGCCCTGCTCGCTTCGCTGTCCGTGGTGGCGGCCGCCGTTCCGGCCACTGCGCACCCGCACAAGCCCCGGGCGGGCGCGGTCTATTACGTCGCTCCGTCGGGCCAGGACGCCAACAAGGGCACCACCACGGGTCGGGCATTCCAGCACATCCAGCGATGTGCCGACGTCATGGAGCCCGGAGACACCTGTCTGATCCAGTCCGGTACGTACGCCGAGACCGTCGCGCCGGCCCGGTCGGGCACCGCCGGGCTGCCGATCACCTACCGGGCGGCGCCAGGGGCGAAGGTGATGCTGAGCGGGACCGCGCCGGTGCGCGGCTTCTCACCCGTCACCGGCGCGGACGTCACGGAGATCGCCAAGAGTGATCCGTACGCCCAGAACTCGGCGTTCAGCGACGCCGTGGCGGCCGGGCACGTCTACAGCACCTCCGTCGACCTGGGCTCCGACGTGACGACCGTGCAGGTCTTCACCGACAAGAAGGCGGGCGTCGAGGCGCAATGGCCCTACCCGGGGCTCGACCTGCTCGACCCCACGCTGCAGTACGCGGGGGCGGGGAGCGCGGAGGCGACAATCGCGGACGAGGCCCTGACCCGGCCCGCCGGGTACTGGGACGGCGCGCGGGCCCTGACCGGCTACTGGTACGTCTCGGCGACCGGCACGGTGAAGAGTTCCGCCGTCGGCTCGGTGACGCTCGACGTGGCGCCCCCGTGCGTGCACAAGGTCGTACCGAAGGAGACGCGGTACGCCCTCGCCGGAAAGATCGGTGAACTCTCCCGCCCCGGCGAGTGGTTCTACGACCCGGCCGCCAAGCGTCTGTACCTCTACAGCGAGGACAGCCCCGCCGCGCACACCATCGAGGCGAAGACCCGGGCGCTGGCCTTCGACCTGACGGCCGCGAGCCACACCACGGTGACGGGCGTCGGACTGTTCGCCTCCACCATCAAGACGGGCCCGACCAGCACGGGCGTGACGCTGGACGGGATCAACGGTACGTATCTGTCGCACTACACCGACATCACGCGCGGCGCGACGGACTGCGGCAGCACGGTGACGCGCGGCGTCGGCGACACGGGCATCGTCCTCGACGGAACGTACAACAAAATCGTGAACAGTAATCTGTCGCTGAGCGCGGGCAACGGCATCGCGCTGCGCGGACAGAACAACACCGCCACGAACAACGTGATCCACGATGTCGACTACATGGGGACGTACGCGGCGGGCGTCGCCGTACAGGGCAACAGCCAGACGGTCACGCACAACACGATCAGCCGGGTCGGCCGCAGCGGCATCAACCTCCAGTGGAACACCGTGGAGGGCCTCACCCCGGGCAAGGACCTGATCGCGTACAACGACATCTCGGGGTACGCCCGCCTCAGCCTCGACGTCGCCGCGATCTACACCTGCTGCAGCGCCTTCATGATGGAAACGTCCATCGATCACAATGTGCTGCACGATCCGGAGCCGGCCACGACGCTCACCACGTTCGGGATCTCGGGTGTCTACGCCGACAACGGGCAGAGCGACCTGGTGATCGCGAACAACGTGGGCTGGGGCAACCGGGAGGGCACGGTGATGCTCAACGGTCTGGGCACCGGCTCGCACAACAACGGTGTGTACAACAACACCGGCGGAATGACGCTGTTCTACGTCAAGGAGCCGGGGCAGTCGACCGGCACAGAGATCTACAACAACATCGGCACCATTCGCGGTCTGACCGGTGCCACCGACGGCGGGCTCGTACTCTCGAACAATCTGCCCGCCGAAACCGATCCGCTCTTCGTCGACGCGGCCGGGCACGACTACCGGCTGACCGCCGACTCTCCTGCGCGCAACCAGGCAATCGCGCTGCCGGGCATCAATGACGGCTCGACGGATGCGACGCCGAGCCTCGGCGCCTACCAGTACGGGGCACCGAAGTGGACAGCGGGCGCGCGCCGTTAGCCACGACCGCTTCCTCGCAAGAAGGCCCGAGCCGGATGTCCGGCTCGGGCCTGTGGCTCCGGGGTGGTGCTCACTTCTTTGCTGCGGCCTTGCGCGGCTTCCTCTTCACCTCGCGCGCGTCCGGGACCGGTCCGCGACCGGCCGCGTGGTCGGCGAACGCCGCGGCCGCCAGCTCGGCGTCCCCGGACCGCAACAGTCCGACGAGACGGCCGTGCTCCTCGGCCATGGCGCTCCAGTCCCCCTCGAAGAGGGGGTCGGAGATGGCCCGCAGGGTCCGCAGGCTCGGCTCGATGACCTCCCACATCCGGGCCAGGAACGGATTGCCCGCGATCTGGTTGACCACGGTGTGGAACTCGATGTCGGCGTCGCGGAACAGGCTCACATCATTCGCGGCAACGGCGTCCCGCATCCGCTCGACCAGCGCGTCGAGCTCGCGGAGGCAGTCGTCGGTGAGGTGTTCGGTGGCGAGCTGCGCGGCGAGTCGCTCCAGCGGTTCGCGTACCTGTCGGGCGTACTCGGCGTCCTGCGCGGAGATCTCGACGACGAAGTGGCCGCGGCGCGGGACGTGCATGAGCAGGCCCTCACGGGCCAGGCGCTTGACCGCCTCCCGCACCGGGGCCTGGCTCACCCCCAGGCGCCGGGCGATCTCCGACTCGACCACGCGCTCGTTCGGTGCGAGATCGCCGTCGACGACGGCCTGGCGGAGCAGCTCGTAGACCTGGTCGGAGATCAGGGTCTTGCGGAACCGGTCCTTGTTGGTGGCCAGCGTGGAGACGAATCCAGCCGACGCATTCGATGCCATGAATTCCCAATCCTGCGATGGGGCGAGCCAGTTATGTCATGGTACGCGCTCATCGTCTATCGATGGAATCTCGGTGGGTGCGCAGGAGGAGAGGATCCCGAAAAATGTCAGGCCGCGCTGTTCAGCTGCTTGGCCAGCCATTCCAATTTCACGACCTCGTGGGTGGGGCCGCCGCCTTCGTGATCATTGAACGGATAGGCGCGTATGTGCTTGTCGGCCTGGTCCACCCCGCCTTCGGCGCCGTAGTGGTTGAACGCCGCGTACCCCGTCGAGGGCGGGCAGATGCGGTCCATGAGTCCGACCGAGAACAGCGTCGGCGCATTCGCCCTGCGGGCCAGGCTGACGCCGTCAAAGTACGCCATTGTGCGGGCGACCGTGCCCGCGTGCGCCCTGTGCAGCTTCACGAACTGCGTGACTTCGGCGTACGGCGGCTGGTCGGTGATCGTGGTGGCGCGCGGGAAGTGGCACAGGAACGGCACATCCGGCATGACGGCGACGAGGTCGGGGACCAGGCCCGCCGCGGCCAGCGCGATGCCGCCGCCTTGGCTGGTGCCGGTGACCGCGACGCGCGTGGGGTCGACCGCGGGGTGGGTGCGTACGGCGGCGACGGCGCGTACGGCGTCGGTGTACAGGCGGCGGTAGAAGTAGCGCCGCGGGTCGAGCACGCCGCGGGTCAGGAAGCCGGGCGAGGCGATGTCGCCGGAGGCCGGATCGGGGTCGGGTGTCTCCGCGCCCTGCCCCCGGGTGTCCATCACGAAGTGCGCGTAGCCGGCGCACGCCCACAGCCGCTTCTCGTGCGGAGCCCCGCGTCCGCTGCCGTATCCCAGGTACTCCACGACGGAGGGCAGCGGTCCGGTGCGGGTGACGGGCAGTTGCAGCCAGCCGCGTACGGGGTGTCCGCCGTATCCGGCGAACGTCACGTCGTACGTGTCGATCGTGGCAAGTCCGTTGTGGACCGGTTCGAACGTCGCGGTTGGAGCGAAGTCCCCCTGTTCACTGAGGGTTTCGCGCCAGAACGCGTCGAAGTCGTCGGGCTCGTCCAGAGCCGGGCGATATCGCTCCAGCTCTTCCAGGGGCAGGTCGAACAACGCCATGTCGCATCTCCGCGGAGGTCGGGGCCGGTTGGGCCCGGGCAGTTTTCATCGCCTATCGATCATCGAAGGAATCGAATCAGGGTGCTTCGACGACTGTCAACCACGCAGTCCGTACACCCGGACGGCGTTGGTGTGCAGGACCCGCTCGCGCTCGTCCTCCGAGAGCCGGTCGAGACCGCGGCAGGACCGCTCCAGGGAGTCGGCGCGGCTGCCGCGGGGCAGGCAGATCGGCCAGTCGGAGCCGATGAGGCATCGGTCGGGACCGAGCGTGCCCACCACGTGCCTGACCAACTCCGCGGTCCGTTCGGGCGGTACGCCGTGCTGTTGGGTGAGCAGGCCGGAGATCTTGACGACCACGTTCGGCACCGAGGCGGCCCGCTCCAGGTCCCGGTACCACTCCCCCGGGTCCGTACGGAGGTTCGGCGGGTTGCCGAGATGGTCGACGACCACGGTGAGCCCGGGGTGCCGGGTGGCCGTCTCGGCCGCCGCCCGCAGCGCCCCGGAGGCCAGATTGAGCTCCAACACCAGCCTGGCCGCCGCAAGTTCGGGCACCAGCACGCGGGCGGCTTCCGGGGTGTCCGCCCAGCTCGCACCGCCCAGGCGCATGCCGTTCGGGCGGCTGTCGCCCAGATCGCGCAGCAGGGCGCGGAAGCGCCGGGGGCCGCCGTCGCCGTGGACGTGCAGGTTTCCCACGTACCCAGCGACAAGGTCGGGACGGCTCATCCGCCATGCGCGCAGGGCAAGTGTCTCGCCGGCGTCGCCGCGGGACGCCTCGACCAGGATCGCCCCGGTCACGGCCGCATCCGGCCTCGAGGCACCCAGGTCGTCGATGCGGAACGCCCTGTGATGGACGCTTCCCGGGCGGATCCATGGGAATCCCGACGCCGGGTCCCACAGGTGCACATGGCAGTCGATCACGGTCGGGATCCTCCTGAGGTGCCGTTGCCGAGTATTGACAGGCCGGCTCGCGCCGGTGAGTCTAACCATCGTCTATCGATGGGCGATTGCGAGGGGCGGATGTTCTTGATGTCCAGGGACCAACGGACCAGCGGCTCGAACATGGGTGAAGGGGTGGGTCGATGACGGCCGTCACCGTGCCCGGTCCCCGGCTCCGGGCGACCCGCAGCATCGCCGATGTGCCCCGCTGGGCCACGCTCCAGAGGGAGTTGCTCGCCTACCAGGACAGAGCCTGGCGGCTCTTCGCCGACCGCTACACCGAGGGCGACGGCCGCCTCGTCTTCCGGGACACGCTCGGCGTGGGCCCGGACGGCCGCGACGGCGTGGACGACTTCTACGAGCCGTTCTTCAACTGGCCCACGCTGTACATCCTCGGTGGCAGCGAGGATCTCCTGGCGGCCGCACGGCGGCACTGGAGCGGCGTGTCCGCGCAGCTCACCGAGATGGGCATGCTCCAGGGCGGGTTGGAGCGCGGCTACGACTGGTTCCACCAGGGCGAGGGCCTGCTGCTCTTCTACGGCCTGTGCCTGGCCGACCCCGGCGCCCCCCAACTGCGCGAACTGGCCCGCCGTTTCGCCGACTTCTATCTGCCCGGCGGGCCGAACTACGACCCCGAACACCGGGTCGTGCGCGCACCGCACAACGGATCGGCGGGGCCGCGCCCGGGATTCAGCGACGAAGAGCCGTACTTCCCGTGGAGCCTCGCCCTGCGCCCGTACGGGCTGCCGCTCGACGCCATGGACGACGTCACGTCCTTCGACCGGCTCGCGGCCGACCCCGAGCGCGCCCGCTCCTACGGCCGTGCGATGTGGGACCGGATGGGCCGTGGTGACACGATCGTCAATCTGGCCGCGACAGGACTGGCCACGAACGCCTTTCTCCTCAGCGGTGAGCAGCGCTACGCGGACTGGGTGACCGAGTACGTCGGCGCTTGGCGCGAACGGCTCGACGGACACGACGTCGTCCCCGACAATGCGGGCCTGAGCGGTACGGTCGGCGAGTACCTGGGCGGCCGGTGGTACGGCGCACACTACGGCTGGTCCTGGCCGCACGGCCTCTCCCCCGTAGGCAGCGCCACCCTCGTCGGAGCCTCGAACGCGGCCCTGCTGACCGGCGACGCGGCCTACCTCGACCTGGCCCGCAACCCGCTCGATGCCGTACTGCGCCAGGGCGAGCAGCGCGGCGCCGACGACCGGGGCACCCTGGGCGAGCGCTGGGATCCGCATCTGCGCGCGATGGGCGCCGACCGGACGCTGATGGTCCCGCAGCGGCACAACGACTCCGGCTGGTTCGACTTCACCGTGATGCCGGGCCAACTGCCAGTTTCCCTATGGCACTTCAGCCGCGAGACTCAGGATCAGGAGCGCATCGAGCGGCTGCGGGCGGGCTCGAACTGGGACTGGACGACGGTGCACACCCAGCGCATCAAGGACGAGGCCGGGCACGAGGAGCCGTGGTACGAGTTCCTGCAGGGCCGAAACCCGGGCTTCCCCGAGCGCATGCTGCGCAGCGCCCTCGACTCCTGCGCCGAACGCGTCGAGGCCATCGAGAACGACCCGGTGAACCCGGCCATCGGCCCCGGCATTCTCGACATCCACCACTGGCAGGACCTCAACCCCGTCGTCACGGAGGCGCTGTTGCAGCTGACCACCGGTTCCCCTCAGGTCCTCTACAACGGGGGTCTCGCCCATATGCATCTGCGCTACTACGACGCCGCCGGGCAGCGGCCGGGACTTCCCGCGGATGTCGCGGCGCTCGTCTCCGACATCCGTCCCGACCGCACCGTCGTGGAACTGGTCAACCTCGGTGGCTCCGCGCGCTCGCTGGTGGTGCAGGCGGGCTCGTTCGCCGAACACGTGGTGCACACCGCGCAGGTCGACGACGGTCCCGTACAGGACGTGGGCGGCCCGTACTGCCGCGTGGAACTGTCCGGAGGCACACAGGTGCGGCTGACCTTGACGATGACCCTGCGCGGCGGCCGGCCCACCTGCGACGCCCCGGTCTGGGAGGTGTCGCGATGACCGGCCGACTGCCCTTCGAAATGCCCCGCCTGGGCCTCGGAACCGCACCGCTGGGCGGCCTGTTCGAGGAGGTGACCGAGGCGGACGCGGCGGCCACGCTGGAGGCCGCGGCCCGCGAGGGGATCACGTACTTCGACACGGCACCGCGCTACGGGCACGGTCAGGCCGAGGACAGGCTCGGCCGCCTTCTGGCACCGGCGGGCGTCACGGCGCCGCTGATCTCCACGAAGACGGGCTGGCTGCTGCGGCCACGGCCCGACGGCTCACCCGGCGAGGTCGTCACGGACTGGACGGAGTCCGGCATCCGCACGTCCCTGGAGTCGAGCCTGGACCGCCTGGGCCGGTCGTCGGTCGACGTTCTCTATCTGCACGACGCGGACGACTTCCCGGAGGAGGTCCGGCGCACGGCCTACCCAACGCTGCGCCGACTGCGGGACGAAGGACTGGTACGGGCGATCGGGTTCGGCATGAACCACAGTGCGCCGCTCGCCGCGTACGTGGCGGAGTTCGAGGTGGACGTCGTCCTCATCGCGGGCCGGCTCTCACTTCTGGACCACGACGCGCTCGGGACGCTGTTGCCGCTGTGCGCGAAGACCGGCACCTCGGTCGTCGTCGGCGGGGTCTTCAACACCGGTCTCCTCGCCGACCCATCCCCCGGCGCAATGTTCAACTACCGTCCCGTTCCAGAGCAGACCCTGGCCCGCGCGCGGCGATGCCGGGAACTGTGTGCGGAGTACGGAGTGCCGCTCGCCGCGGCAGCAATCCAGTTCCCGTCCCTGCATCCGGCCGTCGGGTCGGTGGTCGTCGGCTGCCGGTCGGCCGCCGAGGTCACAGCGAACGCGGCGGCGTCGCGTCTCCCCGTCCCGGATGCACTGTGGCGGCGGCTGGCCGAAGCGGGCTTCGTACCGCCGGAGTTGGTGCCCGCCTGGTAGGGCCAGGTCAGGTCGGCCGTGGTGGTGCGTGCCCTCAGGGTCCGGTGTGGCGTTGGGAGTGCGTGACTCCGGACGAGATTGCTGTGGTGCGTGGTGAGTCGGAGGCGTTCGCGGCGGAAGTGTTCGAGCCGCTCGCGCACAATGACCGAGGACTGACGTGCGTCCGCCCCGCTCCCAGGCGCTGTTCCGGGGGCGGGGCGGCTCGGTAGCTGCGCCCAGCCATAGGCGCGAATGTGATGCCTTCACGGTACCGGGCCGGTATGACAACGGGGCGGCGACGACATGGGCACTCCTGCACAACCAGATGTCCCCCCCGTCGGCTCGAGTTCCAGTGGTCATCGCGACGCCCGTCCTTCAGCAGCCCCCGTGCGATGACGGCAGTCAGACGGCAGGACCTGGCGGGAACGAGCGGCGGCCCCGCCACGGGCCGCTCCCCGGACATCGGCGAGGTCGTCGGATCCCAGGGCTCAGTGTTCCTGGGCCGTCGGGCGCACCATGATCTCGTTGACCGCCGCGTGCGGCGGCTGAGTGACCATGAAGGCGATGGCCCGGGCGATGTCCTCGGCGTCGAGCCATGTGCTCTGCGGCAGACCACGCGCGGCCGCGAACCCGGCGCCGGTCGACATCTCCGTCGTGGTCATCCCCGGCTCGACGAGGCCCACCCGGACACCGCGCCCCGCGACCTCCTGGCGCAGGGCCTCGCTGAACGCTCCGACCGCGTGTTTCGTCGCCGAATAGACGCTGTTGTTCTTACGGGCCACCCGGCCCGCGAGCGAGCTGACGTTCACCAGGTCGGCGACCCGGCGCGGGCCGTCAGTGGCCGCGCGCAGCAGGTGCGGCAGCGCTGCCTGCGACATGTGCAGGACGGCCTTGAGATTGAGGTCGACCATCCGGTCCCATTCCTCGGGGTCGCCTTCCTCCACGGCGCCGATCGCCACGTATCCGGCGTTGTTCACCAGCACGTCCAGCCGTGCGAACCGGTCCGCGGCGTCCTCGACGGCGCGACGGGCCTGTGCCGCCTCGCTGAGGTCGGCGGTGAGGGCGACGCACGTGCCGCCCCGGTCGCGGATCACGGTGGCGAGTTCCTCCAGCCGGTCGGCTCGACGGGCGACCAGCGCGAGGGCCGCGCCCTGCCGGGCCAGTGCCAGGGCGGTGGCCGCCCCGATGCCGCTGGAGGCGCCGGTCACCAGCGCCGCGCAACCGGACAGCGCTGCGTCGGCCGGTTCGGCCGCACCGGTGGCTGCCGCTGCGTCGGCCGGAGCCCCGGCCCCGGCATTTCGGACGTTCGCGTCCCTCGTGCTCATGGTCGCCTTTCTCGGTTCGCCCCCGCCCGTTGCCTTGTCCGCAGCTTGCATCAGGTGCTCGGAGTCCGCCTCCTCACTGCCCGGCTGCCTGCACCGCCTTCCTCAGTAGGAGACGACCGCCCACACCAGCGCCCCGCCCACGGCGGCCGCATAACACCCCACGGCAGCGCGGACGACGGTACGACGGGTGCGGGCGCTCCACGAGGTTCTGGCCAGCACTCCGGCCAGCAGGGGCAGTACCAGGATCGCGTGCAGGCTCACTCCGTGCAGTGGCTTCACCGATGCCGTGGAGTCGTAGCCGGCCAGCTGATGGCCGGTGCGTGTCAGATAGACGCCACGGGCGATCATCGCCGCTCCGGACAGCAGCCCGACGACCAGGATCGCGAAACCGGCCCGCAGGGCGAGCGCCATGCCCGTCGGTCCGTCCGGACGCCGGCGGAACGAGGCGACCGCGAGGACGGTGAGGATGACGACCAGCACTCCCCCGCCGGCGGCCAGTGCCATGGAGACCGCCGTGTCGAAGGGGGTCTCCATGTTGAAGTGGGACGGTACGCCGCGCCACGCCTGGAGCGTGATGCCGCCGACCTCCAGCACGCAGTCGACGGCGAACAGCGCGAGCAGCACGGTCCGCGTGCGGGGGCGTATGCGCAGGTAGGACGCCACCCAGCAGAGCGCGATGAGCGTCAGTCCGAACGAGACTCCGAAGGTGACGGGCTTGCGCCAGGACACCGGGCCGTCCCAGGAGCCCCCGTCGACGGCGAAGACGATCAGGTGCAGCAGCCCGGAGACGACGAGGAACGCGCCGGTCCCGTAGCAGAAGCGCTCCACCCGGCGCACATTCCGCCACACGGGCGCGGTCGGAAAGGAGCCCGGTGCGCCACCGCGCACCGGCTCTGTCGTGGTGGCCCATGCGGGCTGGTTCTCCATGCCCGGAGCATCCCTCGGGAGGCGCCCGGCGTCGTCGTACGTCCGAAGGCAGCCGAAGTACGCCCCTCGGAGTACCGGTCGTCGCCCCTACCGGGGGCCGGTGATCGCAACGCCCTACGCCGAAACGGGCCGCCGCCGTGCCCGTGCCCGCCCCGGCCGCCGTGGAGCACGCCCGGCCATCTGAGCCGCCGCGCGGGATCGCGCCGGAGCGCCGGACGGCAACCGGCCGTAGCGTACGGAACAGGTCCCGGCGGTGGGCCGGGACCGCCCTCCGCTCGGCACCGGAAAGCGGCCGGTCCTGCACCCGCCGGACCGGCCATCGGGCGCACAGGTAGAAAAAGGGGCCGGAAGTACCTGCCGGAAGTCCCTGCCGGAAGCTTCGTTCGCATACCAGGCTGGGACATGCACCGCCGGACTCTGGAGGATTCCATGACCACCACCGAGCTTCCCGTGATCGCCGCCGTCGACGGCTCGTCGCACAGCTACGAGGCCCTCGACTGGGCGGCGCGCGAAGCCGTCCGGCGAGGACTTCCGCTGACGATCGTGCATGTCCGGATCCCCACCCGGCGTACCGTCCAGGAGGCGCAGCAGCGACAGGCCGAGGAGTTGCTCACGGAGTGCGTACGGCGGGTGTCGCTGATCGCTCCGGACCTGCACCCGGCCACGCTCAGCCCGCTCGACTTCCCCGTGTCCGTACTGACCTCGCTCGGCCGGAACGCCTCACTGCTGGTGCTGGGCTCCCGCGGTCTGGGCGGATTCCGGTCCCTGCTGATCGGCTCAAACAGCCTTGCGACGGCTTCGATGGCCACGTGCCCGGTCGTCGTCATCCACAGCGGTCGGGGGGACGACGACGCCGTGGACGCGGCGGAGACATTTCCGGACATCGTTGCGGGAGTGGCGGCCGACGAGAGCAGCGAAGCGGTGCTGGATTTCGCGTTCGAGGCGGCAGCAGCCCGGCCCGGCGCGCGGCTGCGGATCGTGCACGGCTGGACGATGTTCTCGTCGATGCTCTCCGGTGGACCCGTCTTCGACCGGGACGCGGCGGCGGGCGCCGCCGAGCGGACTCTCCGGGAGCTCACCGCAGGCCGGGGCGAGAAGTACCCGCAGGTCGAGCTCGTGCTGGAGCCGATCCATGGCTCCGCGTCGCGCACCCTGGTCACGGCGTCGGCGACCGCCGCGCTCACGGTGATCGGACGGCGCAAGGGCGGCGAGGAGCTGGGGTTCGGGCTGTCCCCGGTCGCGCAGACAACGCTCACGCACGCGCTCGGGCCGGTGGCCGTGGTCCCCTGCTGAGGCACGCACCCGTGCCGTGCACGGGGCATCCGGATCAGGACCGGACCACCGCCGCGCGTGCACGGCCCTTGGCCTCGGCGGTCCACTGGCACACACTGACCGCATGACGCAGCGCGTGGCTCTCGCGACCGTGATGGACCAGTTGTCCATCGATGCAGTGATCACCAGCTATGCGGTGGCGGTGGACGACAGCGCCTGGCAGGACTACGGGGAGCTGTTCACCCCGGACGGCCGCGCCGACTACCGCAGCGCGGGCGGCATCGAGGGGAGCGCCGCCGAGGTCGCGCAGTGGCTCGCGGAAACCATGCGCCTCTTCCCCGTACGACAGCATCTGATCGTCAACCGCCGGCTGGACCTCCAGGACCTGGGGGGCTATCCCGGCGACCGGGCCGACGTGCAGGCCGACTATCTCAACCCGATGCGGCTGCGGGGCGCGCCGGACGACGACGCCGTCGGGGCCGCGGACAGCACCACGGCGCCGAACTTCGTCTCCGGCGGCCGGTACGCGTTCGGGCTGTTGCGCGCGGAGACCGGCTGGCGGATCCGTACCGTCACCGTCCATGAGAAGTGGCGCAGCCTCGCCGGGGAGCTCGCCCCGGACTGATCTGCGACTCGGGCTCCATTCCTCGTCTGGCCGCGGCTGTTCCCCTCCCCCCACACTGGGGAAGAGGGAGGGTGACACTGCTCATCGGGCAGGACGAGGAGGCGCGGTATGCGGATTCCGGCCGTTCGGCGTGAGCAGGGGGAGCGGTTGCTCCGATCGCCCTGGTGGCGCGGCAGTGCCGCGCTGCTCGCGGGTGCACTGCCCGCGCTCGCCTTTCCCGCCCCGGCTCTGTGGTGGTTCGCGTACGTCGCGCTGGTGCCGTGGCTGCTGCTGATCCGGTCGGCAGGTACGGGTCGGCGGGCCGCACTCGACGGCTGGCTCGGCGGTACCGGCTACCTGATCGCGGTGCACAACTGGTTGCTGCCGAGCCTGCATGTGTTCCTCGTGATACTGGCGGCGTTCCTCGGTCTGCTCTGGGCGCCGTGGGGACTGCTGGTCTCCCGGCTGCTGGGCGGATCGCCGTCCGTCGCGAGGTTCGCGGCGGCCTTGATCGTGATCCCGTCCGGCTGGCTGATGATCGAACTGGCCCGCTCCTGGGATGCGCTCGGCGGTCCCTGGGGGCTGCTCGGCGCGAGCCAGTGGCAGGTGCCCGTGGCGCTCAGGGTGGCGTCGGTCGGAGGGGTATGGCTGGTGAGCCTTCTGGTGGTGGCGGTGAACATCGCGGTCACCCTGCTGCTCGTGACGTCTGCGGCCCGGACGGCCGCGGCGGCCGGCATCGTGGTGGGCGCGCTGGCAGTGGGCGCGATATGGAGGTGGGCGCCACAGCCGGAGCCCGCGGGAGCGGCCCGGATCGCCGTCGTGCAACCCGGCGTGGTCGAGGGGCCGAACAATGTGGAGCTGCGTTTCGCACGCAGCGAGCAACTGACCCGCACGCTGGCGGGCCGGCACCTCGACCTGGTCGTCTGGGGCGAGAGCAGCGTCGGCGAGGACCTGTCACAGCACCCGGATCTCGCAGACCGGATCGCGAAGGTGTCACGCGAGGTCGGCGCGGACGTGCTGGTCAATATGGATGCCCGGCAGGCGCATGCCTCGGGCCGGACGGGGATCTTCAAGAGTGCGGTGCTGGTGGGGCCGGACGGTCCGACCGGGGACCGCTACGACAAGATGCGTCTGGTGCCGTTCGGCGAGTACATTCCGGCTCGTTCGGTGCTCGGCTGGGTGACGTCGTTGGGCAAGGCTGCGGGCGAGGACCGGCTGCGGGGGACTCGGCAGGTGCTGATGTCCGTTCCCGAGCGGCCGTCCCCGGTGTATTTCTCAGGGTCCCGGGGCGGAGCGGAGAGTCTGCGTATCGGTCCGCTGATCTGCTTCGAGTCGGCGTTCCCCGACATGAGCAGGCGGCTTGTCCAGGACGGGGCCCAGGTGCTGATCGCCCAGTCGTCGACGTCCACGTTCCAGCACAGCTGGGCGCCGGCCCAGCATGCCTCGCTGGGCGCCCTCCGGGCGGCGGAGACCGGCCGTCCGATGGTGCACGCCACGCTCACCGGGATCAGTACGGTGTACGACGCGCAGGGGCGTCGCATCGGCACCCCGCTCGGTACGGACACCAGCGCGGCCGCCGTCTTCGACGTACCGCTGGCCACCGGCAGCACGCTCTACGTCCGGCTGGGCGACTGGCCGGCGCAGGGTGCGCTCGGAGTGCTGGCGGGGTTCTGTGCCTATGAGGGTGCACGGTCCCTCCGGCGGCGGAGCTCGGCGGAGCCGGTCGGTGCGGCCGCTCCGGCGGCACGGCTATGACGGGGCGTTGACCGAGACGATGTGCCCCTGTGCGTCGACGGTGAGGGCAACCCGCTCGACCTTGTTCGTCACGGCCAGCGCCACCCACACGGCGCCCCACAGAAAGCAGCTGAACACCATGAGCAGAGCGTGCAGCACATGGTTCAGCGGCTGCCCGCGGACCATGACGACCTGCGTCTCGGCGCGCGACTCCACCCGCCAGCCGCTCGCGATCCGCTGATTGACAGCCCAGTCCAGGATCAGGGCACGTTGCATCGCGTCGGGTGGCCGCCCGTCCGCCGAGTAGTAGCCGGGCGGTGGCTCGAGAGCAACCCAGCCCTGTGGCTCGTCGTGGAGCTTCACCAGGTCACCTCCACGGGGCGGCGGTCCATCCCCCCAGCCTGCATCCGGCCCGTGCGGGACGCATCCGGACCCGCCCTGACCAGCGGTTTCCGCTACGCGCAGTCCAGGTCCAGCAGAATGCGCTCGCACAGTTCGTGTGTTTCCAGCGCGTCCCGGGCGCTCAGCAGCTTCCCGGCACGCACAGCGTCCAGGAAGGACAGCACGCACTGCTCGATGCCGCGCTGACGGGCCACCGGTACCCAGTCACCACGCCGCCGCAGGGTCGGCTGTCCCTTGTGGTCGATCACCTCGGCAAGGTTGACGACCTCCCGTTTGAAATCCTGTCCGGAGACTTCGAGCCGCTCCTCCGTCGAGCCGCTGAGCCGGTTCATCGCGCCGATGGCGGTGAATCCGTCTCCGGACAGCTGCAGCACGACATGGTGCATCAGGCCTTCGCGGATCCGCGCCCGTACGACGGTGTGCTCGACCGGCCCCGGCACCAGGAAGCGCAGGGTGTCGACGACATGGATGAAGTCGTCGAGCACCATGGCGCGCGGTTCCTCGGGCAGGCCCACCCGGTTCTTCTGCATGAGAATCAGCTCGCGCGGATGCTCGATGCACTGCGCATAGCCGGGCGCGAACCGCCGGTTGAAGCCGACGGCCAGGCTGACACCGCGCTCCTCGGCAAGGTCGACCAGCCGCTCGGAATCGGCGAGTTCGAAGGCGAGCGGCTTGTCCACGTACGTGGGCACACCGGCCCGGAGCAGCCGGTCGGTGATCTCCGGATGTACGGAGGTCGGGGCATGGACGAAGGCGGCGTCCAAGTCCTGGGCGATCAGCGAGTCGAGCTCGGAGTGGCACTGCTCGGGCGGGATCCGGTGGGACGCGGCGACGGCGGCGAGGGTGGTGGGAGTGCGGGTCTGCAGATGCAGTTCGACCCCGGGCAGGGTGGTGAGGACCGGCAGATACGCCTTCTGCGCGATGTCGCCGAGCCCGATGCAGCCGACCTTCACTGGGGTCTCCCTCTGACTAACGCTGTGTCATATGCATGTCCTTCGCCCGGGCAGCATACGTGTGCTGCGGCGGCTGCCAGTCCGCGATGCCGTCGAAGGTACGCAGCACCAGGGCCGGCCCGAGTCGGGACACGGCGGACATCAGCGTGTCGCGCACCGCGACGGCGGGGGCGCTGGTCACCCGCATCAGACGGGCCACCCGGGCGGCCTTGCGGACGATGGCGCCCGTCCGGGGGAGCCGGTCCGCGGTGTATGCGGCGAGCGCCGTCCCGAGGTCGGCGTCGGGCGCCGCGTGGTGGGCGAGCACGATTGCGTCCTCGATGGCCTGATTGCCGCCCTGTGCGAGGGTGGGCGTCATGGCGTGGGCGCTGTCGCCGACCAGGACGGTCCGGCCCCGGTGGAACGCGGGCAGCGGGTCGATCAGATGGTGCACATCGTTGCGGAGCACCTGGCCGGGTTCGACGGCGGCGATGATCCCCGGAATCGGATCGTGCCACGCGCCGAAGCGGCGCAGCAGCTCGGCCTTCTCGTCGTCGGCGGCCCGGTCTCCGGCGGGGGCGACCGCGGCTGCGTACGCGTAGATCCGGCCGTCCTTGAGCGGCTGGGTGCCCCAGAGGGCGCCGCGACCCCAGGTCTCGTGCGGGGCGAAGGGCTGCTCGGGCGTGGGGACGACGACGCGCCAGGTGGTGAAGCCGGAGTACGCCGGCCCGGGGTGATCGGGGAAGAGGTGCGTGCGCACGGCCGAGTTGATGCCGTCGGCTGCGACGACGAGGTCGGCCTCGAGGTCCGCGGTGGGCGTCCTGACCACGGCGCGGGCGCCGCCCGCGGTGCCCGGGTTCACGAGTTCCGCCGCCGTTCCGGTCCGGATCACGGATGCGGGCAGCTCGGCCACGAGGGCATCGATCAGGGTCGCACGGTGCAGCAGGACCATCGCTCCGCCGAACCGCTCGATCGCCGCCGCGCTGTCGGTCCGGGACATCCACCGGCCGCTCGGACTGCGCATACCGCCGTCGCCCTGCCAGGCAGCCAGGGATCTGATCCTGTCGCCGAGGCCGATGACGTCCAGGGCGCGCTGCCCGTTGGGCGCCAGGCCGATACCTGCGCCGACGGGCTCCAGCGAAGCGGCCCGCTCCAGGACGGTGACCTGCCAGCCGCGCCGGCAGAGGGCCACGGCGGCGGTGAGGCCGCCGATTCCGCTGCCGATGACGATCGCATGGGGCTTGTCCATGACTCCTCCTCGAAACTACACCTGTAGTAACAACGCCAACATACTACAGCTGTAGTTGCGAGGGTAGGGTGATCTCATGGCCACCAGCACCACACGCACCGGCGGCGCCTCCCGGGCGGATCTGATCGCCGATGCCGCCCTGGCACTTCTCGCCGAGCGCGGGATGCGAGGGCTCACCCACCGGGCGGTCGACGAACGCGCCGGACTCCCCCAGGGCTCGACGTCCAATTACGCACGCACCCGGCAGGCACTCCTGGAGGCGACGGTGCGGCGGCTGGCGGAGCGCGAGGCGCAGGTCCTGGCTCCGGGCGAACTTCCGATGCCCAAAGCCGGGGGCGGGCCGGAAGGCGAACCGGACGCCGGGACCGGACCGCTCCCCGACGTCACCGCGCTCGCCGGCAGCCTCGCGCCGGCCCTGCACCGATACCTGGCCCGCCACCCCGACCTGCTCATCTGCCGCTACGAACTCGCCCTGGAGGCCACCCGGCGGCCGGAGCTCCGGAAATTCTTCGACGCGACAGGCGGACAGTTCCGCGAACCCCTGGTGGCACTGATGACGGCAGCCGGTTCGGCCGAGCCCGAGCGGCACGCCCTCTCCCTGGTGGCCTGGTGCGAAGGGCTGATGTTCTCGTGCGCCGCGGGGTCGTACCACCGGTCCGTACCGACCGAGGAAGAGCTTCGTACCGGCTTCGCCGAACTGATGCGCGGCATGCTGACACCCCCTTGCGAATAACATCTGGCCAGGCCTTGATCGCCGGGAAACAATGACCGGCATGACCGCAGACGAACGTTTCGAACCCGCCATCACCGCCGCCGAACGCCCGATGCTCGAGGGCTGGCTCGACTATCACCGCGACACGCTCGCGCTGAAATGCGCCGGGCTCACCGACGCCCAACTGCGGGAGGCGTCCGTACCACCGTCGCAGCTCAGCCTGCTTGGGCTCGTACGGCACATGGCGGAGGTGGAGCGTCACTGGTTCCGCAACGTCATGGCCGGCGAGGACGCGAAGTCGCTGTACTGCACCGACGAGGACGAGGACGGCGACTTCCATCCCACCGAGGCGGACACCTGGAAGGAGGCCGGTACCGCCTGGCGAGCGGAGATCGACGCCGCCCGGGAAATCGCCGCGATACACGAGCTCGACGATCTGTCGGTCGGCCGCAGCCGCAAGGGCAAGCAGTTCAACCTCCGGTGGATCTACACCCACATGATCGAGGAGTACGCGCGGCACAACGGCCACGCCGATCTGGTCCGGGAGCGGATCGACGGCACGACCGGCGACTAGGGCGTTGCGCTGACCGGGGTCACTCGTGAGGGCCAATCATCACCGGCCGGCTCGCGCAGCGCCCTGCCCGCACAGCAGAGTTGCCCAGGTGCAGCGAACCAGTATCACCGTGAAGCTCCTGGTCGGCGTGGCAGTCACTGCCGTCACCGGCTGTGTGTCCGTGGAGCCCCGGCCGGGCATTGCGCCCCGGTCCGAGACCAGCAGGCCCATCCAGGACCTGGCTCCCCAGGTCGTGGGGCCGCCGGTCCGGGACACCCTGGAGGCGATCCCCGACCCGAAGCCGTCACCAAAGGCGTCCGGCCGACCGGCGAAGGTGCGCTCGGACACCCAAAACACCGCGCCTCGCGCCCCGCAGCAGCGGGAGCACGTCGGCGTGCCCCGGGCCCGTCATGCCCCGCCCACAAACGCGCGGGTGCCGAATCCGCCCGCCGTCCCCGCCACCGGGACAAGTGTCTGCGCGCTCGGCCGGGCCTACGGAGGCTGGTCCGCGGGCAGCCCCGAAGCCCGGATCTGTGAGGACACCTACGGCCGCTGAGCGCCCCGTCGGTCGCGGATCCCGCCGGGATCCGGCCGCATCGGATCGTTGCGGCCCGTCCGTTGCCGGCGGGCCGCGACGATCCGCGGCAGACCTCGGCTCACAGCTCCCGAAGCCGCCGCTCCAGCCGCCCGATCGCCGCGCGCACCCCTCCCCCGTACCCGTCGTCCACCCCGCCGTCCGCGAGAACCTCGGACGCCTTCCGGGCCCGGTCCAGATGGACCCGGGCCGCGTCGGGGCGCTGGAGCTTCACATAGTCCGCCGCAAGGTTGAGGTGGAGCGAGGGGTAGAAGGCCCGCACCGCGAGCGAGTCTCCGTGTTCCGCGACGCGCGCGTCGGAGAGCCCTTCTGCCGCGGTCAACGCCCTTAGATCCCAGGCCAGTTCATCGCCGGGATCGTCCTGGGTGTCGGCCATGTAGTGCGCAAGGGTGCAGCGGTGCAGGGCGTCGCCGTCCTCACCGATCTCCGCCCAGAGCGCCCCGAAGCGGTTACGGGCCTCTTCCCGGTCGCCGCCGTGGAGCAGCATGATCGCCTGGCCGATCCTGGTCATGACGGCATCCGTCGACGTCTCCTGCTGCTCCGTCACCGCGGTCTCCCTCGCATGTGTCCAGCCGTTCCCGGTTCACCCCGGTCGACGTCGATCGGGCCCGGTGGATCCCGTTCGATTCCGGTCACGGCGACGCTAGCGGCTGGCACCGGCAATCCCGCTCAGGCTCGGGCTAAGGGTTGTCCCGTAATCCCTGGTGGGCGCACGACGACAGCTACGGCACCTCGCCGGAATGCCCGAATGCACCCAGTATGAGAACACCCCTCCGCCTTGCGATGCACCGCATCTGACGCCGCGCTGATCCGCCGGGAACGACGGGACAGCCCTGAGGGCCTTGCCATCGGGTCGGGCGCGGCCGGCCATGACCCGACAGAGACCCCCGGGCCCGTCGGGCGGCTCCGGGAGGATCAGCCCAGGTCGGGGATGCGCCAGTCGATGGCCTGGTGTCCCTGTGCCGCGACCGCCTCGTTGATCTGCGTGAACGGACGGGAGCCGAAAAACTTCTTCGCGGACAGCGGTGACGGATGTGCGCCCTTCACCACCGCATGACGCTCCTCGTCGATCAGCGGGAGCTTCTTCTGGGCGTAGTTGCCCCAGAGCACGAAGACCGCCGGATCGGGCCGCGTGGCCACCGCATGGATCACCGCGTCCGTGAACTTCTCCCAGCCCTTGCCCTTGTGCGAGTTGGCCTCGCCGGCGCGGACCGTCAGCACGGCGTTGAGCAGCAGGACGCCCTGCTCGGCCCACGGCATCAGATACCCGTTGTCCGGGATCGGCAGGCCGAGCTCCTCATTCATCTCCTTGTAGATGTTCCGCAAGGAGGGCGGTGTCCTGACGCCGGGCCGCACGGAGAAGCACAGCCCGTGCCCCTGCCCCTCGCCGTGGTACGGGTCCTGGCCGAGGACCAGGACCTTCACCTTGTCGTACGGAGTGGCTTCCAGGGCCGCGAAGACCTGCTCGCGGGGCGGGTAGACCGGCCCCTTGGCCCGCTCCTCCTCGACGAACTCGGTGAGCTCCTTGAAGTACGGCTTCTGCAGCTCTTCGCCGAGGACGCCGCGCCAGGAATCGGGCAGCAGGTCGGTGTCGGTCACTTCAACAACCTCCGGTATGCAATCGGTTCTTGACCACAGAACCTACCGGGAGCCACTGACAACCGGCCGGGCGAGCCCTACCAGCTGGTCTTGCGGTACAGCTCCCACATCTGCATGACCGTCTGCGGGTCCAGGGCGCGCTCGCCGCCACCGATGTCCTCGCCCGCCGCGACATAGAGCTTGCCCTGCCACAGCGGCAGCAGCCGGACGTCGTCGACCAGGATGTTCTGAGCCTGCTCGAACTCCTTGCTGACCGCGCCCCGGTCGCTCACCTGGCGGGTCTGCGGCAGCAGCTGCCGGGTGATCTCCTTCTTGTCGTACGGCATCCCGGTGACGCTCTCCTTGCCCACGAAGGGGGCGATGAAGTTGTCCGGGTCCGGGAAGTCCGGGAACCAGCCGCGGCCGAAGACCGGGTACTGGCCCTTGGTGAAGCCCTCCTGGAACTTCTTCCACGGCAGGCCCTTCAGCGTGATCTTGAACAGGCCCGACGACTCCAGCTGACGCTTCAGTTCACCGAACTCGGTTTCCGTCGAAGAGCCGTACCGGTCGGTGGCGTACCAGAACGTCATCGCGACCGGCTCGGTGATACCCGCCTTGGCCAGGATCTGCTTGGCCTTCTCCTTGCTCGGGTTGCCGAAGCTGTCGAAGAAGCTGGTGGTGTGGCCGGCGATACCCTTGGGGATCATGGAGTACAGCGGCTCGGCGGTGCCCTGGTAGACCTTGGCGACGAGCGCGTCCCGGTCGACGAGCTGTGCGACGGCCCGGCGGACAGCCGGGTTCCCGGCAGCCGGGTCCTCGGGGTTGAAGACCAGGAAGCGGATGTCGGCGCCGACGGTCTCGATCAGCTGCAGGTTGCTGTTCTCGTCCTCGTTGTCCTCGAGGTTCACCACCTCCTCCGCGGTGAGGCCGCGGTAGGTGGCGTCGATCTCGTTCTTCTTCAGCGCCTCGACCATGGGGGCGGACCCCTTGAAGTACCGGATGGTCACGGCGTTGTTCTTGCGGTTGGCGAAGCCCTTGTAGCCCTGGTTCTTCACCAACTCGGCCTTGTCCCCCGGTACGTAGCTGTGCAGGAGGTAGGGGCCCGACCCGGTGACCTTGCCGTCCTCGCGGATCTTGTCCTTCGGGTAGTCGCTGGGCGCCACGAGGGACATCGCAGGGGTGGCCAGAATGAACGGGAACGTGGCGTCGGGCCTGTTCAGGTGGAAGATGACGGTGTCGTCGCCCTTGGTCTCGACCCGGTCGAGCGAGCCGAGCATGCCAAGGGGACCGGTCTTGACCTTGATGGTCGTGATCCGGTCGATGGAGTACTTCACAGCCTCGGCGTCGAGCTTGTCCCCGTTCGAGAACTTCAGGCCCTCCTTGAGCGTGCAGCGGTAGGCCGTGCTGGTCCGGTCCGTGAACACACAGGAGTCCGCGGCGTCGGGCTCCGGGCTCGTACTGCCGGTGGGGAAGCTCACCAGGGTCTGGAAGACATTACGCATCAGCTCCCAGGAGTTGTCCCATGCCGCCGCCGGATCGAGGGTGGAGGGCTCACTCGTGGTACCGACGACTATCTTCTGCTCCGCCTCCGAGCCATTGTCGGAAAGCAGACCGCAGCCGGCCAGCAGAGAAAGGGAAGCAAGGGCTGCAACAGTCTGCAGCCTGGCCCGGTAGAACACGTGCACGCTCCTCGATCAGCCATGGATCGGCAGACCATACCGCAGCGCCCCGTCGGGTCAATCCGCAGGCCCGACGGGGCACTTGAGTCAATCGGGGCCAAACCGGAGCAGGCTGTGCTCAGCTCACGCCCGCGTTCAGGAAAATGCCTCCGTCGATCACCAGCGTCTGTCCGGTGATCCAGTCGGACTGGCTCGACGTGAGGAACGCGGCGGCTCCGCCGATGTCCTCGGGGACACCGAGCCGGCCGAGCGGATAGGCGGCTGCCGCCTCCGCCTCGCGCCCCTCGTACAGCGCCTCGGCGAACTTGGTCCTGACCACGGCCGGAGCGATCGAGTTGACTCGGACGCCCGGGGCGAACTCGTGCGCCAGCTGCAGGGTCAGATTGACCATGGCCGCCTTGCTCATGCCGTACGCGCCGACAAAGGGGGAGGCGGAGATACCGGCGACCGAGGCGATGTTGACGATCGCCCCGCCGTTCTCTTTCTGCCAGGCCTTCCAGGTCTGCTGGGCGAAACCGAGCGCCGAGATCACATTGGTCTCGTAGACCTTGCGCACGACATTGAGGTCGAGCTCGGCGATCGGGCCGAACACCGGGTTCGTACCGGCGTTGTTGACGAGGAAGTCCACGCGGCCGAACGCCTCCATGGCGCGCTCGACCGCCGCTGCCTGATGCGCCTCGTCGTGCGCCTTGCCTGCGACGGCAATGACCCGGTCGGATCCCAGCTTCTCGACGGCCTCCTTGAGAGCGTCCTCGCCGCGCCCGGTGATGCACACCCGGTCGCCGCGGGCGACGAGCGTCTCCGCGATTGCGTAACCGATCCCCCGACTCGCGCCCGTGATGAGCGCGACCTTCCCGCTGTCCTGCACAGTCATGATGTCTGCTGCCCTTCGGGTCAGTTGAGCGGTCCGCCGGCGACGTACATGACCTGGCCGGAGACGAAGCCCGCGTCGTCGCCGGTGAAGAAGGCGATGGCGTTGGCGACGTCCTCCGGGCGGCCGACCCGCTGCACGGGGATCTGGGTGGCGGCGGCGGCCTGGAACTCCTCGAAGCCCATGCCGACCCGGGCCGCGGTCTGCGCGGTCATCTCGGTGACGATGAAGCCGGGGGCGACGGCGTTGGCGGTGATGCCGAACTTGCCGAGCTCCTTGGCGAGGGTCTTGGTGAAGCCCTGCAGACCGGCCTTGACGGCGGAGTAGTTCGCCTGACCGCGGTTGCCGAGCGCCGAGGACGAGGACAGCGAGACGATACGGCCGAACTTGGCGTCCACCATGTGCTTCTGGACGGCCTTGGCCATCAGGAACGCGCCCTTGAGGTGCACGTTCATCACGGTGTCCCAGTCGGACTCGCTCATCTTGAAGAGCAGGTTGTCGCGGAGCACGCCCGCGTTGTTGACGAGGATCGTCGGCGCGCCGAGCTCGGTGGCGACCCGCGCCACGGCGGCCTCCACCTGGGCGCTGTCCGACACGTCGCAGCCGACGGCGAGCGCGGTGCCCCCGGCGGCGCTGATCTTCTCGACGGTGTCCTTGCAGGCCGCCTCGTCGAGGTCGAGTACGGCGACGGCGCGGCCCTCGGCCGCCAGGCGTACCGCGGTGGCGGCGCCAATGCCTCGCGCCGCTCCCGTCACGATGGCGACACGCTGCTCGGTGGTGGACATGCTTGGCTCTCCTCGCCCTTGGATCGCGGCTCAGTGGACGTCAGGAAGTTCCTGACAACTGAGCAACCGCTTAGTACCTTCAGCAGACGAGACGCTAGAAGCCCTGGCACTCGGTGTCAACGGCCCATGGGTGCAGCAGCGCATGTCACACCGGACGGCGCCGCGACCTCAGGGTCCGCGCGCGCGCCGACGGTGGCCGGATCAGCGCACCAGCAGGTCGAGCAGCCGCTCGACCTCGGCCTCCGGATCGGCGGTGAGGCCGCTGTGCACGGCGCTCGGCTGGACCACCGTGGAGCGCGGGGCGATCAGCCAGCGAAAGCGCCGCCCGGCGTCGTCACCGGCGGCCTGGCCGGCCGCGTCGCCGCCGCCGCAGACGCCCTCGACGGCCCGCAGCGCCGCCCGGACCCCGACCACGTCGGCGTTCGGGTCGAGCGCCCTCAGCTTGCTCTCGTCGAGATGGGTGCGGGCCGCCACAAAGGACTTGGCGCGGCAGTACACCAGCACGCCCGCGTTGAAGCACTCACCGCGCTCGACCCGGGGCACGACGCGCAGCAGCGCGTACTCGAAGACATCACGCTTGCTCACTGACTGCCGTCCTTGCTGCTCTGCGGCTCGTAGGCCCGGTCGGCCGCCGCCCTCTCGGCACGGTCGTTCTTCGTGGGGTGCGGCCACGGAGTGAGATGCTCGGTCAGCCACCCCGGCGCCCGGGACGGCGCCGCCTTCGTGGGCGTGTCCATCGAGATCCGCTCGTGGATGGTGGCGGCGCGCGCCAGCAGCGGCTCCACATAGGCGCGGCGCAGCGCGTCCGTCGTGTCGAAACCGGGCTCGTCGACCAGCCACCCGTCGGGCACCTCGGCGGTCACCTCGGTCAGCAGCTGCTCGGTGACGAGCGGGGCCAGCTCGGCGGCCGCG
This sequence comes from Streptomyces sp. NPDC056231, assembly GCF_048270745.1. NCBI lineage: Bacteria > Bacillati > Actinomycetota > Actinomycetes > Kitasatosporales > Streptomycetaceae > Streptomyces > Streptomyces sp. NPDC056231. The sequence goes on along the minus strand of NZ_JBLVKW010000065.1, from coordinate 10,244 downwards.
GCGGCGATGTTCGGGCCGAAGGGCGCGAGCACATGGTCGGAGGCGTTGTACGGCTTGGCCGCGGAGGCCTGTGCCCCCGGCCAGTTGTGGTGCCAGATCATCGTGGCGCCGTGATCGATGAGCCAGGCGTCCCCGTGCCAGACCAGCATGTTGGGGTTCCGCCACGACCGGTCGACATTGTTGATCAACGCATCGAACCACACGATCTTCCCGGCCTCTGCCGGGTCCACCTGGTAGGCGAGCGGATCGAACCCGATCGAACCGGGCAGATAGTCCATTCCGAGATTCAGCCCGCCGCTCGCCTTGAGCAGTTCCTGCACCTCTTGGTCCGGCTCCGCGAGCCCGATGACCGGGTCGAGCTGGATGGTGACGAGCTCCGGGACCCGCAGTCCCAGCCGCCGGCCGAGTTCCCCGCAGATGACCTCCGCGACGAGGGTCTTCCGGCCCTGCCCCGCGCCGATGAACTTCATGACATACGTACCGAGATCGTCGGCCTCGACGATGCCGGGCAGTGATCCGCCCTCCCGCAGGGGGGTGACGTAACGGGTCGCGGTGACTTCGGTGAGCATTTTCCCAGGCTATCGGGTCCCACGTGCGGTCTTCACGAGCAAGGGTGCGGGCCGAAGCCGACCCGTCCATCAGAACCTGGAATGAGCCGTGGGGAGAATCTGGGGAGTTTCGGCTCCGAACCTCGCTCCCCCACGCGCACCAACACCAGCTTCCACGCACTTCGAAGGTGTGGCGGACGTGGGGACCACCGAAATAGCCGCGGACGATGTGGGCTGGCGATTGCGGCACGGGCCAGTCCCTTCTCTCCTCGGTGCTGGCCGGTTCACGGACCGGCTGCGGGGCCGGATCGGCTGGTCCGCTGCCAGAGCACAGTCGCGCATTCCCGACCGAACGGACGTGCCGTCACCCGGTCGACCCCGGCGCTCGCACCAGAAGTGACGACGGTCCGGCTCATGACCTCCGGGCATCCGGCACCCGGCGGGCGCATGGGACACCCGATCGGAGCACCGGTGAACTGGTGAAATTCGAGGTGTCACCGCCAGTCGTACGGGCCGTCGATGGTGGCAGGCTCCACCATCGTCTCAACCGGGAGGGACGGAGGACCGATGGCGCAGGAGCTGCAGGAAGCCGCGTCGGCCGAGCCGGTGGGTACCATGCGCGTCAATGCCGGTGTGAGGCTCATGAGCTGGCTGACGACCACGGACCACAAGGTCATCGGCAATCTCTACATGGTCACCGCGTTCGGGTTCTTCCTGCTGGGCGGAGTGTTGGCCATGCTCATGCGAGCGGAGCTGGCCCGACCAGGACTTCAGCTTGTCAGCGCGGAACAGTACAACCAGCTGTTCACGATCCACGGCACCGTCATGATGCTGCTGTTCGCCACGCCGATGTTCGGCGGCTTCGCGAACGCCATCATGCCGCTGCAGATCGGCGCGCCCGACGTCGCCTTCCCTCGTCTGAACGCGCTCACCTACTGGCTCTTCCTCTTCGGCGGAATCATCGTGGTGTCCGGATTCGTGGTGCCCGGCGGCGCGGCACACTTCGGCTGGTTCGCCTACGCTCCGCTGAACAGTGCTGTCTTCTCGCCCGGCGCCGGCGGAGACCTCTGGACCATGGGCCTGGTGCTGTCGGGGATCAGTACGACCCTGGCATCGGTCAATTTCATCACTACGATCGTCTGTCTGCGCGCCCCGGGTATGACCATGTTCCGGATGCCGATCTTCACCTGGAACGTTCTGTTCACCTCGATCCTCGCGCTGCTCGCTTTTCCGGTGCTTGCTGCCACGCTGCTCGTCCTCGAAGCCGACCGGAAGTTCGGGGCGCATGTCTTCGACTCCGCCAATGGCGGTGCGCTGCTGTGGCAGCACCTGTTCTGGTTCTTCGGCCATCCCGAGGTCTACATTGTCGCGTTGCCCTTCTTCGGAGTGGTGAGCGAGATCATTCCCACGTTCAGCCGGAAGCCGATGTTCGGGTATTTCGGAATGGTGATGGCCACGATCAGCATCACCATGCTCTCGGCGGTTGTCTGGGCCCACCACATGTTCGCAACGGGAGCCGTCCTCCTGCCCTTTTTCTCCGCCATGTCGTTCCTCATCGCCGTGCCCACCGGAGTCAAGTTCTTCAACTGGATCGGCACCATGTGGCATGGCAGTATCACGTTCGAGACACCCATGCTCTGGGCACTGGGCTTCCTCGTGACATTTCTCCTCGGCGGCCTCAGCGGGGTGCTGATCGCCTCGCCCCCGCTGGACTTCCATCTCACCGATTCGTACTTCATCGTCGCCCACCTCCATTACGTACTCTTCGGAACAGTGGTCTTCGCAATGTTCGGCGGCTTCTACTTCTGGTGGCCCAAGTTGACCGGACGCATGCTGGATGAACGCCTCGGACGTATCCATTTCTGGGTCCTGTTCGTCGGATTTCAGCTGACCTTCCTGGTCCAGCACTGGCTGGGGGAGGCCGGAATGCCCCGACGTTACGCCGACTATCTCTCGGCGGACGGCTTCACCTTGCTCAATACGATCTCGTCCGTCGGCTCCTTTCTGCTGGGCCTGTCGACACTGCCGTTCCTGTACAACGTGTGGCGCACCAGCCGTTACGCACCGAGGGTCGAAGTGGACGACCCGTGGGGGTTCGGCCGTTCCCTGGAGTGGGCGACCTCCTGTCCACCCCCGAGGCACAATTTCCGGGCTTTGCCCCGCGTACGTTCCGACTCGCCGGCCTTCGACCTGCACCACCCCCTCACGCCAGAAGCGCCGGCCGTGGGCCGAGGCGGGTTCCACTCCACATCGGGTGCGGCAGAGGAGTCAGGCGAATGAGGACCGAAGCCGTTCTCTTCGCCGGAGTCGCGGGGTTCTTCCTCGTGACCGATGTTCTCTACGCCGTGTGGTCCCACGATCCGACAGGCACGGCAGCTCTCACCATCTCGTTCCTCATGGCGTTGCTGGTCACGTTCTTCTTCGCCACCAACTACCGGAGAAAGGGACTGCGCCCCGAGGACCGCGGGGACGGACGCGTCCATGAGCGGTCCGGCCCGGTGGGCTTCTTTCCTCCGCACAGCATCTGGCCGTCACTGACAGCCGCGGGGATGGCCCTGCTCGTCCTCGGTGTGGTGTTCGGTCTGTGGCTCTTCGTGATCGGGCTGGGCGTGGTCCTGGCCGGGGTGTTCGGAATGGTCTTCCAGTACGCGCGCGTCCAGGACTGAGCGCGGCTCTCAGTCCTGGGGCTCACGGATCGGCTCCGGCGGCGCGGTCCGCTCGGCAATCCGGGACCGTTGCTCGTCCGTGGCGGGCAGTTCCACGAGGTCCCCGTAGTACCAGCTGCTCAGCACGGTCCGAAGCCGTCGTCGACGCGAGATCGGGCCCTGCTCGGGAAGCTCCAGGGGCGTCGGGACATCACGCATCAGAATGCGGTGGCGGGCTGTCGGGCTCAGGCCTCGGTGGCTCTCCGAGAAGTCTCCGTTCACCGACTGGACCACCTGGCCGGTCTCCTCGCCCTCGGTCAGCCGTCGGCGGTCCCGCATCTGAAGGGCGAGACAAAGGCGCTTGGTCAGCACGAAGGCCAGAACCGGGGCGGCGATCAGCACGATTCTGAGAATCCAGACCATGACCTCGATCGAAACCCTGAACGAGAAGGCGACCACGTCGCTGCCGCCGGCGACAAGGAGAACGGCGTAGAAGACGATGGCCGCCACGCCGAGCCCCGTACGGGTCGGCCGGTTGCGCGGCCGGTCGCACAGATGGTGTTCCGTGCGGTCACCCGTCACCCACTTCTCGAAAAACGGATAGAGGAACAGCACTGTGAAGACCAAGCCCGGCAGCACGATCGCCGGAATGAATACATTCCACATGATGGTGTGGCCCGCGATGTCGGTCTCCCATGGCGGCATCAGCCGGAGTGCACCCTCCAGGAATCCGACATACCAGTCCGGCTGCGCGTTACCGGATACCTGGTTGGCACGGTAGGGGCCGTAGTTCCATACGGGGTTGATCTGGGCGAGCGCACCCAGCAAGGTCAGTACGCCGAACACCATGAAGAAGAAACCTGTGGTCTTCGCAGTGAAGTGAGGGAATGCCGGTGAGCCGACGGCGTTCTTATTGGTCTTCCCCTGACCCGCCCAGTGGGTGTGTTTGAGGTAGACCACCAGGATGAGATGAGCGGTGATCAGCGCCACGATCAGACCGGGCACGAGCAGGATATGCACGGGGTACAGACGAGGGATCACGGCATCGCCCGGGAACTGTCCTCCGAAGACGAACAGCTCCAGGTACGTTCCGACGACAGGGATCGACCCCACAATGGTGGCCGCCGTCCTGAGGCCCGTACCGGACAGCAGGTCGTCGGGCAGCGAGTAACCCGCGAATCCTTCGAGGAGCGCGAGTACGAACAGTGTCACGCCCACGATCCAGTTGGCCTCCCGCGGTTTACGGAAGGCACCGGTGAAGAAGATCCGCAGCATGTGGACGGCGATCGCGGCGACGAACACCAGGGCCGCCCAGTGGTGGATCTGACGCATCAGCAGGCCTCCGCGCACAGCGAAGCTGATGTGGAGGGTGGTGGTGTAGGCCTGCGTCATCCTCTCGCCCTGAAGGGGCACATAGGAACCGGTGTAGACACTCTCCGTCATGCTCGGGTCGAAGAACAGGGTGAGATACACGCCGGTGAGGAGCAGGACCACAAAGGAGTAAAGGGCGATCTCGCCGAGGAGAAAAGACCAGTGGTCGGGAAAGGCCTTGCGCAGCAACGGCCTGGCCAGCTCGCTGACGGGCAGGCGCGCATCCATCGCCCGGTATCCACTGACCGCCGCCTTCCCGGCCCGAGTCTTCAGCCGCGCCTTACGTTTCCGCAGGGGCATGCACCACTCTCCCGTCGATCTCCCTTCCGTCACCCGTCCCTTATTGTTCCGGTTCGCCCTTTACGGGTAACGCATTACTCGAAGGGATTACGCAGAATCGCGGTATCGGCACCTGATCGGCCGACCTGGCCCTGACGTACCGGGTGGGACCGCGCCGGTGCGCCGGGCCCACCTCGCAAGCACTGTGCGAGTCCCCGCCGCCAAAAGGGGCGATGCCGTGTCTGTCGCCCCTACGGTGACGCCTCCAGCCAGCACCTACCGACGCGCCCGTCCACACCCGGCCGGCTGACCGGTCCCCCCGCCGAAGCGTCAGGCGCGCGCCCTGCGGGCCGACATCCACGCGTAGACCAGGACACCCGCGAAGAGGAACAGCACGCCCTGGTAGACGGCGGCGTAGCCGGAACCCGCCAGGAGCCACATGGAGAAGCCGAAAGCGGCAAGCGCGAGCACGGCGTCGCGGGCGAGGCGAGCCGGGCGGACCCGGTCGCCCTGCCCCGAGACGAGGAAGTACAGCTGGGCCGCCGTCGCCAGGAGGTACGGAACGGTCGCGGTGAAGGTCGTGACCAGCACCAGGATCTCGAACACCCGGGCCGTCCCGGCCATGTAGTTGTAGACAGTCAGCAGCGAGGCGAGGACGACCGTGACGATCACGCCGAAGGTCGACACACCCCGCCGCTTCACCGCGAAGCGTGCCGGGAACAGCCCGTCGCGGGCGGCGGCGTACGCGGTCTGGGCGCTGAGCAGCGTCCAGCCGTTGAGCGCTCCCACGATCGACACCAGAGCCGCGCAGGCGACCGCCGCGCCGCCCCACGTGCCGCCGAACATGGCGTCGACGGCGTCGGTGAAGGGGGCACTGGAGGTGAGCAGCTTGTCGTGCGCGACAGTACCGAAGACGGCGAGGGTGCCCAGCAGGTACACCAGCGCCGCGCCGAGCGTTCCGAGGACGGTCGCCCGCCCGACGTTGCGCCGCGGGTTGCGCACCTCCCCCGCGCTGACCGCCGCCGACTCGACGCCGAGGTAGCTGAAGAGCAGGATCGCTGCGGACGCCGAGACCGCGCCGAGGGCGCTGCCTTCGGTGGCCTGGAAGGGACCGAGGTTGTCCGGGTCGAAGAAGAACAGCCCTCCGATCGCGACCAGCAGCAAGGGCACGAACTTCAGCACGGTGGAGACGAGTTGCACCGCGCCGACGTAACGGGTCCCGGCGAGGTTGGCGAGTGCCGGCAGCCACTGCACGACGAGTGCGGCGGTCATCATCAGCCACGGCGAATGATGCAGGGGCAGCAGCACGTCCAGGTAGCCCACGGCGGTGACGGCGAGCGCCGCATTGCTCACCCAGGAGGTGATCCAATACGACCAGGCGGCCAGGAAGCCCGCGAAATCGCCGAAGGCCTCGCGCACGTAGACGTACGGCCCGCCGGTGCGCGGGTCACGCTGCGCGAGCCGCCCGAAGACGAGCGCGAGCGCGATGGCACCGATGGTGAGCACGCCGAAGGCGACGAGGCTGACGGTGCCGTACGGGGCGACGGACGCGGGGAGCAGGAAGATGCCGCCGCCGATGATGTTGCCCATGACCAGCGCGGTGGCGACCGGAAGCCCGAAGCGCCGGGCGTGCCGGCTGCCCCCTTCGCGCTCCGGGGACGGGAACTGCCCCTTCTGGGCGGAGGCGGGGCCTCGGGTCGGGGCCGGAGCGGGGCTGCCCGGGGCCGGAGCCGGCTGCGAGACGGTTCCGGTGTCGTGCATGGGGATGGTGCGCCTTTCATCGTGCTCGGTACCGTCGCCTGCCCCGCGGGGCCTCGCCACGGCCCCCGGCCCGCGTGCAGCGGCAGCGTGCGGGCGCACGCCTCCTGCGGAAACCGCCGGGGGATCCATCCCATGGTCGGATATAGGACACCACGCACCAAATCGCCGCTAAATGTTCGCTGTGGCGCTGGCCGCGACCGAAAATCAGACGGAATGTGCCCGTGTGACCGCGCATCCTTCTCTGCAGGTTCGCAGGCAGCAGCGGCCGGCGGCCACCCGTCCTAAGGGCCAGGGGCGGTGCAGAGCCGGTCGACCCGGGCGACCGGGACGGTGCCAGGTCGGGCGAGGACGGCAGCGAACCTGCCGTCCACTGTTGGGACGGATCAAGCCGCTCGCCCAGGCCGCACCACGATCGCCCCATCGCCCGACGTGCCACGCTTCCCGTTGTGCCCGAACTTCCCAGCCGCTCCCGCCGGGGAGCGGCTGGAAAGTTTCCTCGTCATTGCCGCAGGCAAGGGGCTTAAGACCTGCCGGAAACCCAGGTCAGAGGGCTGATCTCGGCGCCTTCATGACATAGATACCGAGATCGTCGGCTTCGACGATGCCCGGGAACGAGCCGCCCGCACGCAGCGGCGTCGGTGAGCATTTTCCCAGGCTATCCGGCAGCCGGGCTTCTCCCTCCACGGCAAGGGCCGAACCCTGCCGTCGCGACCGAAGCCAGGACGCGCCGCGGGGCATCAGGCTGCGGCGAGCTCATCCGGTGGCAGGAGGCGTGCAGGCAACTGAGGCGCAGCAGCCATGCCTTAAATGCGTTGCGCGACAGCTGGCACCTGCCTCAATGCTGATCGCAGCAGCGGATCACGACCGAAAGGAACACCGAAATGACCACGGCCGAAGCCGCCTCAGCCCACGCCGGTGAACTGCCGCTCCAATCCGCCCGCACCAGGCGTTTCTCGCTCGGGGTGCCCCGGCAGTTCACCGTGTCGCCCGACGGCGGGCGGGTCCTTTTCGTCAGGACGACGGGCGGCACCGACCCGGTGAGCCGCCTGTGGCTGCATGAGGACGGAGGCGAGCGGATACTCGCCGACCCGCCCGCCCTGCAGCGCGCAGACACGGACCCCGGCGAGGTACCGGAAGAGGAGCTGGCACGCCGGGAGCGGGCCAGGGAGACGTCGACCGGAGTGGTGTCGTACGCGACGGACGCCGAAGTCGGGCTCGTCGCCTTCGCCCTCCAGGGCGAGCTCTGGGTGGTACGGACGGACGGTGGCACCCCGCGCCGGATCGCCACCGCCGGACCCGTGGTCGATCCGCGGCCCTCGCCCGATGGCGCCTTGATCGCGTACGTCTCCGGGGGCGCACTGCGGACGGTGCGGAGCGACGGGACCGACGACCGGCCGGTGGCCGAACCGGAGGAGCGGACGGGGCACGTGACGTACGGGCTCTCCGACTATGTGTCGGCCGAGTCGCTCGGGCGACCGCGCGGCTACTGGTGGTCCCCCGACAGCGATGCGCTGCTGGTGGCACGCGTGGACACCTCGATGGTCCGGCGCAGATACATCAGCGATCCGGCGAATCCGGAGCGTCCGCCGCGCGCTGTGGCGTACCCGGCGGCGGGCACGGCGAACGCGGAGGTGTCGCTGCACCTGGTGCGGGTGTCGGGCGAACGGGTCGCGGTGCGGCTGCCCACGGCCGCGGGCGAGGACCACCCGCAGGGGACCTGGACGGACCCGGCGTTCGAGTATGTCGCCACGGCCGCGTGGGACCGGCACGGTCCGCTGGTCTCCGTACAGACACGTGATCAGCGTTCGGTGTATGTCCTGGCGGTGGATCCGGCCACAGGAGAGACCCGGACTCTGCACCGCGCCCACGATCCCGCGTGGGTCGCGCTCCGGCCGGGTACGCCGCTGCGCCTCGCCTCCGGGGCGCTCGTCGTCCCCGCGCATCCCGGCGGCGACACCCAGGGACTGGACATCGACGGCCGTACGACACCGCCGGGACTGGAGGTCCGCGAGGTCGTCGGCGCCGTCGGTGACCGGGTGTTCTTCACCGCGAGCGAGGAGCCTACGGACATCCATGTCTGGTCGTACGCGGCGGGGTCGACCGGCGACGGTCCCGTACGCATCAGTGGGACACCGGGTGTGCACACGGCCGCGGCAGGCGGCCCCACGCTCGTACTGGACAGCAGGACCCCGGACGGGCAGGCGGTGTCGGTGCTGCGCGACGGTGCGCCGACGGGGCGGATCGGAGTCCTCGCGGAGACTCCCGTGGTCACCCCGCGGCCGCTCACACTGAGCCTGGGAGAGCGGGAACTGCGCAGCCACCTGTACCTGCCGTCCTGGCACCGCCCCGGCGACGACCGTCTGCCCGTCCTGCTCAGCCCGTACGCGGGCCACGGCATGCAGTTGGTCCTGCAGGCGCGCGGCTGGTGGACCGCAGTCGCCCAGTGGTTCGCCGAGCAGGGGTTCGCGGTGCTGGTCACAGACGGGCGTGGCACTCCGGGGCGCGGCGAGGCGTGGGAGAAATCCGTGCGGGGCGACCGGCTGACGGCTGTCCTGCGGGATCAGACGGACGCGTTGCACGCGGCGGTAGCGCAGTATCCCCAACTGGACCCGGAGAGAGTGGCGATGCGCGGCTGGTCGTTCAGCGGCTATCTCGCGGCCGCAGCCGTACTGCGTCACCCGGACGTGTTCCACGCGGCGGTCGCGGGTGCCGCACCGACCGACCGGCGGCTGTACGACACCCACTGGGAGGAGCGGTTTCTCGGTCATCCGGAGGTGGACCCGGAGACGTACGAGCGCAATTCGCTGCTGCCCGAGGCGCACCGGCTGACGCGGCCGCTCATGCTGGTCCACGGACTCGCCGACGACAATGTGACCGTCGCCCACATGCTGCGGTTCTCCGCCGCGCTGCTGGCGGCGGGACGACCGCACACGGTACTGCCGCTCTCCGGGTCGACCCACCTGGTCACCCAGGAGGAGACGGCCGCCCATCTGTTGCTCCTGGAGCGGGACTTCCTGAAGAAATCCCTCAGTCGTTGAACACGGAGCATCGACCGCGCGTATCCCTGGTCGAAGCCATGAACAACGCGGAAGGGAATGCCGGCATGAGCGCATCACAGGAGCACGAGGTCCGTCCCGGGCGTCGCACCGTCGTCGCAGCCGCCGGTGCCGTCGGAGTGGCCGTCGTACTCACCGCGTGCGGCTCGAAGGACTCGGGCGGCTCGACTTCCGTCGAACAGGCCGGTGCCGGGGGTGCTGCGGGCGTCCTGGCCAAGACCGCCGACATCCCCGAGGGCGGCGGGAAGGTCTTCGCCGACAAGGGTGTCGTCGTCACGCAGCCGAAGGCCGGGGAGTTCAAGGCGTTCTCGTCGAAGTGCACGCATCAGGGGTGCGCGGTGTCGAGCGTCTCGGGCGGCACGATCAACTGCCCTTGCCACGGAAGCAAGTTCGACGCCGCGACGGGCAGTGTGTCGGCGGGCCCGGCCACCGAACCGCTGCCCGCCGCTTCGATCAAGGTCGAGGGCGACTCGATCACGCTCGCCCCTTAGCTTGACTCTGTCGGGGATCTTGGAATGAGCGGTGTCAACTACCGCTGCTTCTCCAGGACTTCGGCCGGTGGATGTTGTGCTGGTCCAGGTAAT